>NZ_AP027141.1:2700000-3000000 GCF_027943945.1 Microbacterium terricola | reverse complement strand
GGTGAGGCCGCGGCTACCGTGGGCCCATGACGATCGCGACGGCCGACCTGTACGACGAGCGCGGCGACGAGCTCGACTCGCTCTCGCTGCAGCTGCTCGACCTGGGCGGACGCACCGCGTTCGACGGGGTGGTCCGCACCGTGCGCTGCCACCGCGACAACGCCCTCGTGAAGGCGACGCTGGCGACCCCCGGCGACGGCGCCGTGCTGGTGGTCGACGGCGGCGGGTCGCTGGAGTCGGCACTCGTCGGCGACCTGATCGCGGCGGCCGCCGTCGCCGACGGCTGGGCCGGGATCATCGTCAACGGTGCGATCCGCGACCGCGACGCGATCGGGATGCTGCCGCTCGGAGTGAAGGCGCTCGGCTCGAACCCGCGCAAGAGCGCGAAGGACGGCGTGGGCGAGGTCGACGTGCCCGTCACGATCGCGGGGGTCGTGTTCCGTCCTGGGGCGCACGTGTGGGCGGACGCGGACGGCGTGCTCGTCGAGCGCTGACCCCCTGCCGTTCACCGCCGACCCCTCGACACCCGCCGCGGCCGCGAGCATGCTGGCAGCATGACCGGATTCCAGACCGACAGGGCGTTCAGCGGGTTCAGCGTCGACGACATCGACGCGGCCCGGCAGTTCTACGGCGAGACCCTCGGGCTCACGGTGGAGACCAATCCGATGGGCTTCCTCGACATCACCCTGCCGAGCGGGGGATCGATCCTCGCGTACGCCAAGCCGAACCACGAGCCCGCGAGCTTCACGATCCTCAACTTCCCCGTCGACGACATCGACGGTGCGGTCGACGAGCTCAACGCGAAGGGCGTGAAGACCAAGATCTACAGCGACGACGAGTTCGCCTCCGACGAGAAGGGCATCGTCCGCGGAGACGGCGTCCACGGGCCGGACATCGCCTGGTTCCGCGATCCGGCCGGCAACGTGCTCGCGGTGCTCGCCGCGTCCTGACCCGGATCCCAACCCGTTTACGGACGCGACACGCCGCGTACCTGCCGGCGCAAGCGGCGTGTCGCGTCCGTAAACGGTGTGGAGCGCCGGGTCAGCCGGACAGGGCCTCGCGGAGCTTGACCCGGCCGCCCATCCGCAGCAGCGAGTTCTCGTAGATGCGCGCGCCGACGACGATCGCGAGCACGCAGGTGCCGATGAGGATCAGAAGCGACAGGATCGGCTCCCACCACTGGGCCGTGCCGAGGAACAGGCGCATGGGCATGCCGACGGGCGCGGAGAACGGCACGTACGACATGATGCCCAGCACGAGCGGGTTGTCGAAGAAGAAGATCACCAGGAAGTACGGCGCCATCACGAGCATCGTGATCGGCATCGTCGTCGAGCCGATGTCCTCCTGGCGCGACACCATCGACGCGGCGGCCGCGAAGAGAGCGGCGAGCAGCACGAACCCGAACAGGAAGAACACCGCGAACCACGCGATCGGCACGCCGAGGCCGGCCAGCAGCTCGGTCTGACCGGTCACCGACAGCCCGATCAGCGAGATCGAGGCGAGCACCAGGATCTGCCCCATCGCGAGCACGGTGTTGCCGAGCACCTTGCCGGCCAGCAGGGCGCGGGTCGGAATCGCCGAGATCAGCAGCTCGACGACGCGCGTCTGCTTCTCCTCGACGACGCTCTGCGCGATCGTCCCTCCGAACAGCGACGCGGCGAGGAGGAACACCACGCCGAAGCCGATCGCCACGAAGTAGCCGAGGATCGGATTCGCGTCCGACGGCTCGAGCAGCTCGACCGGCGGCGTCTGGCTGAGCAGCCCCATCAGCGCCGACGGCACGCTGTCGTCGGCGACCACCTTGTACCCGAACGCGCCGGACTGCGGCACCAGCGCGGCCTCGACGTCGCCGCTGTCGACCAGGGCGAGCGCCTCGTCGGCGGTGTCGACCACGGTCGCACTCACGGACGGGATCCCGGCGACGGCCGACTCGGTCTGCGGCGTCACCGCGACGTCGATGCCGTCGGCGTTGCCCGCCTGCGTGCCGCCCCAGATCACCAGGAGCAGCGCGCCGACGAACAGGATCGCGGTGGAGATCACGAACGCCTTGCTGCGCAGCTTCGATCCGATCTCGCGGGCGGCGACCAGCCACACGCTGCGGGCGAGCGGCGGAGCGGGCACGGTGTCAGCGGTCACTGGATGACCTCCTTGAAGATCTGCGCGAGCGTCGGATGCTGCGGCGCGAAGCTCGCGACGGCCCCGCGTCCGAGGGCGGTGCGCAGCACGCGCTGGGCCGTGCCGTCGTCTGCCACGTCGAACAGGGCGCGGCCAGCCTCGCTGCCGGCCAGGGCGACACCCGGCTCCGCGGCGAGCCACGCGAGGTCGGCGTCCGAGACCAGCTCGTAGCGGTGGGTGGAATGCTGCGCGCGCAGCTCGTCACGCGATCCCGCCGCGCGGATCGTGCCGCCGGCGATGATGACGAGGTCGTCGCAGAGGCGCTCGACGACATCGAGCTGGTGCGACGAGAACAGGACGGCGGCTCCGGCGGCCGCGCGCTCCTGCAGCACCCCCGCGACCACATCGACGGCGAGCGGGTCGAGGCCGGAGAACGGCTCGTCGAGGATCAGCACCTGCGGGTCGTGCACCAGGGCGCCGGCGATCTGGGCGCGCTGCTGGTTGCCGAGCGACAGGGCCTCGACGTTGTCGCCCAGTCGCTCGCCGAGTCCGAGCCGGGTGAGCAGCGCGCGGGAGCGGGTGACCGCATCCGCCTTCGAGAATCCATGCAGGCGGGCGAGGTACACGATCTGCTCGAGCACCTTCATCTTGGGGTACAGGCCCCGCTCCTCCGGCATGTACCCGAAGCGGCGGCGCTCGGTCGCGGTCACGGGCGCGCCGTTGAGGCTGACCGTCCCGCCGTCGCCGCCGAGCACGCCGAGCACGATGCGCATCGTGGTGGTCTTGCCCGCGCCGTTGCCCCCGACGAAGCCGGTGAGCCGGCCAGGACGCACCGCGAAGCTCACCTCATCGAGGGCGGGACGGCCGCCGTAGCTCTTGCTGACGCGGTCCAGCTGCAGCATCCGGTCCCCTTCCTGGACGACTGACACCACGCTATGGGCTGAGCGCCCCGGCCGGGAAACTTTTCCATTCTGGGGAATAGATCTCGGAGGGGGTCGGTTGTCGATGACGGATTGTCCACGGTGGCCCCCACCGCGGGGCTGTCATGTCTGAAAGAAGAATGATGACCACGCGCACACTCGGCTACATCGTCGGAAGCATCTCGTCGACCTCGATCAACCGTCGTCTCGCGAAGGCGCTCGAGCGCCTCGCGCCCGAGGGCACGACGCTCGTCGAGATCCCGATCAAGGACCTCCCGTTCTACTCGCCCGACCACGACGCCGACTACCCGCAGGTCGCGCGCGACTTCAAGCAGGCGATCGCCGACGTCGACGGCGTCATCATCCTCACCCCCGAGTACAGCCGCTCCATCCCCGGCGTGCTGAAGAACGCCCTCGACTGGGCGGCCCGCCCGTGGGGCCAGGGTTCGTTCAACGGCAAGCCGACCGCCGTGATCGGCACCTCCGGCGGCGGCATCGCCACCGCGGCGGCCCAGCAGCACCTGAAGGCGATCCTCAGCCACTACAACGCCCCGACGCTCGGCCAGCCCGAGGGCTACATCCAGTCCACGCCCGGCCTCATCACCGACGAGGGCGAGGTCACGAGCCCCGAGACCGCCGCCTTCCTGGTGGCCTACCTCGAGGCGTTCGTCGCACTCGTCGACCGGTACGCACCGGCGACGGTCTCCGCGTAACACCCGTTCCAGCACCCGGATGCCCCGGCCCCTCGCGGGTCGGGGCATCGCTGTGCGTGGGGCGACAGCATCCGTCTGTCGTCGAGACCCGCCGTCCGCGTCGAGACCCACCTTCACAGAACGGGTCTCGCCCGGAAGCATGGGTATCGCCGACAACACGGAGGAGCACCCATGACCGGACGCATCGTGATCGACCTGTTCACGACCCTCGACGGGGTCGCCCAGGCACCCGGTGGACCCGAGGAGGACCCGTCGGACGGGTTCCCGTACGGCGGCTGGCAGGCGCCGCTGCTGGACGACACCGCCGGGGAGCGCGTCGGAGAGGGCATCGCGCGACTCGACGCGCTGCTGCTCGGCCGCCGCACCTACGACATCTTCGCGGCCTACTGGCCGACCCATTCCGGTGTGGATTCGCCGATCGCGGAGATCCTCAACCGCGTGCCGAAGTACGTCGCCTCGCGGGGCACGCCGACGCTGGAGTGGTCGGGCTCGTCGCAGCTCGGTCCCGATCTCGCCGCCGAGATCGCGCGGCTGCGCGAGCAGCACGCCGAGACCCACGTGATCGGCAGCGTGGACTTCGTGCAGTCGCTGCTCGCCGAGGACCTCTACGACGAGCTGAATCTCTGGGTGCACCCCGTGGTGCTCGGGCAGGGCAAGAAGGTGTTCCCGGACGGAGCGACGCCGGCGACCCTGCGGCTGCTGGAGCCGGCCGTCACGTCGGAGAAGGGCGTGCTGCTGCTGCGCTACGGCCCCGGCGGTCCCGTCCGCACCGGCGACATGGACAAGCCCGACCGCGGGCTCTGACGGCCCGCGACAGGCCCGGCCGTCTCAGCGCGCTGCGCCAGAACACCTGTTCTGGCGAGGGCAGGAGGTTTCCGGCACCGGATGGCCTGCGTCCGCCAGAACACCTGTTTCGACGAGGGGAGCGGGTGCCGGGTGAGGCGCGGTCGGCCCGCGACGGACGGATGCTGCGGCTCAGCCGAAGATCATCGGCACATCGTCGTCGTCATCCGGCGAGGCCAGGTCGAGGTCGACGACGACGGGCACGTGGTCGCTCGGGATCTCGCCCTTGCGCTCGTCGCGGTGGATCGCGGCGCCCGTCACGGCGTCTGCCAGAGCCCGCGAGCCGAGGATGAAGTCGATGCGCATGCCCTCGTTGCGGGGGAAGCGCAGTCGCTTGTAGTCCCAGTACGTGAAGCCCGCGGGGACGAGCGGGCGCACGACGTCGGCCAGGCCCGCCGCCTCGAGATCGGCGAACGCCGCGCGCTCGGGAGGGGAGACGTGGGTGGAGAACCCCTCGACGACCGCGGGGTCGCCGTTGTCGGCCGGAGTCGGCGCGATGTTGAAGTCCCCGACGAGCGCGAGGGGCAGGTCGGGCGAGGCCGCGAGGGTGGCGCGGGTGTGCGCCGCGAGCGCTTCGAGCCAGTGCAGCTTGTACGTGTAGTGCGGGTCGCCGAGCGCGCGCCCGTTCGGCACATAGAGGCTCCACACCTTCACTCCGCCGACCGTCGCGCCGATCGCACGGGCCTCGAGCGGCGCGTCGGGTCCGTCGTGGTCCTTCGCGAACCCCGGCATGCCGGGGAACGCGGTCTCGACGTCCTCGATGGGCTCGCGGCTGGCGATCGCGACGCCGTTCCACTGGCTCAGCCCGTGCGCGACGACGTGGTACCCGGCCTCCTCGAACGCCTCGTACGGGAACTGCTCCGGCTTGCACTTGATCTCCTGCATCGCGAGCACGTCGATGTGCTCGCGCACGGCGAAGTCGACGGTGCGCGCCACGCGCGCGCGGATGGAGTTCACGTTCCAGGTGGCCAGGCGCATCCCCCCAGCCTATGGTCCCGGATCCGCGGAATCCCCACCCGCGCAGGCGGTCACAGGTGGCGGAGGATGTCCTCGACCCGGTCCTTCGCGTCGCCGAACAGCATCTGCGTGTTCTCGCGGAAGAACAGCGGGTTCTGGACCCCCGCGTAGCCCGACGCCATCGACCGCTTGAACACGATGACGTTCTCGGCCTCCCACACCCGCAGCACCGGCATCCCGGCGATCGGGCTGGTCGGATCCTCCGCGGCTGCCGGGTTCACGGTGTCGTTCGCGCCGATCACGAGCACGACCGACGTCGCCGCCAGATCGTCGTTGACCTCGTCCATCTCGAGCACGATGTCGTACGGCACCTTCGCCTCGGCGAGCAGCACGTTCATGTGACCAGGCAGTCGTCCGGCGACCGGATGGATGCCGAAGCGCACGTCCACGCCCCGGTCGCGCAGCCGGCCGGCCAGTTCGGCGACCGGGTACTGGGCCTGCGCGACCGCCATGCCGTATCCGGGTGTGATGACGACGGTGGATGCTGCGCTCAGCATCTCCGCGGCGGTCTCGGCATCGATCTCCCGATGCTCGCCGGCCTCTTCGTCGCCCGCACGCGGAGCCTCGATGCCGAACCCGCCGGCGATCACCGACAGGAACGAGCGGTTCATCGCCTTGCACATGATGTAGGACAGATACGCACCGGACGAGCCGACGAGCGCACCCGTGACGATCAGCAGATCGTTGTTCAGCAGGAAGCCCGCGGCCGCGGCCGCCCAGCCCGAGTAGCTGTTGAGCATCGAGACGACGACGGGCATGTCGCCGCCGCCGATCGAGGCGACCAGGTGCCACCCGAGCGCGAGGGCGAGCACCGTCACGATGACGAGCAGCCAGAGCTCGGGAGTGATGACGTACCAGACGGTCAGGGCGACGAAGGCGATCAGGGCGCCCACGTTGAGGGCGTTCTTGCCCGGCAGCATGAGCGGCTTCGACGGCATCCGGCCGGACAGCTTCAGGAACGCCACGATCGACCCGGTGAAGGTCACCGCGCCGATGAAGACGCCCACGAACACCTCGGCGTGGTGGATGTCGTCGAGCGCGCCGGTGAGGCCGCTGTCGTAGAGCGCGCCGTTCCAGCCGACGAGCACGGCGGCGAGCCCGACGAACGAGTGCAGCAGGGCGATGAGCTCGGGCATGCCGGTCATCTCGACCACCCGCGCCCGCCACAGTCCGATCGAACCGCCGACGAGCATGGCCACGACGAGGAGGACGAGCCCGATCGCGCCGGTGCCCTCCGCCCGGCCGAACACCGCGGTCTGCACGACGAGCCCGATGGTCGCGAGCAGCGCGATCGCCATGCCGATGATGCCGTAGCGGACGCCGGCGCGCGCCGACTCGTGCTTGCTGAGCCCGGCGAGGCTCAGGATGAACAGCAGGGCGGCGACGATGTAGGCGGCGCCCGCGACGGGTCCGGCGATCATCGCTGTGCGCCCTTCTGGTCGGAGCCCTTGCTGAACATCGCGAGCATGCGGCGGGTGACGGCGAATCCGCCGAAGATGTTGATCGAGGCCAGCAGCACCGCGATCGCCGCGAGGATCTGCACGGTGAGGTCGGGCGTCGTGATCTGCACGAGCGCGCCGACGATGATGATGCCCGAGATCGCGTTGGTGACGCTCATCAGCGGCGTGTGCAGCGCGTGCGCCACCTTCCCGATGACGTAGAAGCCGACCACCACCGACAGCATCAGCACGGTGACGTGCTGCGGCAGCGGCGCCGGGGCCAGTGCGCACACCGCGAAGAGCGCGGCCAGCCCGACCCCGATGAGCGTGTTCCGCGTCGTCCGGCTGACGGTGCGCTTCGCGGGAGCGGATGCGGTGGCCACCGCATCCGTCGTCGCCTGCGGCACCGCCGACACCTGCACGGGCGGAGGCGGCCACGTCGACTCGCCGTCGCGCACGACGGTGACCGAGCGCTGCACGACGTCGTCGAAGTCGAGCGTCAGCTGCCCGTCCTTGCCCGGCGTGAGCAGCTTGATCAGATTCACCAGGTTGGTGCCGTAGAGCTGCGACGCCTGGGCCGGCAGCCGTCCGGCCAGATCGGTGTAGCCCAGGATGATCACACCGCCGGCGGTCACGGTCCGCACGCCGGCGACCGAGCCCTCGACGTTGCCGCCCTGCGCGGCGGCCATGTCGACGATGACGCTCCCCGGCTTCATGGTGGCGACGTCGGCCGCGGTGATGAGGCGCGGTGCGGGGCGCCCGGGGATGAGCGCGGTCGTGATGATGATGTCGACGTCCGCGGCCTGCTCCGAGTAGATCTCCGCGGCGCGGCGGTCGTAGGCCTCGCTCGTCGCCTTGGCGTAGCCGTCGCTCGACGCCATCTGCTCGGCGACCTCGACGGGGAGGTACTCGCCTCCGATCGAGCGGACCTGGTCGGCGACCTCGGGTCGCGGGTCGGTCGCGCGGACGATGGCGCCGAGGCTCGAGGCGGCGCCGATCGCGGCGAGACCGGCCACACCGGCGCCGGCCACGAGGACCTTCGCGGGCGGCACCTTGCCGGCCGCCGTCACCTGGCCGGTGAAGAAGCGGCCGAACTCGTGCGCGGCCTCGACGACGGCGCGGTAGCCGGAGATGTTGGCCATCGAGCTGAGCACGTCCATCGACTGTGCGCGCGAGATGCGCGGCACCGCGTCGAGGGCGAGCGCCGTGATCCCACGGGTCTGCAGCGACTCGCGCACCTCGGGACGCAGAGCGGGGCTCAGCATCCCGACGATCGTCGCTCCATCGGCGAGCAGGTCGACCTCCCGGGGCGTCGGCGGGTTGAGCTTGAGCACCACCTCGCACGCCCACGCCTCCTCCCGGCCGACGACGACCGTGCCGGCGGCGGCATACGCCCCGTCGGGGAAGGAGGACGCGGCACCCGCGCCGCTCTCGATGACGGTCTCGTACCCGAGGGCGTGCAGCTTCTGGACGGTGGTCGGGGTCGCGGCGACCCGCGTCTCCCCTGGTTGCTCAGCGACGATGCCGATGCGGGTCATCCGGTGTGATCCTTGCTGTGTGGGGTGCTGCGCCGATGGCGCACCCATGGATGGCTCCGACCCTACTTCTAGACTCGACCACATGACCGTCGCCTCCACGCCCGAACTCGAAGCCGATCGACAGGCCCTCATCGGCCTCATCCAGGACGAAGCCGTCTTCCACGGCGACTTCACCCTCTCCAGCGGCAAGAAGGCGACCTACTACGTCGATATGCGCAAGCTGACGCTCGACCACCGTGCGGCGCCCGCCATCGGCCGGATCATGCTCGATCTGATCAAGGACGTCGACGGCGTCGTCGCGGTCGGCGGGCTGACGCTCGGCGCCGACCCGATCGCGAACGCGGTGATGCACGAGTCGGCGCGCACCGACTCGCCCCTCGACGCGTTCGTGGTGCGCAAGGAGCCCAAGGACCACGGCCGCGGCCGTCAGGTGGAGGGGGCGGATGTCGCGGGCCGGCGCGTCATCGTGGTCGAGGACACCTCGACCACAGGGCAGTCGGCCCTCAAGGCCGTCGACGCGCTGCGCCGCGAAGGGGCCGAGCCGATCGCGGTCGCGGTGATCGTCGACCGCAAGACCGGCGCGCAGGCCGCGGTCGAGGCCGCCGGGCTGCAGTGGCTCGCCGCGATCGACCTCGACGACCTGGGCCTCGCGCCGCAGTAGCGGTCGCCCCGCCGCTGCCGGCGTGCCCGCCCGGCGGCGTCAGTGGAAGATCGGGAGCTGCGAGGACAGGGCGAGCATCAGGCCGAGCAACGTCAGGATCAGCACTCCGCGACGGTTCGTCGTCGCGCCGGCGGCCGAGGCCTCCTTCTGGGTGCGCAGGAACAGCACGAGGGCGACCGCCAGCACGGCCAGACCCGACAGGCCGAGGATGAGGGCCATCAGTCGCCGCCGTCCCGGCGGTGGCGGACCATCTGCACGATCAGCACCACCAGCGCGGTGGCGGTGATGAGCGCGGAGCTCACCAGCAGGAGCGTCTGCTCGAACGGATTCACGGGCGCTTCCCCACTGCGGCATCGGCCGCGATCTTCGCGATCCGCGCGGCGCGCGTCTCGGGCCTGCGGGCGCTGTCGACGGCGGAGATGCCGACCTTGCGGCTCGACGGCGGGAACGCGTCCCATCCGGCGCGCGCCGCGGGCAGCGCGTCGAGGGCGGCCTTCAGGTCGTCAGGCTCCCGCAGCGCCTCGGCGTTGTCGAGGATCGTCCACGACCCGTTCGCCTTCGCCACCTCGATCGCGCGGATGCCCGCAGCGGTGAGCAGCCCGTCTCGCTCGAGGATCTCGAGCCGCGCCTTGTTCGTGGCAGCCCACCCGCTCATCGGACGTCGCGGGGCGAACCACAGTCCGCCGGTCTGCTCGTCGAAGGTGCGCACGGGCCCGTCGATCCAGCCGAAGCACAGCGCCTGCATGATGGCGTCCTCGTAGGCCACGAGCTCCAGACCGGAGCCCTTCCGCGGCCGGACCAGCCACGCCCCGGTGGAGGTCGCATGGTGGGCGCTCAGCCACTCGCGCCACTGCGCAGCATCCGTCGCCATCACCCGTTCGCCGTCGTCGAGCGCCCCCATCACACGCCCTCGGGCAGGTCGGGCAGGTCGGTCTCGATCGGCTCGGGGGCGATCAGGTCGGCCACCGAGTCGACGATCTCGTCGGGACGGAAGGGGTAGCGCTCGATCTCGGCACGGTCGCTGATGCCGGTGAGCACGAGCACCGTGTGCAGGCCCGCCTCGATGCCGGCGACGACGTCGGTGTCCATCCGGTCGCCGATCATGCCGGTGTTCTCGGAGTGCGCGCCGATGCGGTTGAGCGCGGAGCGGAACATCATCGGGTTCGGCTTGCCCACGACGTAGGGCGCCTTGCCGGTTGCGTGGGTGATCAGCGCGGCAAACGATCCCGTGGCGGGAACGACGCCGAAGGGCGTGGGGCCGGTCGCGTCAGGGTTGGTGATGATGAAGCGCGCCCCCGCGTTGATGAAGCGGATCGCCTGCGTGATCGCCTCGAACGAGTAGTGGCGCGTCTCGCCCACCACGACGTAGTCGGGCTGCGACTCGGTCATCACGAAGCCGGCCTCGTGCAGCGCGGTGGTGAGCCCCGCCTCGCCGATGACGAACGCGGTTCCGCCGGGATGCTGCGACTTCAGGAACTCGGCCGTGGCCAGCGCCGAGGTCCAGATGCGGTCCTCCGGCACGTCGAGCCCCGACGCGCGCAGCCGGGCGCTGAGATCGCGGGGCGTGAAGATCGGGTTGTTGGTGAGCACCAGGAAGGGGACGCCGGTGTCGCGCCACTGCGCCAGCAGCTCGGCCGCCCCGGGGATGGGGCGGTTCTCGTGGACGAGCACCCCGTCCATGTCGGTGAGCCAGCAATCGATGTCGGCTGAGGTCCGCATGTGGCCAGCGTATCCGTGTCGTTCGGACGTAGTGTCGGAGCGTGGCGAGACGCGGCGCATCCTGGGACCCTCAGCATCTGCCGGATCTCACCGGCCGCACCTACGTCGTCACGGGCGCGAACGCCGGGATCGGCTACTTCTCGAGCGAGCAGCTCGTGCGCGCGGGTGCCCATGTGGTGATGACCGGCCGCAACCCGCCGCGCCTCGCGGCGGCCCGCGCCGCGATCTACCGGCGGGTACCGGGCTCGGCCGACCGCGCCGCCGTCGAGACGCTGCTGCTCGACACCAGCAACCTCGGGTCGGTGCGCGCGGCCGCTGCCACCCTGCGCGGCCGCAAGAAGATCGACGGGCTGCTGCTGAACGCCGGGATCGTGCACCCGCCGGCGCAGCGCGAGACCGCCAGCGACGGCAGCGAGATCGTGTTCGCCACCAATGTGCTCGGGCATTTCGCGCTCGCCGGCGAGCTGCTGCTGCCGCTGGCGGCCGCCCTCGGCCGGATGGTCTGGCTCGGCAGCCTGTCGACCGCGCTCACGCCGTACGACCCGGTCGACCCGCAGCTGGTCGACGGGTACACCTCGTGGCGGGCGTACGTGCAGTCGAAGGTGGCGACGACCGCACTCGGGCTGGAGGCGGCGCGGCGCCTGCACGCCGCGGGCGTGCCGGTGGCGAGCGTCGTCGCGCACCCCGGGTTCTCGATCGGCGGCCGCACCGTCGCGGTGGCCGGGGTGAACGAGCCGACCAGGGCCAAGCGCTTCGCCGACAGCCTGCTGCTGCCGGTCAGCCAGTCGAAGGAGCACGGGGCGTGGGCCCCGGTGCGCGCGCTCACCGACCCGCATGTGCGCGGCGGCGAGTTCTTCGGCCCGCGCTACCTCCTGCGCGGCGACCCGCATCGGGCGACACCCTCGCGCATCACGCGCGACCGCGACATCGCCGAGCGTCTCTGGCAGGTCGCGGAGGAGACCACTCAGGTGCGGTGGCGGCTCGACAAGGCGGCCCGTCGCCCTCGGCGCCGCTGGTTCGGCCGGGCGTAGCCGCGCGCCCCTCGCCTCAGGCGGAGAGCCAGACGGCGTCGGCAGCGTCGCCCGGCAGGCTGACGTCTGCTCCGCCGAGGCGCAGGGTGGCAGCATCCACCGCCGTCACGACCGCCCCCACGGAGACGCCCGCCGCCTCGACCGCGCGCAGCAGCTGCGGGTCGCGGTCGCTCACGCGCAGCACGCGGCCGGTGTGGCCGGTGGGCGCCGTGCGCAGCAGCACGAACGCCTCGCGGTGCACGTGCCCGTCGGCGTCGGGGATCGCGTCGCCGTGCGGGTCGAAGCGCGGGTGCCCGAGCCGCTCGTCGATGCGCGCGAGCAGGCGGTCGCTGAGCACGTGCTCGAGCACCTCTGCCTCGTCGTGCACCTCGTCCCAGGAGTAGCCGAACTCGCGGACCAGCCACGTCTCGACCAGCCGGTGCCGCCGGATGATCGCCGCGGCGCGCACCTCGCCGGCGGTGCTCAGCCGGATCGGCCCGTACGGACGGTGCGTGACCAGACCCTGGGCGGCGAGCTTCTGCACCATCTCGGTCACGCTCGACGGCGCCAGCGACAGCTCGGCGGCCAGCTGCGAGGGCGTGATCGGGTCGCTCTGCCACTCGGTGTGGTGGTAGATCGTCTTCAGGTAGTCGTCGATCGCGACGGACATCGGCACCAGGCAAGGCTACCCGCCGGTGAACACCAGCCAGAGGAGCACCCCGTTCAGGGTGATGAGGAACACGGATGCGGCGACCCCGGCGATCGTCGTGCCGACCCGGTTGCGATACCGGCCGAGGGTGCGCTCCTGCGCGGTCAGCGCCACCAGCGGGATCAGCGCGAACGGGATGCCGAACGACAGCACCACCTGGCTCAGGATCAAGGCGCCCGTCGGGTCGGCGCCGATCGCGAGGATCGCGAGTGCGGGGATGAGGGTCACCAGCCGCCGCGCGATCAGCGGGATGCGCACCCGCAGCAGCCCGTGCATGATCTCGGCGCCCGCGTACGCGCCGACGGCGGTGCTGGCCAGGCCGCTCGCGAGCAGCCCGACCGCGAACAGGGTCGCCACCAGCGGGCCGATGCCGTCGCGCAGGGCCGCGTAGGCGCCCTCGAGGCTGTCGGTGCCCGGCACGCCTGCGAGCGCCGCGGCCGCGAGCAGCAGGATGCAGAGGTTCACGGTGCCGGCGACGGCCATGGCGATCGTGACGTCCCACCGGGTCGCCCGCAGCAGCCGGGGGGTGGAGTGCTCGCTCGCACGGAACCGGTCGCGCGCCAGCGCGCTGTGCGCGTAGATGGCGTGCGGCATGATCGTCGCGCCGAGGATGGATGCTGCCAGCAGCACCGAGTCGGTCCCCTCGAAGCGGGGGACCAGACCCGCCACGATCCCCGCGGGGTCCGGCGGGACGACGAAGACGCCGAACACGAACCCGACCGCGATGATCAGCACCATCGCCATGACGACGAACTCGAACGTGCGCGGGCCGCGCCGCGACTGCAGCACGAGCAGGGCGATCGAGATGGCCCCGGTGATCGCGCCGCCCCACAGCAGCGGGAGCCCGAACAGCAGGTTGAGGGCGACCGCGCCGCCGATCACCTCGGCGATGTCGGTGGCCATCGCCACCAGCTCGGCCTGCACCCAGTAGGCGCGCCGGCCCCACCGGTTGCGGAGCCTCTCGCCGAGCACCTCGGGCAGGCTCTGGCCGGTGACGATGCCGAGCTTGGCCGACAGGTACTGGATCAGCCACGCCATCACGTTGCCGATCACGACCACCCACACCAGCAGGTAGCCGTAGCGGGCTCCCGCGGTCATGTTGCTGGCGACGTTGCCGGGGTCGAGGTAGGCGACACCCGCGACGAGAGCGGGGCCGAGCAGCCACGCGATGCGGGCGCCGACGGGTGGGCCTCCCGGCGCAGGCCGGAGGGTCGGACTCGTCGCCCGCGGTGACGTCGCCGTCGACGCTGATTTCGGCATACCGAAACTGTAGCGATGTTTCGGCGCCCCGAAAAGGCCTCGACCTTCCCGCTCACCTGTCGCAATCTGCATCCCAACGCGCACTCTGCGACAGGTGAGCGAGAGGGGAAGGGCGAGAGGGGAAGGGCGAGAGGGGGAAGAGCGAGAGGGACCGGGAGGCGCCGGGCTAGCCTGGGGCGGTGACCCCGCCGCCCGACGCCGCGCCAACAGGCGAGCCCGCCGAGCCGGAACTCCCCTACGGGGTCGGCCCGTGGCCGAGCGCGCCGGAGGAGTGGCCGGACGACCCTCGCTACGACCGCGCACTCCTGGCGGACGGCGACCGCCGCAACGTGATCGACCGCTACCGCTACTGGACCATGGACGCGATCGTCGCCGATCTCGATGCGCAGCGGCATCCGTTCCATGTCGCGATCGAGAACTGGCAGCACGACATGAACATCGGCTCGATCGTCCGCAGTGCCAACGCGTTCGGCGCCGCTGAGGTGCACATCATCGGCAAGCGGCGGTGGAACCGGCGCGGCGCCATGGTCACCGACCGCTACCAGCACGTGCGCCACCACGAGGATGTCAGCGCCTTCGCGGCGTGGGCGGCCTCAGGTGGACTCCCCGTGATCGCGGTCGACAACGTCGCGGGCTCGGAGCCGGTCGACCGGGCCGAGCTGCCCGAGCGCTGCGTGCTCCTCTTCGGCCAGGAGGGGCCCGGGCTGTCGCCCGAGGCAGTGGCGGCAGCATCCGGCGTCGTCGAGATCACCCAGTACGGCTCGACCCGCTCGATCAATGCCAGCGCGGCCGCGGCCGTGGTGATGTACGAATGGTGTCGCCGCTGGGCGTGAGGATCACGCCCCGGCGGTGAGCCATCGGGCGCCGCGCACCCGCCAGCCGAGGGTGGCGAGCCGGGCGAGCATGTACACGCCGAAGAACGCGGCCGCGAGCCAGGCGAGGCCGGCGGCGTCCGTCGGCTGCAGCAGGGCGATCGCGACGAGGGCGGGCAGGAACGGCACGAGGTTCAGCATCCCGACGACGGCGAGGTAGCGGGCGTCGCCCGCGCCCATCAGCACGCCGTCGAGCACGAAGACCACGCCGCACACCGGCTGCGCGACGGCGAGCACGATCAGCGCGGGCTGCACCAGCGCCGCGATCTCGGGGTCGCCCGTGAACACCAGGCCGATGACACCGGAGAGGCCGCCGATCACGAGGCCGACCGCCACGCCGAACCAGGCGCCCCACGCCACAGTGCGACCGAGCACGCGATGCACGAACGGCTCGTCGCCCGCGCCGAGGCCCTTGCCGATCAGCGCCTGCGCCGCGATCGCGAGCGCGTCGAGGGCGAATGCCGCGGTCGAGAAGATCGTGAACGCGACCTGCCAGCCGGCCAGCTCATCGGTGCCGAGGCCCGCCGCGACCGCGACGGTCGCGAGCAGGGCGATCCGCAGCGACACGGTGCGCACGAAGAGCCAGCCGCCCGAGCGCGCCGACCCGCGCACGCCCTCGCGCTGGGGGAGGACGGATGCGGCGTGCTCCCGCGCCAGCCGGCCCACCACCACGACGTACGCGGCCACCATGCCCCACTGCGCCACCACGGTGCCGAGGGCCGACCCGGCGATGCCCCACCCGAACCCGTAGATGAACAAGGCGTTCAGGAGGGCGTTGGCGGCGAAGCCGAGCCCGGCGATCCACAGCGGCGTCACCGTGTCCTGCAGCCCGCGCAGCAGTCCGGTGGCCGCGAAGACGATGAGCATCGCGGGCAGGCCCCACATCGAAAGCTCGAGGTAGATCCTGGCCTGCTCGGACACAGCCTCCGTCGCGGAGAACAGCCCGACGATCGTCGGCGCGAGCAGAGCGCCCACGGCGGCGAGGACCGCGCCGATGAGCACCGCCAGCCACATGCCGTCGATGCCGACGGAGACGGCGTCGCGCGTGTCGCCCGCCCCGAACCGGCGGGCGACCGCGGGCGTCGTCGAGTACGCGAGGAAGACCATCAGCCCCACGATCGTCTGCAGCACCGCCGACGCGATGCCGAGCCCCGCCAGCGGCGTCACCCCCAGATGGCCGACCAGCGCCGAGTCGACGATGAGGAACAGCGGCTCGGCGACCAGGGCCCCGAGCGCGGGGACGGCGAGGCGCAGGATGTCCCGGTTCAGGGTCTGCGCGGCCATGCGATGAGCCTAGATGCGACACATGCGGCGACTGCCCACCACCGGGGTCGGTCGGCGCGCGTATCCTGGACGGATGACCGAGACCGCCCCCCGCTCGGGTATCGAGCTGTCCGAGCTGAGCACCGAGATCCGCCCGCAGGACGACCTGTTCCGGCACGTGAACGGCTCGTGGCTGGACCGCACCGAGATCCCCGAGGACAAGGCCCGCTGGGGCTCGTTCCACCTCATCGCCGAGCAGGCGGAGAAGGACGTGCGCGCGATCGTCGAGGAGTCGCAGCAGGCGGAGCCCGGCACCGAGTCCCGCAAGATCGGCGACCTGTACTCCAGCTTCATGGACACGGACCGCATCGCGGAACTCGCCGCATCCCCGCTCGCCGATCAGCTGGCGAAGGTGGATGCCGTGGCCTCCGTCGACGACGTGCTGCGCACGATCGGCGAGTTGGAGCGCGACGGTGTGCGGGGTCTCTTCGGCCTGTACGTCGAGCCCGACCCCGGCAACCCGACCCGCTACGTGCCGTTCGTGCTTCAGAGCGGCCTGTCCCTGCCGGACGAGAGCTACTACCGGCTCGAGAGCTTCGAGGCCACGCGCACCGCGTTCCGCGGGCACATCGAGCGGATCCTGGGCCTGGCCGGCATCGACGACCCCGCGGGCACGGCCGACCGCGTCTTCGCGCTCGAGACCGAGCTGGCCACGCACCACTGGGACAACGTGCGCAGCCGCGACGCGGTCGCCACCTACAACCTGAAGACCTGGGCCGAGTTCACCGAGCTCGTCGGCCTCGATCTGCAGCCGTGGATCGACGGCGTCGCACCCGACCACGCCGACGCCTTCGCCGTCGTCAACGTGTACCAGCCGAGCTTCTTCGAGTCGTTCGGCGCCCTGCTCGTCGACGACCGCCTCGAGGACTGGAAGGCCTGGCTGCGCTTCGCCGTCGTGCACGGCGCCGCCGCGTTCCTCTCGGATGACTTCGTCGACGAGAACTTCGCGTTCTACGGCACCCAGCTCACCGGCGTGCCCGTCAACCGCGAGCGCTGGAAGCGCGGCGTCGGCCTGGCGGAGGCGGCGATGGGCGAGGCCATCGGCCGCGTCTACGTCGAACGGCACTTCCCGCCGGCGGCGAAGGAGGCCATGGACGAGCTGGTCGCCAACCTCATCGAGGCCTACCGCCAGTCCATCACCGACCTCGAGTGGATGAGCCCGGAGACCCGCGAGCGCGCGCTCGCGAAGCTCGACGCGTTCACCCCCAAGATCGGCTACCCCGTGAAGTGGAAGGACTACTCCGGGCTCGAGATCGACGCCGCCGACCTGATCGGCAACGTCCGCCGCGCGCACGTGCTCGAGCACGATCGTCAGCTCGGCAAGGTCGGGCAGCCGATCGACCGCGACGAGTGGTTCATGACCCCGCAGACCGTCAACGCGTACTACAACCCGCTGATGAACGAGATCGTGTTCCCCGCGGCGATCCTGCAGTACCCGTTCTTCGACGCGGAGCGGGATGCTGCCGCCAACTACGGCGGGATCGGCGCCGTGATCGGTCACGAGATCGGGCACGGCTTCGACGACCAGGGCAGTCGCTTCGACGGGGACGGGTCGCTGCGCGACTGGTGGACGGATGCTGACCGCGAGGCGTTCGAGGAGCGCACCAAGAATCTCATCGCGCAGTACGAGGAGCTCGTCCCGGTCGGCCTGGCCGAGGAGAACCACGTCAACGGCGCCCTCACGATCGGCGAGAACATCGGCGACCTGGGCGGCCTCGGCATCGCGCTGAAGGCCTACGCGCTGCATCTCGACGGGGCCGGCGCGGGCGACGACGTGCTGGACGGGTTCACCGGCATCCAGCGTCTGCTGCTGAGCTGGGCGCAGATCTGGCAGCAGAAGGGCCGTGACGCGGAGACGATCCGCCTCCTCACGATCGACCCGCACGCGCCCAACGAGTTCCGCTGCAACCAGATCGTCCGCAACATCGACGCGTTCTACGACGCGTTCGGGGTGACCGAGTCGGATGCTCTCTGGCTCGACGCCGACAAGCGGGTCTCCATCTGGTGATCGCCGCGGACACCGCATCGCAGACCACCCGCCGCAGCCGCATCCGACTGGAAGGAACCGCGCTCATGGGCACGCCCCCGGAGCCACTCAAGGATCCAGCATCCCAGCGGGAGTCTCGCCGGGGCGGCAAACGCCGGCTCCCGCGCAGGGCCGCGGCCGGCCGCAGGTCGTTCACCTCGACCCTGAAGGCGCTCGACCAGCTGGCGACCGCGGGTGCGCGGGTGTCGGTGCGCATCACCGACCTCGACCGCGGCCACGTGGTGCTCGCCGGCGACGACCACCTCACCCTCCCGGTGGCGGGGCTCGGCGTGGTGCCGCTGCTCATCGAGGTGGCCGCGGGCATCGAGGCGGGCACGCTCGACCCGCTCGAGATCATCGATCGCGAGGACGTCGGCCCGGTCGCGACCGTGGGCATCTGGCAGCACCTGAAGGCGCCAGCGCTGCCGCTGGTCGACCTCGCCGTGCTCGCCGCGTCGACGGGTGACGCGCTGGCCTCGAACGCCCTGATCGCGAAGGTCGGGCTCGAGGCCGTCCGCGCGCGCATCGAGCAGCTCGGCATGACGCGCACCGCGCTGATCGACGCCTTCCGCGACGAGCGAGGCCCCGACGACGCCCCGCAGGTCGCGGTCGGGTCGGCCGGCGAGCTCGCCGAGGTGTTCGCGGCGCTGGTCAACTCGCAGGCGGTCTCGCCCGCGGTGAGCGCGCAGGTCGCGGAGTGGCTGAGCCTGAACCACGACCTCTCGCTGGTGGCGTCGGCGACGGGGCTCGACCCGTTCGCGCACGAGAACGACGAGCACGGGCTGCTGTTCATCAACAAGACCGGACGTGACGCCGGCGTCCGGGTCGAGGCCGGCGTGCTCGCGGGGCCGCGGGCCGGAGTGGCCTATGCGCTCATCGTGTGCTTCGACGACCTGTCGATCATGCACCGCTCGCGCGCGCACGAGGCCTTCCGCACCCTGGGCCTCGACCTGATGGAGTACGTGTTCTAACGCTCACTCGCCGCGCGTCAGAACACGATCGTGTGGTTGCCGTGGCGGATCACGCGGTCCTGCGCATGCCACAGGACGGCGCGCGAGAGCACCTGACGCTCGACGTCGGCGCCGCGGCGGGCCAGCTCGGCCGAGGTGTCGGCGTGCGTGACGCGCACGGTGTCCTGCTCGATGATCGGACCCTCGTCGAGGTCGTCGGTCACGTAGTGCGAGGTCGCTCCGATGAGCTTCACGCCCCGCTCCTTCGCCTTGCGGTACGGCTCGGCGCCGACGAAGGCGGGCAGGAAGGAGTGGTGGATGTTGATCACCGGCACCCCGAGCTGCTCGAGGAAGTCGGCTGACAGGATCTGCATGTAGCGGGCCAGCACGACGAAGTCGACATTGCCCTTCAGCAGCTGCAGGATCTGCGCCTCCGCGGCCGCCTTGTCCGCCCCCGCCGACGGCACGTGGAAGAACGGCACCCCGAACGAGCGCACGTCCTCCGCGGCGGTCGTGTGGTTCGACACGACCATCGGGATCGACACGGGCAAGTCGCCGCGGCGGTGCCGCCAGAGCAGATCGAGCAGGCAGTGGTCCTGCTTGGACGCGAGGATCGCCATCCGCTTCGGAATCGACTGGTCGGTGATGGTCCACTGCAGGTCGAAGCCGTCGCCGAGCGTGCGTGCGAGGTCGTCCTCGAGCGCGGGGAGCGCCGCCGACAGGTCAGGGCGGTGGAACACGACGCGCTGGAAGTAGTCGCCGCCGGTCGGATCGTCGGAGTACTGGTCGAACGCGACGATGTTGCCCTGGTGCCGCGTGATCAGCGCCGAGACCGCCGCGACGATGCCCGGGCGGTCCTTGCCGTGCACGATGAGGCAGGCGTGGTCGTGGAGCAGGTGCGGTGCGGCCATGGATCGATTCTGCCCTGTCACGGACGGGTGACCCGCCGATGGCGCGTCTAGGCTGACCGCGTGGACACCCCGAGCACGCAGCATCCGCGGGTCGCCGGCCGGGACGACCGGATCACACTCCGCTTCATGACCACGCCCGCCGACACCGCCGCCGGCGGCAGCTCGGTCGCGGCAGGCAGCGTCATGGAGTGGATCGACAAGGCGGGCTACGCCTGCGCGGTCGGGTGGGCCGGCGCGTACTGCGTCACCGCGTATGTCGGCAACGTGCGTCATCGTCGTCCGATCCCGCTCGGCAGCCTGGTCGAGGTCGAGGCACGTCTCGTGCACACCGGCCGGACGAGCATGCACGTGGTCGTGACCGTCTCGTCTGCCCAGGTGAGCGACCGGCTGTACACGCCCGCGACGACCTGCATCCTGATCTTCGTCGCCAAGGGGGACGCCGGTCGCCCGGCCACGGTCCCGCCCTGGGAGCCGTCCAGCCGCTCCGATCACAAGCTCGCCGCCGCGGCGCTCGAGCGCATCGACGCGCGCACGCGGATCAAGCAGCTCATGCTCGACCAGGAGTACACCGACGCCGGCCGCGCGCCACGCACGGTGCTGCGGTTCCTCGTGCCTCCGGGCGTCGTGAACTGGGGCGGCAAGGCGCACGGCGGCACGGTGATGCGCTGGATCGACGAGGCGGCCTACGCGTGCGCGGTGGGCTGGGCGGCGGATCTGGGGGATGCTGCGGCCACCGCCGTCGCGGTGTACTCCGGCGGCATCCACTTCTTCGCACCCGTGCGCATCGGCGATCTCGTCGAGGTGGAGGCCCGCCTCGTGTACACGAGCGCCCACAGCATGCACCTCAGCATCCGGGTCTCGACGGCCGACCCGCGCACCCCGCAGGACCTCACCCTGACGACCCAGTGCATGAGCGTGTTCGTCGTACCGGGCGCGGGCGGCGTCGCCGCGCCGGTGCCGCAGTGGCTGCCGGAGACCGCCGAGGACGTCCGCCTGCACGATCATGCGAGGCAGATCATCGCGCTCCGCGAGCACATCGTGCCGATCCCCGCGTCGCTGACGCTGGAGCCGTAGGCGCCGCCTCCCGCTGCGCACCCCTGGCGGGGGGCGGCGTTTCGCGCTATCCTGGTTCCGTTCTGCGAACACGCGTTCGCACAGCGAACAGCACGAACCACGAGGAGGTGCGCGTGATCGACAAGACCGTGGCAGACGTCGAATCCGCCGTCGCCGGCATTCCAGACGGCGCGACGGTGATGATCGGCGGCTTCGGCCGCGCGGGTCAGCCGGTGGAGCTCATCGACGCGCTCATCGCGCAGGGCGCGGGTGACCTGACGATCGTCAACAACAACGCGGGCAACGGCGACGTGGGCCTGGCGGCGCTGCTGGCGACCAAGCGCGTGCGCAAGATCATCTGCTCGTTCCCCCGCCAGCACGACTCCTGGGTGTTCGACGGGCTGTACCGCGCCGGCGAGATCGAGCTCGAGATCGTGCCCCAGGGCAACCTCGCTGAGCGCATCCGCGCGGCGGGCGCCGGCATCGGCGCCTTCTTCTCGCCGACCGGCGTGGGCACGGTGCTGGCGGAGGGCAAGGAGGCCCGCGAGATCGACGGGCGGGCGTACGTGCTCGAGTATCCGATCAGGGCGGACTTCGCGCTCATCTCCGCGCTCCAGGGCGACCGGTGGGGCAACCTCGTGTTCCGCGAGACGGCACGCAACTTCGGCCCGATCATGGCCACCGCCGCGGCGACCACGATCGCGCAGGTCGACGAGATCGTCCCGCTCGGCGAGATCGACCCCGAGCACGTCGTCACCCCGGGCATCTTCGTCGATCGCGTGGTCGCGGTGGGGGAGCGGGAGTGGCTGCGAGACGGCGCCTTCGTGGGCGGCGTCGACATCGAAGGGCAGCCGGTCGCCGTCTCGGCCGGCCAGAGCGCCGGGGCAGCGGGGGTCGACCAGTGAGCACCCGCATCACCCGCGACGAGCTGGCCGCGCGCATCGCCGCCGACATCCCCGAGGGCTCCTACGTGAACCTCGGCATCGGCGCACCCACACTGGTGGCCAACTTCCTGCCCGCCGACCTCGAGATCATCCTGCACACCGAGAACGGGCTGCTCGGAATGGGCGAGGCGCCCGAACCCGGGCTCGTCGATCCCGACCTGATCAACGCGGGCAAGCAGCCCGTGACCGCGCTGGCGGGCGCCGCGTACTTCCACCACGCGGATTCGTTCGCGATGATGCGCGGCGGTCACCTCGATGTCTGCGTGCTCGGCGCCTTCCAGGTGTCGCAGCGCGGAGATCTGGCGAACTGGTCGACCGGCGCCCCCGGGGCGATCCCGGCGGTCGGGGGTGCGATGGATCTCGCCATCGGCGCGAAGTCGGTCTACGTGATGACCGACCTGCTCACCAAGACGGGGGAGTCCAAGCTCGTCGAGGCGTGCAGCTACCCGCTCACCGGGGTCGGCTGCGTCACCCGCGTCTACACCGACCACGCGGTCTTCGATGTCACGCCCGACGGCTTCGCCGTGCGTGAGGCGTTCGGGGACAACACGGTGGAGTCGCTCGCCGAGCTGACCGGGCTGGCATTGGCGGATGCGGTGGCCACCGCATCCACGCGGGGCCCTTCGACGGGCTCAGGAACCACGGAGAACTGAGATGACCGCATCCTTCGTCTACGACGCCGTGCGCACCCCGTTCGGCCGCGCCGGCGGCGCGCTGTCGGGCGTGCGCCCCGACGACCTCGCCGCCGTGGTCATGCGCGCAGCCGTCGAACGCGCCGGACTCGACCCCGCCCGCATCGACGACGTGATCTTCGGCGACGCGAACCAGGCCGGCGAGGACAACCGGAACGTCGGGCGCTTCGGCGCGCTGCTCGCGGGCTTCCCCACATCCGTCACCGGCGTGACCGTCAACCGGCTGTGCGCCTCGTCGGTGGAGGCGGTCATCCAGGGGTCGCGGGCGATCGAGGCCGGCGACGCCGACATCATCCTCGCCGGCGGCGTCGAGTCCATGAGCCGGGCACCGTACGTCGTCGAGAAGTCGCCGCGACCGTGGCCGTCCGTCGGCAACCAGACCCTGTGGAACACCTCGATCGGCTGGCGCATGACCAACAAGGCGCTGCCGGCCGGGTGGACGATCAGCAACGGCGAATCGGCCGAGAAGATCGCCGGCGAGTGGGGCATCTCCCGCGCGGAGCAGGATGCGTTCGCCGTGCGCTCGCACCGGCTCGCCGCCGAGGCATGGGCCGCGGGCGTCTACGACGGCGAGATCGTGCAGGTGCCCGGTGCCGAGCTCGCCCGCGACGAGGGCATCCGAGACGACTCATCCGTCGAGAAGCTCGCCGGGCTGAAGGCCCTGTTCGCGGCCGAGGGCACGGTGACGGCGGGCAACTCGTCGCCCATCAACGACGGCGCCTCCGCCGTGCTGCTCGCCGGCGAGGGTGTGCTCCCGGGTGAGCCGCTCGCCCGCATCGTCGGTCGCGCGTCGCACGGCGTCGACCCCGATCAGTTCCCCATCGCCCCCATCGAGGCGGCGAACAAGGCGCTCGCCCGCGCCGGCAGGACGTGGGCCGACGTCGACCTGGTGGAACTGAACGAGGCGTTCGCGTCGCAGTCGCTCGCGTGCATCGCAGGCTGGCCGGACCTCGATCCGGACAAGGTCAACATCCACGGCGGAGCGCTCGCGATCGGGCACCCGCTCGGCGCATCGGGCGGTCGCATCATCGGGCACGCGGCCCACGAGCTCGCCCGGCGCGGCGGGGGCGTCGCGGTCGCGGCGATCTGCATCGGCGTCGGCCAGGGCCTCGCGGTCGTCCTCGAGCGGTGAGAGACTCGTCGCTGCGCTCCTCGCTCGGCGGGCCGGGAGATGATGATCGGATGAGCATCGAACCCTCCGCCGACTTCGTGCAGTCGCTCGCCCGCGGCCTCGCGGTGATCCGCGCGTTCGATGCGGACAACGCGGAGCTCTCGCTCAGCGACGTGGCGCGCAGGGCCGAGCTTCCGCGCGCGGCCGCTCGCCGGTTCCTGCGCACGCTCGAGACGCTGGGCTACGTCCGTCCGTCGGCGGGGGCCGGGGCGACCGTGCGGTTCTCCCTCACACCCAAGGTGCTCGAGCTGGGGTTCAGCTACCTGTCGGCCCTCTCGCTGCCCGAGGTCGTGCAGCCCCACCTCGAGCGGCTCTCCCGGGAGGTCGACGAGTCCGTCTCGGCGGCCGTGCTCGACGGCGGCGACATCGTCTACATCGCGCGCGTCCCCACCCGCCGGATCATGAGCGTCCGCATCACGATCGGCACGCGCTTCCCCGCGTACGCCACGAGCATGGGCCGCGTGCTGCTCGCCGCGCTCCCCGAAGCCGCCCGCGCACAGGCGCTCGCCGACTCCGCGCTCGAGCACCTGACCGGGCGGACGATGACCGACCCGGCCGCGCTCGCTGCAGAGCTCGAGCGGGTGAGGGCGCAGGGGTGGTCCCTCGTCGACGGTGAGCTGGAGCCGGGGCTGCGCTCCGTCGCCGTGCCCGTGCACGGCCGCGACGGCGCGGTCGTCGCCGCGGTCAACGTGTCGACCAGCGCGACCCGCGACACGGTCGAGCACCTCACCGACGGGCATCTCCCGAAGCTGCGGGCCGCGGCATCCGCCATCGACGGCGAACTGCGCCTCGTCTGACCGTGCTACCGTCGACGTCGATCGTGATCCGCCGAGAGGAGGCCAGACCCATGAACGCATCACTCACCGTGGGCGCTCCCTCTCGTCCACGATCGCGCGACTGAGGTCGTCGCCGCCGGGAGCGCCTGCATCGCGAAAGGCACTCCCATGCACACTCCTTCCTCCCAGCCCCACTCGACCGCCCTCGTCCTCGGCGGCGGCGGCTCCACCGGCAACGCCTGGCTGATCGGCATCGTCGCCGGCCTGTTCGACGCCGGCCTCGACGTGACCGGTGCCGACCGCACGATCGGCACCTCCGCCGGCGCCACCGCGGGCGGCCAGCTGGCCGGCGCCTCACCCGCCGAACTGTTCAGGGCCACGCTCACCCCCGTCCCTCCGCAGCGGACCGCGGCGGTCGGGGCGACCGCCGCCCGCCCGCCCGTCCGAGGCCTGGACGACCACCTGGACAGGATGCGCGGGATCATCGCGACGTCCGAGGATGCCGCAGACTGGCGGCGCCGCATGGGCGCGGCGGCGCTCGAGGTCGACGCCGCGTCGGACGGGGCCCAGTCCGCACGGTGGCGGACCACCGTGGCCGGCCGGCTACCCGCCGACAGGTGGCCGGAGCGGATGCTGCTCCTCACCGCCGTGGACGCCCGCACCGGCGAGCCGGTGGTGTTCGACCGCGACAGCGGCGTCGGCCTGGCCGATGCCGTCGCGGCCAGCACGTCCGGGGGCGGCTTCGCCTACCGCATCGGCGAGGGCCGGTACATCGACGGCGGCTACCGTTCCAACGCGGAGAACGCCGATCTGGCGGCCGGCTGCGAGCGGGTGCTGGTGCTCTCGCCGCTCGGCGGACGCTCGCTGACGCCGGTCGAGTGGGGCACGCACCTGACCACGCAGGTCGACCGGCTCCGCGCGGGCGGAAGCCGCGTCGAGACGATCGTCCCCGACGCCGCGGCGGAGCACCTGTTCGGCGCCCGCGCGATGGACGGGACGCTGCGACCGGCCGCGGCTCAGGCCGGATACGACCAGGGACGCGAGCTCGTCACGCGGCTCGCCGACCTCTGGGCGTGACCCGCAGGCCTACCGGACCCCCCGCATGAGGGCGAGCACCGGCTTGACCGCCAGCAGCAGCGCGATGCCCAGGGCGATCGCGATGAAGCCGAGGATCGTGAAGTAGGGGACCTCGTTCGTCGGGTCGTAGAACTGCGCGAGCCAGCCGGCGATCGACGTGCCGAGCGCGACGGAGAGGAAGTACAGCGCGACCATCTGGGTGTGGAAGCTCTCGGGGGCGAGCTTCGTGGTGACGGACAGGCCCGGGGGCGAGATGAACATCTCGGCGATGGTGAAGACGAGCAGGATCAGCACGATCGCGATGAGCGGCGTCGAGTTCGGCGCGCCGTTCGCCCACGGGAGGAACAGCAGGAACGCGATGCCCATGACGATGGCGCCGAGCGCGAACTTCACGGGGGCGGACGGCTGCCGCGGACCGAGCTTCGTCCAGATCGCGGCGAACACCCCCGACAGGATGATGACGAAGACCGGGTTGATCGAGTTGACCCACGAGATCGGCATCTCCCAGCCGCCGATCATGCGG
This sequence comes from Microbacterium terricola, assembly GCF_027943945.1. Taxonomy (NCBI): domain Bacteria; kingdom Bacillati; phylum Actinomycetota; class Actinomycetes; order Micrococcales; family Microbacteriaceae; genus Microbacterium; species Microbacterium terricola. The sequence continues at coordinate 2,973,738 of NZ_AP027141.1, read as the reverse complement.
TTGAGCCGCTCGTCGGAGTAGATCGTGAGCACGGTGAACTGCTGCTGGTACAGCGACCAGAACCCGACGTTGACGATGAACAGCGGGATGAAGCTGAGGACGCGAGAGCGATCGTCCGCCGTGATCCGGTGCGATGACACGATGACGAAGAAGTAGGCGACCGCGGCGACGAGCGTGACGATGATGACGACGCTCGCCAGGTTGCGCGCATTGATGACGCCGAGGAGCACGAGCGCGACGATGACCACGATGCCCGCGATGCCGATGCCCACGACCAGGCCGTAGCGGTTGCGGGGGAGCGGGTTCGCGACGATCTTCGACGACTCGGGGAGCCGCTTGCGCCCGAACGAGTACTGCGTGAGCCCGATGGCCATGCCGACCGCCGCGGCGCCGAAGCCCCAGTGGAAGCCGACGTTGCTCTGCAGGAACCCGGTGATGAGGGGGCCGAGGAACGCGCCGACGTTGATGCCGAGGTAGAAGATCGAGAAGCCCGCGTCGCGCCGCAGGTCTCCGGGGGCGTAGAGCGTGCCGACGATCGCCGTGGCGTTGGCCTTGAGCCCGCCCGAGCCCAGTGCGACGAGGATGAGCCCGACGCCGAGGCCCCACACGTTCGGCAGGACGGCGAGGGCGATGTGCCCCGCCATGATGATGATCGCGCTGTAGAAGAGGACGCGCTCCGACCCGAGCAGGCGGTCGGCGAGCCACGCGCCGAGGATCGTGCACAGGTACACGGTGCCGCCGTAGGCGCCGACGATGCCCGTCGCGACCGCCTTGTCGATGCCGAGGCCGCCCTCCGCGACCGTGAAGTACATGTAGATGAGCAGGATGCCCTGCATGCCGTAGAAGCTGAAGCGCTCCCACATCTCCACGCCGAAGACCGTCGCGAGCGAACGCGGCTGGCCGAAGAAGCTGGTGTCCTTGTCGCCGGGGGCCGCCGAGGTCGCCACCGATTCTGTGCCGCTCATGGCGCCAGGGTATAGCCCTGTCAGCGCGGAAGGGAGGGGTGTCGCTCGCCGGCCGCCGCGCGACGCGGGATGCACAGGGCGAGCACGAACGCCACCACCGCAGCCACGCCGCCCAGCACGAACGACAGCTGGAAGGCGGTCGGCGAGGGCACCGGCATCCCGTCGAGCTCGGTCGTGTAGGTCGCGAGCACCGCGCCGATGACCGCGGCGGCCGTGCTCGTGCCGAGCGACCGGAACAGCGCGTTCAGGCCGTTCGAGGCGCCCGTCTCGTGCTGCGGAACCGAGCGCATGATCAGCATCGGCATCGCGGCGTAGCCGAATCCGATGCCCACGCCGATCCCGATGTTCGCGACGACCAGCTGCCAGACCTCGGTCGAGAACAGCAGCGTGAACGCGTACGACCCGACCAGCGCGAGGGCGCCCACGACGAGGAGCAGCTTCGGTCCGACGGTGCGCGCGAGCTGCCCGGAGAACGGCGACAGCACCATCATGACGAGGCCGGCCGGCATGACGACCAGGCTCGCCCCGAGCAGGGTCAGCCCGAACCCGCCCGCCGCGACCGGCAGCTCGAGCATCTGCGGGTACGACACGTTCGAGGAGAAGAGCGCGAACCCCATGGCGATGGATGCGAGGTTGGTCAGCAGCACGGGCCGCCTCGCCGCGACGCGCAGATCGAGCAGCGGCTCGTCGATGCGCAGCTCGTACCAGCCCCACAGCAGCAGCACCAGCACGCCGCCGATTCCGCACACGAGCACGGGCGCCGACGTCCAGCCCCACTCGTTCCCGCGCGACACCGCGAGCAGGATGCCGACGAGCCCGATCGCGAGCCCGGTCGCACCGAGGTAATCGAACCGGCCGGCGGTGCGCAGCACGCTCTCCGGGACGATCCACACGACGAGGGCGAAGACGACGACGCCGAGTCCGGCGGCCACCCAGAACAGCACGTGCCAGTCGCTGCGCTCGGTGATGAGCGCGCTGATCGGCAGGCCGAGGGCGCCGCCGACGCCGAGGGTCGCGCTGATGAGGGCGATCGCCGCGTCGACCCTGTTCTCGTGCAGCACGTCGCGGAGGATCGAGATGCCGAGCGGGATGACGCCCGTCACAGCTCCCTGGAGGGTGCGGCCGATGATGACGCCGACGATCCCGGGCGAGGCGGCCGCGATGACGGAGCCGACGACGAGGCTCGCCAGCAGCGCCAGGACGACCCGCTTCTTGCCGTACATGTCGCCGAGGCGGCCGGAGATCGGCGTGATGACGGCGGCGGCGACGAGGGTCGAGGTCACCACCCACGCGGTGTCCTCGCGGCTGGCGTTCAGCAGCTCGGGCAGCTTCGACTGGATCGGCACGACGAGCGTGAACATGAACGAGGACGCGAGCCCGGCGATGGCGAGCACCGCGACGATCGCGGACTGCGGCGAGGTGCGGGAGAGTCTGCGGCGCTCATCCTCGTCTCGACCCATCGGTCCAGGCTATCGGCGTGCGGACGGGGGTCGGGTCGGACGCGGCCCCCGGTCCGTCCCCGTCCGGACGTGTTCGCAACTCAGGCAGAACCGCGGATTCGGCCCCCTGGTGGCTTCCGGCTGACATATCTGCCTGAGTTGTGCGCGCACTAGCGTGGAGCCATGAGCGAGTCGTCCTTCGATGAGCCGGCCGGCATCCGCATCCGCCCCCTCGACACGGTCGAGCAGATCCACGCCGCATCCGCGGTGCTCGGCGAGGTCTGGGGCGGCGACCGGTCGGGAATGCCGCCGAATCTGCTGCGCGCGCTCGCCTATTCGGGCAACTACGCCGTGGGGCTGTATGACGGCGACCGCCTGATCGGCGCGTCCGTCGCGTTCTTCGGGCCGCCGGCATCCCGCACGATGCACTCACACATCACGGGCGTGCTGCCGGGGTATCAGCGGCACGGCTTCGGCCGCCTGCTGAAGCAGCATCAGCGGGAGTGGGCCTTCGCCCGCGACGTCGGCCACATCACGTGGACCTTCGACCCGCTCGTCGCCCGCAACGCCCACTTCAACCTGCTGGTGCTCGGCGCCCAGGTGACCGACTACCTCGTGAACCAGTACGGGGCGATGGACGACGGCGTGAACCGGGGCGACGAGTCCGACCGGCTCATGGTGACCTGGGCGCTCGCCGCGGCGCGGCCGCACGCACCCGCTGACGACCGGATCGCGGCGACGGTCGCGATCCCGCGCGACATCGAGGCGATGCGCACCGATGACCCGGGCGAGGCGGATGCCTGGCGCCGGCGCGTGCGCGGCGAGTTCGAGCGGCTGCTCGGCGACGGGCTCGTCGTGGCCGGGTTCCGCGACGAGGCGGGATACCTGTTCGTGCGACCCGAGGGTCAGAACACGTAGACCTGACCGAGGATCAGGATCGCGATGAAGAAGGCGGCGGCGATCGCGCCGATGATCGCGAGCGTGCGGCCCGACAGCTTCGCGACTCCCCAGCCGACGAGGAACGGCAGCGCGAAGAGCATGATCGCGACGAGCCACCAGAAGGCCACGTAGCCGCCGGTGGTCGCCTCCGAGAGCCGGCCCGCGAACAGCTGCTGCGACACCGGGTGGGTGGCGTAACGCACGGCGGCGGAGATCGGGACGGCGACGAAGACGAAGACGATGAGACCGATCAGCGCGCCCCAGAGTGCGGGGCTGCCGTTGTCGCTCAGGACGCCGCCGCGGAGTTCGGTTTCCTGATGCCGTGAGTTCTTGGTCGCTGCCATGGCCCGAGCCTAGCGGCGGCACGGTCCGGCGCGCTCGACGGCGGCCCGAGTGTCCGCGCCCGCCTCGCGTCTGCCATCCTGCGGCGGCGAACTGCCGACCCTGCCGCGCGCGGCGGGCACCGCATCCGCCCGCCCGTAGGCTGACGCGCATGCCCGAGTATCGCGCCCACTTCGACTTCGACATCCGGTTCGCGAACGGCGGCGGTCTCGCCGGCGTCGGCTTCCGGCTCGATCTGCCCGACGCCGCGACGACGGAGGCGGAGATCGGGATGCTGCTGGTCCGGCACCTCGGCCTCGCGCTGGTCGACGAGGTCGAGCTGCGCGGGGTGCGCATCGTCGAGGAGCCGCATCGGGGCAGCCGCGGCGTCGAGGTCGAGCGTGCGGCCAGTCGGATCGTCGACCTCAGCCACCCGATCCGCGCCGGCCTGGTGACCTACCCCGGTCTGCCCGCGCCGACCATCACGCCGCACCTCACCCGTGCCGACTCGCGCGCGAAGTACGCCCCGGGGACCGAGTTCGCGATGGACGTCATCCACATGATCGGCAACACGGGCACCTACCTCGACTCGCCGTTCCACCGATACGCCGAAGGCCCCGACCTCGCCGGGCTCGACCTCTCGAGCCTCGTCGGCCTGCGGGCCGAGGTGTTCCACCTCGAGGACTCGTGGGATGCGTCGGCCCGCGGCATCCGCGCCGAGACCCTCGCCGACCGTGACCTCCGCGGCGCCGCAGTGCTGCTGCACACCGGATGGGACCGCCTCTTCGGCACTCCCGAATACGGCGCGGGCGCCCCCTTCCTCACCGGCGCGGCCGCGCAGTGGCTCATCGACGCGGGGGCGGTGCTCGTGGGCATCGACTCGGTCAACATCGATGACACCGAATCGGGCGGCGAGCGCCCGGCGCACAGTCTGCTGCTCGGCGCGGGCGTGCACGTCGTCGAGCACCTCACCCACCTGGGCGAGCTGCCGCCGAGCGGCGCCCGCTTCACGGCGGCACCGCCGGCGATCGAGGGCTTCGGCACGTTCCCGGTGCGCGCCTTCGCCGAGCTGTGACCGGCGGACGCCGGTAGCGTGGCGGGATGATCCCGCCCGACTGGACTCCGCACCGCCGTGACGACGGCGAGCTCGTCGGCTGGATCCGCCCGGCCGGCGACGACTGGGCGGCGGTCGACCTGTTCGGCCGCGACGTGTCGGAGGCTGTCGACTGGCTCGACGCCGAGGCGGTGCTCGAGGCGCACGGCATCGGCTGGCTCGCCGACATCTGGATGCTGGACGGCCGGGCCGATGCGCCCCTGCGGGTGCGGGTGGTCGAGGTGACGCCGGGCGGCAGCGGCGAGGCCGGGCGAGTGGTGGTCAAGCTCGACGACGGGGGCGCCGTCGGCGGTCCGCCCACACGCCGATTCACCCTGCCCTGGCCGGCGCCGGCGACACTGCGGCCCCCGCGTCAGGGAGATCCGTCCGGGCTGACCCTGTTCGGCTAGCGCCCGCGCTCCGCGCCGCGGCTAGCCTGGGCGCATGCCCATCGCCCGGCCCGCCGCATCCATCGCTCTGCAGGGATTCGAGCTGCGCGTGCTGCACCTGCCGCTCGTCTCGCCCTTCACGACATCGTTCGGCACCGAGACAGTGCGCGAGGTCATCGTCGTGCGCGCGCTGACCGATGACGGCGACGGGTGGGGCGAGATCGTCACCGGGGCGGCGCCGCTGTATTCGAGCGAGTACACGCAGAGCGCGTGGGACGTCGCGACGCGCTTCCTCACCCCGGCCCTGCTCGAGCGCGGCACCCTCGCGCCCGAGGACGTCGCGGGGGTGCTGCGTCCGTTCATCGGGCACCGCATGGTCAAGGCGGGGCTCGAGCTCGCCGTCCTCGACGCGGCCCTGCGTGCGGAGGGGCGCCCGTTGGGCGAGTACCTCGGCGCGGTGCGCGACCGGGTGCCGAGCGGCGTCTCAGTCGGGATCCAGAGCGACCCCGCGGCATTCGTGGACGCGGTGGGCGGGTACCTCGACGAGGGGTACGTGCGCATCAAGATCAAGATCAAGCCGGGCCGCGACATCGCCGAGACGGCGGCCGTGCGGGCGGCGTTCGGGGGGATCCCGCTGCAGGTCGACGCCAACTCCGCCTACACACTGGCCGACGTCGAGACGCTGGCCGAGCTCGACGCGTTCGACCTGCTGCTCATCGAGCAGCCGCTGCAGGAGGACGACATCGTCGACCATGCGACGCTGGCCCGGCATCTGCGCACGCCGGTGTGCCTGGACGAGTCGATCGTCTCGGCCAAGGCCGCCGCCGACGCCCTGGCACTCGGGGCCACCTCGGTGATCAACGTCAAGGCGGGGCGCGTGGGCGGGTACCTCGAGGCCGTGGCGATCCACGACCTGTGCCGCGACGCCGGCGTGCCGGTGTGGTGCGGCGGCATGCTCGAGACGGGGATCGGGCGAGCCGCGAACGCGGCACTCGCCGCGCTGCCCGGCTTCACGCTCCCGGGCGACGTGTCGGCGTCGAGCCGTTTCTACACCCGCGACATCGTCACCGAGCCCGCGGTGCTCGAGGACGGGCACGTGCGGGTGCCGACCGGCCCGGGCCTCGGCGTCGAGATCGACCAGGCCGCGCTCGACGACGTGACCGTCGAGCGGGTCCTCGTGCGGCGGTAGCCCGAGCATGCGCAGCCACGGCACGGCGGTCGCGGGCATCGCCCTCGCAGCAGTCGCTCTCGCCCTGACCGGATGCGCGCCGGACGCCGCGGCGCCGCCGGCGCTGCCGGACGGGGTGGTCGTGTCGTTCCTGCAGCTGCGCTCGGACGTCGCGGCGCACCAGGGGCAGGTGCGGGTCGACAACGGCTCCGAGCAGCCGCTCGAGATCGGGCAGGTGGCGGTCACCGATCCCCGGTTCGACGGCGCCGCGACACGGGTGATCGCCGACCGCACCACGGTGCTGGCCCCCGGTGGGTCGGTGGACATCCGCATCCAGCTCCCTGAGATGGACTGCGCGGTCTCGGACGGCACCATGACGCTGCGGATCGACGACCTCTCGGGACACGGGCGGGAGGGCCCGCTGGCGGACCCGCTCGAGGTCATCGGCCAGCTGCACGATCGCGAATGCCGCCTGCAGCAGTTCGCCGCAGCCGCCGACCTCGGCTTCACCGGCTTCCGGCCATCGCCGGCCGGAGAGCCGGCCGAGCTCGACCTGACGATCACGCCCACCGGCCGCGGCGGCACGGGCACCGTCGTCGGCGTGCAGCGCACGAACCTCATCGACTTCGACGCCGAGACCCGCGACGGCGCCTACCCGCTCGACCTCGTCGTCGACGCGGCCGGCGCGCCCGTCACCGTGACCCTGCCGATCGTCCCGTTCCGCTGCGACCCGCACGCGGTGCAGGAGGACAAGCGGGGCACGATCTTCGACATCCGCCTCGACCTGGAGGGGGATGCCGGCGAGGTCGAGCTGTTCGTGGGTGAGGAGATGCGCGGCCACATCCTCACCTGGGTCGCCGATTGGTGCGGCTTCGGGGGCGGATGACCGCCCGCCCCCTAGGCTGAACCCATGACGACGCAGCCCCCGCAGCCGCCGTACGGCGGTGCCGCCCAGCCCCAGCCGATGACCCCCGCCGACGAGAAGCTCTGGGCGACGCTCGTGCACGTCGGCGGACTGTTCTTCTCGTTCTTCCCCGCCCTCATCGGCTACCTCGTGCTGCGCGACCGCGGACCGTTCATCCGCGCCCACACCGCGACCGCGCTGAACTTCCAGATCACCCTGGCCATCGCCGGCCTGGTCGGCTCGGTGCTCGTCGTGATCGGCATCGGCATCCTCATCCTGATCGCCGTGTGGGTGGTCAGCCTGGTGTTCTCGATCATCGCCGCGGTGAAGGCGAACCAGGGGCAGTGGTACACCTACCCCCTGACCATCACTTTCGTCAGCTGACGCCCTTCTCGACGTACTCTGGGGCCATGGCACCGCGCTCTTCGCGATCCTCCGCCCGCACCGCCGCGCGCCGGACCGGCATCGGGCTGCTGGCGATCGTCGCGGTGGGACTGACCGGATGCTTCGGCTCCGGCGATCCGGACGCGTTCGGCGACGGCGACTTCGTCGACGACGGGTGCACCAGCATCGTGGTGGCCACCTCGTCCGAGAAGGTCAACATGCTCGACGCGCTCGCCGACGCCTTCAAGGAGTCGCCCGAGCACGACGCCCTCGACGAGTGCGCCACCGTCCATCCGATCAACGTCTCCTCCGGTGAGGCCACCCGCATCCTGACCGCGGGCGGGGACTGGCCCGACGAGGACACCCGCCGTTGGCCGACGATGTGGTCGCCGGCCTCGACGGTGTGGACCGAGCGGGTCGCGGCCGCCGCATCCCCCTCCCTCGTCGGTGAGCCCGCCTCCTTCACGCACACGCCCGTCGTGTTCGGGGTGCCCGAGCCGATGGCGAAGGCGCTCGGATGGCCCGACGCCGAGATCGGCATCGCCGACTTCGAGGAGCTGTGCGCCGACCCCGACGGCTGGGCGAGCGTCGGCAAGCCGCTCTGGGGGTCGTTCAAGATCTCCAAGACCAACCCGAACACCTCGACGACCGGCCTGTCCGCGATCCTCATGCAGTCGTACGAGGCGGCAGGCAAGACCGACGGCCTGACCGCGGATGACGTCGCCGCGGCCGCCGACTTCTCGCGGGTGTTCGAGGAGTGCGTGATCCACTACGGCGACACCACCGGCAAGGTGCTGACGACGCTGTACGACGAGACCCAGAACGGCGCCAGCGGCTCCGGCTACGTCTCGGCGGTCGCGCTGGAGGAGACCTCGCTGCTCAACTACAACCAGGGCAACCCCGACTCGCACACCGTGCAGCCGGGGGAGAAGCTCACCCCGCCCAAGGAGAAGCTCGTCGCGGTCTACCCGTCCGGCGGGTCGATCTGGTCGGACAACCCCATCACGGCGCTCGGCGCCGACTGGGTCACCGACGTGCAGGCGGAGGGCGGCGCCGCGTTCGCCGCGTTCCTGCAGACCGATGCCGCGCAGAAGATCCTCCCCGACTACGGCTTCCGGCCGCTCGACGAATCCGTGCCGCTCGGCGACCTGTTCACTGCCGCGTACGGCGTGGACCCCGCCGGGCCCGCGGTGACGCTGCCCAAGCCGGGCGTCGAGGTGGTCTCGGCCGCGATCGACCAGTGGACGCAGATCCGCAAGCCCTCCTCGGTGCTCGAGGTGATCGACATCTCGGGCTCGATGGACGAGGCGATCGGCGACGGCCGCTCGAAGCTCGACGGCGCGATCGAGGGCGCGCAGGCCACCCTCGGCCACTTCCGCTCCAGCGACGAGGTCGGCGTCTGGGCGTTCACCACCGGTGTCAGCTCGACCGCCGGCGAGAACCTCGTCGTCCTGCGCGACGTGGAGCCCCTCGCCTCCGACCGCGAATCGCTCGACACCTCTCTCGCCGACCTGCGCTACGCGCAGCGTGAGGGCACGCCGCTGTACGACGCGGTCGCCGCCGCGTACGACGAGATGACCGCCCGCGCCGAGCCCGGTCGCATCAACGCGATCGTGCTGCTGTCGGACGGGCAGGACACCGACTCGTCGATCTCGCTGGACTCGCTGATCGCTCGGATCGGCAAGGCCTCCGGCGAGGGCGGCGACGACGCGCCCGTGCGCATCTTCCCGATAGCGTACGGCGAGGGGGCCGACACCGGTGCGCTCGCGCGCATCGCCGAGGCGACCGGCGGTCAGTGGTTCGACGCTTCGGACGCCGCGAAGATCGACCTCGTCTTCGCCTCGGTCATCAACAACTTCTGAGCGGACGAGGGATGCTGCTGCTCACCGCCGACGCCGGCTACATCGACGAGGCCGCCGCGGCCCTCGCCGACGACAACGTCTACGTCTCCGCCGAAGTTCCTGACGCGGCGGCCCTGCACGATCAGCTGTCGGCCGCCGTCGGAGACGAGTCGATCGGCGTCGCGGTGTTCTCCGACAACGCCGCCCTCGAAGCATCCGGCCCGGAGATCGTCTCCGAGCTCGCCGCGGCCCACCCCGAATGCGAGACGATCATCGTCGCGGTCGGAGACGACCTCTCCGCGGGCTCGCGGGTGCTCGCCGCGGGTGAGGCTGCCCGGCTCGCCAACGAGGCCGAGTCCTCGGGCGCCGATGTCGACGGCGCCCTGACCGAGACCATCCAGGGCGTGATCGCGCAGGCGCCGGAGCCGGAGGCCGGTGTCGACGCCGGCCCCTTCATCGGCATCGCCCTCGCCGTCGCCGCGGTGGCCGCGGCCGGCGCCGTGCTCTTCGGGGTGGCCCGCTCCCGCCGATCGCGATCGCGCTCGACCGGGCACCGGCCGATTCCCGACCGCATCCGCCCGCTCGTCGCCCGTCTCACCGCGCTCAGCGGGGAGTACGCGGCCGCGGGCGCCGCCGGGAACGCGGTGGCCGCGGAGGTCGCCGCCGATGCCGCGACGATCGCGCAGAACACCACCGAGCTGTTCGAGCGTCTCGACCGCAAGGGCGACGAGGGCCAGCGCGAGATCGTCGCCGTCGAGTACGGGGAGACGCTGCGCAAGGTCACCGCCGCCCTCGACAGCGACTACCTGCTCGACATCCTGCGCCACCCCGACCTGTGGGACGACCCGGGCGAGCGGATCCGTGAGGTGCGCACGGCGGTGTCGGCCTTCTCGGCGGAGCTGGTCGAGAACATCAAGCAGGTCAACGCGCGCCGCGGCCTCCACTTCCAGGTCTCGCTCGACGGACTCATCGGACGCCGCACGGAGCTGCAGGCGTGGGACCGCGAGTTCGGCAAGGCGTCGGAGGGCGACGGCGACGCACGCCCCACGGGCTGAGTGGGCGGACCGTCGTCGGAGGGGCGCCTCAGCGCTCGAGCAGCGAGAAGCGGAACGCGGCGAACCCCTCGATCGGCAGCACCGTCACGCCGGTGAACCCGGCCTCGCGCGCGTAGCGCTCGAGCGTCTCCGTCCGCATCACCGTGCCTGTGCCGACCGACCCTTCGGTCGAGAGCGAATCGGGCAGGCAGATCAGCAGGCTGTATGTGTACATCACCCGCTCGACGTCGTCGCCGTCCGGGGCGAAGGCGTCGGCCACGGCCTCGTCCATGATCACCACCACGCCGTCGGGGCGCACGGCGCGGTGCAGAGCGGTGAGCACCGCGACCGGATCGGGCAGGTCGTGCAGCGCCTCGAACACGAAGGCGGCGTCGTAGCGTCCGGCGCCGTCGGCGTCGAGCTGCTCCCCCCGGCGCAGCTGGAACGACGCGGACCCGACGCCCGCCTCGGCCGCGTGCGTCCGCGCCGCGGCGATCGAGGGCTCGTCGACGTCGAATCCGGCCACGGTGGCGTCCGGGTACGCCCGCGCGAGGGCGATCGTCGACCACCCGTGGCCGCAGCCGACGTCCGCGATGCGGGCACCGGGCCGCGAGAGCACCTGGTGCACCGCGGGAACCGATGCCAGAGCCCCGGCCAGCGCCGACTCGAACCAGGGGCGGTTGATGTCGCCCTGCGCGTCGCGCGCGTCGGCGCCGTAGGCCGCCCAGCCGACGCCGCCGCCTGCGCGGTAGGCGCTCAGGAGTTCGGGCATGCGGGTCGCGGCGGCCACCAGCATCCGTGCGAGAGGAGCGCTGAACGCCAGTGAGCCGGGGTCGGCGAGGACCTCGGCGTGCGCGGCGGGGAGCACGAAGCGCGGGTCGCCGGCGGTGCTGTCGACGGTGAGGATGCCCGCGACCGCCTGCTGCTCCAGCCACTCGCGTGCGTAGCGCTCGTCCAACCCGGTGCGCTCGGCGAGCGCGGCGACCGTCGCGGGCGCGTCGACGAGGGCGCGGTAGAGGCCGAGGCGGTCGCCGACGTAGATCGACAGCGACTCCATTCCGCCCAGGAATCGCGAGAAGATGTCATCCGCGAACGCCGCCACCTGCTCGCCGGCGTCCTCGCCGTCCGCGTCGTGCATCTCGTCTCCCCCCGACGCGGCACATGGTAGCCCGCGCGCATCGGGTGCGCCACGGGGCGGACGGATGCGGCCGGGCCACCGCGACTAGAATCGAACAGGCCGCTTGCTCGCGGCATCCGCGCGAATCCGCGCCTTCTCACTCTCCCGACCATTGGAGCCACCGTGGCCGAGCAGTCCCGCCTCGACAAAGTCATCGCCCTCGCCCGTCACCGCGGGTTCGTCTTCCAGGCGGGCGAGATCTACGGCGGTTCCCGCTCAGCATGGGACTACGGCCCCCTCGGCACCGAGCTCAAGGAGAACATCCGCCGCCAGTGGTGGCAGACGTTCGTGCGCGGCCGCGGTGACATGGTGGGCCTGGACTCGTCGGTCATCCTGCCGAAGCGCGTGTGGGAGGCGTCGGGTCACGTCGCCACCTTCACCGACCCGCTGGTCGAGTGCCTGCAGTGCCACAAGCGCTTCCGCGCCGACAACCTCATCGAGGACTTCGAGGCCCGCAAGGGCCGCACGGCCGAGAACGGCCTCGCCGACGTGCCGTGCCCGAACTGCGGCACGAAGGGCCAGTACACCGAGCCCAAGGCGTTCTCCGGCCTGGTCAAGACCTACCTCGGCGTCGTCGACGACGAGTCGGGCCTGCACTTCCTGCGCCCGGAGACCGCGCAGGGCATCTTCGTGAACTTCACCAACGTGCTCACGGCGAGCCGCAAGAAGCCCCCGTTCGGCATCGGCCAGGTCGGCAAGGCGTTCCGCAACGAGATCACGCCGGGCAACTTCATCTTCCGCACGCGCGAGTTCGAGCAGATGGAGATCGAGTTCTTCACGCCCCCGGCCGAGGCTCCGCAGTGGTTCGACCACTGGGTGGCCGCGTGCTGGGAGTGGTTCATCGACCTCGGCATCGACCCGGAGAACATGCGCCAGTTCGACGTCCCGGAGGACGAGCGGGCGCACTACTCCGCCGGCACGATCGACTTCGAGTACCGCTTCGGCTTCCCCGGCAAGGAGTGGGGCGAGCTCATGGGTGTCGCCAACCGCACCGACTACGACCTGTCCAGCCACACCGAGGCATCGGGCCAGAGCCTCAGCTACTTCGACCAGGCGTCCGGCGAGAAGTACACCCCGTACGTCATCGAGCCGTCGTTCGGCCTCACCCGGTCGATGATGGCGTTCCTCGTCGACGCGTACCGCGAGGAGCAGGTGCCCAACGCCAAGGGCGGCACCGACACGCGCACGGTGCTGAAGCTGGACCCGCGTCTCGCGCCCGTCAAGGTCGCCGTGCTGCCGCTATCGCGCAACGAGAACCTCTCGCCGCTGGCCCGCCGGGTCGCCGACGAGCTGCGCGCCGCCGGCTGGAACACCGACTTCGACGACGCCGGCGCCATCGGCCGTCGCTACCGCCGGCAGGACGAGGTCGGCACGCCCCTGTGCGTCACGATCGACTTCGACTCGCTCGACGACCACGCGGCGACCGTGCGCGACCGCGACACGATGGCGCAGGAGCGCGTGCCCCTCGAGGGCCTGCGCGCCTACCTCGCGGAGCGGCTCAAGGGCGCCTGACCGCGTTCCACCCCGTTTACGGTCACGACACGCCGCTTCGTGCTTCAACGAAGCGGCGTGTCCGTCCGTAAACGGGGTGGGGGGTGGCGCGACAGCGCGGCGACAGTGATCGGGGCACCGTGACAGCGGGGTGACAGCGGGGCGCGCGCATCGTGGAGGCATGACAACTTCCACTTCATTCGCGGTGCGCGCCGAAGGGCTCGTCAAGACCTTCGGAGACAACCGCGCGGTCGACGGCGTCGACCTCACGGTCGAGGCCGGCACCGTCTACGGCGTGCTCGGCCCGAACGGCGCGGGCAAGACCACCACGATCAGCATGCTCGCGACACTGCTGCGCCCAGACGGCGGTCGAGCCGAGATCTTCGGGCACGACGTCCAGCGCGAGGCGCAGATCGTCCGCCAGCTCGTCGGCGTGACGGGCCAGTACGCCTCCGTCGACGAGACGCTCTCCGCGACCGAGAACCTCGTGCTCTTCTCTCGTCTGCTCGGGCTCTCCCGGGCCGACTCCCGCCGCAAGGCCGCCGAGCTGCTCGAGGAGTTCGGCCTGACCGAGGCAGCCAAGCGTCCGCTGAAGAACTTCTCGGGCGGCATGCGGCGGCGCCTCGACCTCGCGGCATCCCTCATCGCCCATCCGCCCCTCATCTTCCTCGACGAGCCGACCACGGGCCTCGACCCGCGGACCCGCGCTCAGATGTGGGAGACCATCCGTCGCCTCGTCGCCAACGGCTCCACGGTGCTGCTGACGACGCAGTATCTCGATGAAGCCGACCAGCTCGCCGACCGCATCGCGGTCATCGACACGGGCAGGGTCGTCGCAGAGGGCACCCCCGACGAGCTCAAGGGCTCGATCGGAACCTCGAGCCTGCAGCTGCGTCCCGCGGACCCGGCCGACGTCGACGACGTCCGCATCGCGGTCGAGCGCGTGCTCGGCGTGACGGCCACGGTGACGCCCGAAGCGGCGCGGCTGACCGCGCCGATGCAGGACCCCGACCTGGTGACCGACCTGCTCGTCACCCTGCGCGAGTCCGGCATCCGCCTCGCTGAGATGAGCGTGCAGAAGCCGACGCTCGACGAGGTCTTCCTCACCCTGACGGGTCACGGAGTCGTCGACTCCGAGAAGCCCGAGGCCGCGCTCGAAGGGAGCCGCGCATGACCACTGCAGTCCTCACCTCGACCATCCCGCTGAAGAACCACGTGAGCATCGGTCAGTCCGTCCGCAACTCGCTGACGATGGCAGGCCGCGGACTCATCAAGATCCGGCGGACGCCCGAGCAGCTCATCGACGTCACCGTGCAGCCCATAATCTTCACCGTGATGTTCGCGTACATCTTCGGCGGTGCGATCGCCGGCAGTGTCGGGAGCTACCTCCCCTACCTGCTGCCCGGCATCCTCGTGCAGACCGTCATCACGACCTCCGTCGTGACGGGCGTGCAGCTGCGCGAGGACATGGAGAAGGGCGTCTTCGACCGGTTCCGGTCGCTTCCGATCGCACGCGTCGCTCCGCTCGCGGGTGCGCTGCTGGCCGACACGCTCCGCTACGCGATCGCGACGACGCTCACCTTCGCGACCGGGTACGTCATGGGCTACCGGCCCGCGGCCGGTCTCGGCGGCGTCGTCGCCGCGGGCCTTCTGGTCATCGGCGCGGCGTGGGCGCTCAGCTGGATCTTCGCGTTCTTCGGGGTCATTGCCCGCACCGCCGCGTCGGTGCAGGGCATCTCGTTCCTCATCCTGTTCCCGCTGACGTTCCTCTCGAACGCGTACGTCCCGACCGACACGCTGCCGCCCGCACTCGAATGGTTCGCCGAGATCAACCCGGTCTCGCACCTCGTGTCCGCCGCGCGCGCGCTGACAATGGGCACCGAGGCCGGAGCCGACATCATGGCGACCATCATCGGTGCGGCCGTCGTCGTCGCGGTCTTCGCCCCGCTGACGGTGCGAGCGTACATGCGCAAGGCATAGCGGATGCTGCGCCCGGCCGTGCTGATCACTCCAGCAGGGCCGCCAGCGCGGTGAGGTCGGACGCGGCGTCGGAGGTCTCCTCCGGCGCCGCGTCCAGCTGCGTGCGCAGGCGTCGCAGGAACGGGTCGGCCTCGTCGGCCCGTCCGCGCAGCGACGCGGACACCGCCAGCGCACGGTGCGCGTCAGCATCCCGCCCCTCCGCGGCCAGCCAGCCGGCCAGGCTCAGCGCGACGTCGGCCAGGATGGGCTGATCGCCGCTGCGCTGCGCCGCGGGGATCACCCGCCGCAGCACCTCGCGCGCCTCGTCGCGGCGGCCGAGCAGCAGCAGGGCCTGCGTGCGGCGCGACCCCGCCCACCCGATCATCTGGTCGGGGTAGCCGCCTTCGAACTCCGGATCCAGCGCGTCGAGCTCGGCGAGGGCCGCTGCACCGTCGCCCGCGGCGATCTCCACCGTCGCGGCATTCATGCGCGCCTGGCCGATCGCCCTGGCCGAGCCGTCCTCGTCGGCGAGCGCCTGGATCTGGCCGAGCCGCACTCGCGCGTCATCGATCCGTCCGAGGCGCAGCAGCAGGTTCACGCCCTGCGCGCGCTGCTGCACGACGTCAGTGATCGAGGTCAGCCCGGTGAGCCCGGCCGTCGACGCATCGGCGACCGCGAGCGCCTCCTCCAGGCGGCCCTCGAGCATGAGCCACTCCGAGCGCATCTGGCTCGAGAAGGCGATGCCCCACCGGTCATCCAGCGCCAGGAACATCGTCAGCGCCTGCTCGCTCTCGCGGCCGAGGGTGTCGACGTCCCCGCTGTTCTGGGCGATCGCCGACCGGAGCATCGCGATGAACGCGCGCGTCCAGGCCGGGGTGCTGTCGCCGGTCAGCTCGGGGATGTGGAAGCTGAGCGGCGGCCACGCGGACCGGCTCTCGCCGTCCCTCTCGCTGTCGCGCATGGCGGCTGCCGCGCCCGCCAGCAGCGGGGGGACGGCGGCGGCGAGCTCGGACGGGTGCCGCTCCGCGGCCTCGGTGAGCCCCTGCCGCAGGGACTCGAAGTCTCCGGCCGCGTCCGCTGCGAACGCGGTCGCCTCCGCGCCGAAGCCGCCGGCGGCCGCCACGGTCGCGAACAGCAGCGCGATCCCGCCGACGACGACGGCGGCCTCCGAGTCGAGGGGCAGGTCGGGCCGGCCGAAGTCGCGCATCCCGGCCTGCAGCTCCTCGAACCGCTCGCGCATCATCCACGCCCACAGCGACCCCCGGACGAGGCGCACGCCGGTCATCCGGTCGCCGGACGGCCCGCTGCTCGTGCGGAGCGCGGCGGAGAGGTTCTCGTCGTTGGCGTCGAACCAGGCCAGCCCCCTGCGGACGCCCGGGCCGCGGAGCATGGCGTCGTGGGCGGCGGCGAGGCCGGCCATGACCTCGGCCTGCCTTGCGCGGAACTGCGCCTCGAGGCCCTGCGCCCTGAGCCTGTCGATACCGTACTCGCGCACCGTCTCGAGGGTGCGCAGGCGCCCATCGCTCCGGCGCAGCAGGGAGCGGTCGACGAGCTGGTCGAAGGCGAGGCGGTCGACGCCCGCGGCCGTGGCGACGGCGGCGAGGTCGGTCACGCCGATGCCGTCGGGGAACACGGCGGCGGTCAGCAGTGCGGTGCGCTCGTCGGGCCCGAGCGTCTCCCAGCTCCAGTCGATGAGGGCGCGCAGCGTGCGATGCCGTGGCTCGATCGCCTGCGGACCGGTCGCGAGCAGCGCGAACCTGTCGTCGAGACCCTCGTCCACCTCGGCGATCGAGAGGGTGCGCGTCTTCGCCGCCGCCAGCTCGAGCGCGAGCGGGAGGCCGTCGAGGCGCCGGACGATACGTCGTGCCGCATCCGCCTCCGCGTCGCTCGGCGCCGTGCCGCGGGCCGCGCGCACGCGCCGCCGGAACAGCTCGTCCGCGTCGTCGTCGGGCAGAGGCCCCAGGGCCACGAACGCCTCGCCTGGCGCGCCGAGCGGCTCACGGCTGGTCGCGAGGACGCGTGCCGTGCCGACGGACTGCAGCAGGTCGACGGCCACCTCGGCGGCTTCGCGCGAGAGGTGCTCGCAGTTGTCGAGCACGACCAGCACCGTGCGTCCCTCCAGGGCGAGCAGGGTGCGCTCCCGCGATCCGGACGGCAGGAGCGTGTCGGAGAGCCGGATGCTGCGGCCGGCGGCGCCGGCCACCACCGTCCACACCTCGCCGGGTGCCGCCGGTGCGAGTTCGACGAACACCGTCGCCCCCTCCTGGCGGCGGGCCGTCTCCAGGGCGAGCGTCGTCTTGCCCGCGCCGCCCGGGCCGATCAGGGTGACGAGGCGCTCCGCGGCGATCTGCTCCCGGATCGCGTCGAGCTCGTCGAGCCGCCCGACGAGCGGTGTGAGCGCGGCGGGAATCGTCGTGGCCACGGGCATCGCGGCGGTCGCCTGCCCAGAGCCGGCCGCCCGCGCGAGCCGCTCGGCGTGCGCGCGGTCCTCCAGCAGGTCGCGGATCACCCAGTCGAAGCCGTCGCCGGGTGTCCACGGGTCGCCCGACCAGAGCGTGAGGGCGTCCCGCGCCGCCGCGGCGGCAGCGGCGGGCGCGCTCTCCGCGCGGGCCCGCGCGACGAGGTCCTGGAACCGGGTCAGGTCGATCTCGGCCCGGTCGAGGGCGAGCCGGTAGCCGCCGGGCACGGCCTCGATGACCCCGGCCGGCAGCGCGCGGCGCAGCCGTGACACGAGCGACTGGAGCGCCGCCCGTGGGTCCTCGGGCGCGTCGTCCGGCCAGACGTCTTCGGCGAGCGCGCGGTAGCCGACCGTGGTGCCGGCGTCGATGGCGAGCCGGAAGAGCAGCGACTCCTGCCCGCGGCCGCGCACGGCGGGCGCGTCGGCGTCGTCGATGACGAACCCGCCGAAGTACCTCAGTCGCACGGAGTCAACTGTAGAACCGGGGCGGGCTCAGACGCCGCCGTTGCCGGCCTTCGCCGATGCGGCGGCGGCCTTCGCCGCGCGCTTGTGCTCGCGGACTTTCGTCAGCGACTCGGGCGACACGATGTCGGCCACGCTGCGGAACGACCCGCCCTCGCCGTACGGAGCGGATGCCGCCTGCCACCCTGCGCCGTCGTACCCGTACTGCTTGCCGAGCAGCGCGAGGAAGATCTTCGCCTTCTGCTCGCCGAACCCGGGGAGAGCCTTCAGCCGCTTCAGCACGGTGGCGCCGTCGGGGTCGCCGGTCGTCCAGATCGCCGCCGCGTCGCCGCCCCACTCGTTGACGACGGCCTCGCACAGCGACTGCACCCGCGCAGCCATCGACCCGGGGAAGCGGTGGACGGCCGGCGTCTGCTGGAACACCGCGACGAACGCTTCCGGGTCGTACCCCGCGAGGGCAACGGCGTCGACCGATCCGGTGCGCTGCGCGATCTTGAGGGGCCCGGCGAACGCGGTCTCCATCGCCACCTGCTGGTCGAGCAGCATCCCGATCAGGAGCGCGAGCGGGTCATCGGTGAGGAGGCGGTCGGCGTCGTCATCTCCGGTGATGTGCAGGCTCATGCGTCCATCGTCGCACTTCGGGGGAGAATCGGAGGGTGACCGATCCCGCTGACCCCGACCTGCTCGATCGCGCCCACCACGCGCACGTCATCGTGATCGGCGGGGGCGCCGCGGGGCTCGTGGCCGCGCTGCAGTGCGCCAAGGTCGGCATCGCGGTGACGCTGCTGGAGGCGGGCGACCGGCTCGGCGGCGCGATCCGCTCCGCCGACGTGGCCGGCCTCACCGTCGACGTGGGGGCCGAGAGCTACGCCACCCGCGGCGGGCACGTCCGCGCGCTGATCGACGAGCTCGGCCTGGCCGACGCGGTCGTGCGCCCGGCCGGGGGCCGCCCGTGGGTGCACGGGCTGCCGGGCGCCGCGCCGCTGCCGGTGGGTGGGCTGCTCGGGATCCCCGAGAACCCGTGGGATCCGGATGTCCGCCGGGTGATCGGCTGGAGCGGGGTCTGGCGCGCCTACCTCGACCGGGTGCGGCCGCCGATGACCATCGGCCACGAGCGGAGCCTCGGAGCCCTCGTCCGCTCACGGATGGGCGAGAAGGTGCTCGAGCGCCTCGTCGCCCCCGTCGTCGGCGGCGTCTACTCGGCCCGCCCGGACGACATCGACGTCGAGGTCGCCGCACCGGGCCTCAGCGCCGCGCTCACCCGCACCGGGTCGCTCGCCGGCGCGGTGGCCACGCTGCGCTCGCAGCGCGACCCGGCCGCGGCGCCCGGCTCCGCGGTGGAGGGGCTCGCGGGCGGCATGTCGCGCCTGGTCGACGCGCTCGCCGAGCGCCTCGCCGAGCTCGGCGTCGAGGTTCGGACGGACGTCCGTGCGACCGTCGTCGCCACGGCGGGCGCCCGCTGGCGTGTAGAGGTGGCGGACGCGGACCCGCTGGACGCCGACGCCGTGATCGTCGCGACCGACGAGAGCACCGCGCGGGACCTGCTCGGCGGGGCGCTTCCCGCGCTCGCCGCGGAGCAGGCGGTGCAGCCGCACGTGGATGTCGTGACGCTGGTGCTCGATGCGCCCGCCCTGGACGCCGCCCCCCGAGGGACCGGGGTGCTCGCCGTCCCCGGTCGGACGGTCGCGAAGGCCCTCACCCACGCCACCGCCAAGTGGGCGTGGCTGGGCGAGGCCGCACGCGCGCAGGCCACGCACCGCCACGTGGTCAGGGTGTCGTTCGGCACGCAGGACGAGGCGCCCGCCACGGCGACCCTCGACGAGGCGGATGCTGCCGCCCTCGCGCTGGGCGAAGCATCCGCTCTTCTCGGGGTCCCGCTCGAGCCCGGCCAGCTCGTCGCCGCCCATATCGAGCGGTACGCGCAGAGCCAGCCCGCCTCCGTCATCGGGCACGCCGACCGGGTGTCGCGCGCGCGCCTCGCGTTGAGGCGCGTCCGCGGGCTCGGCGCGACCGGCGCGTGGCTGTCCGGCACGGGTCTGGCACAGGTCGTCCCCGACGCGATCGACGAGGCCGAGCGCGTGCGCCGAGGGCTGCTCTGGGCCGAGGACGCCACGGCCTGAACCACGTCTTCGCCTGCGTGTCAACCGCGGATGCCGATTTCGGCATACCGGTCTACTGTGGGAGACCAGACGACGCAACAGCCAGGTACAACCACGTGAGGAGACCCCACATGAGGGGCAAAGTCGGAATCGTGATCGGGCTCGCCGCGGGCTACGTGCTGGGTTCACGCGCGGGGCGCGAACGCTACGAGCAGATCAAGGAGCAGGCGCTGAAGGTGTGGAACCTGGCGCCGGTGCAGGAGCAGGTCGCCAAGGCGAAGGACTTCGCCGCGTCCAGCGCGATGGCGCTTCCCAACACGCTGTGGGACACCGCGGTCAAGGTGACGAAGGCTGCGACCTCGTCGAAGGGCACGCCCGGTCAGAAGCTCGACGCGGCGGTCCGCGCGGGCAAGGCGTCGGTGGACGATGTCGCCCAGGCGGCCGACACCACGGCCGACGCCGTGAAGGATGCGGCAGAAGACGCCATCGATTCGGTGGCGAAGGCCGCGAAGTCGACGCGCAAGCCATCGGGGAGCTGACGTGACGACCCCCCGAGGTTTTCGCGATCGGGCGGACGACAGCCTCTTCACCCTGATCGGCGAGGTGCCCGAGCTGCTGCGCAACCTCGTCATCGCCGAGGTGAACGCCGCCAAGGCGTGGGTGGGACGCACGTCGAAGGACGCCGGCATCGGCGCGCTGTGGTTCTTCGCCGCGCTCTTCGTGCTGTTCTGGTCGATCCCTGCGCTCGGCACGTGGGCGATCGCCGGCCTCTCGAGCTGGTGGCCGGTGTGGCTGTCGGCGCTCGTGGTCTTCTTCGCGATGCTGCTGGTCGCCGTCGTGTTCGCGCTCATCGGCATGCACTGGTTCCGCAAGCTCAAGAACAGGCAGAACCCGATCCAGTCGATCGCCCAGGATGTGAAGGAAGTGCGCGATGAGTTCTGAGGCGCCCGTGCCCACCCCCCGCACCGCCGTGCCCTACGGCATCACCGACCCGGTCGAGCGGGCCAGGGCCGAATTGAAGGCGGCTCTGGCCGCCATCGAGGTGAAGGGCAACCTTCCCCGTCGTGCGAGCGATGCCACCGAGCGTGGCGTCGACCGGGTGCGCGCCTACCAGCGGAAGAACCCGGCTGGGGTCGCCGCCGGGGTGGTCGCCGTGGCAGCCGGAGTCGGAGCCCTGGTGTGGTGGGCGGTCAAGGCCTTCACCGACGACTGAGCGGTCGCGCGCTCTCATCTGCTCCCGGCCTTTTCCCAGGGAGGGGTATGCTCGGGATACTGGCAGTGCAATGGTGCGGATGCTGCCGGCGGCGCCAACCCGATCAGCATCGGGTGTCCATGCGCCTGTCGGCTGCTCTCTACTCGGGGCGGCCGAAAAGCACCACGAGAGTCCCATGAGCGAAGCACTGCAGCAGATTCCCGAAAAGCCCCTGGCGGGCTGGCGCGTCCTCGTGCCGCGCGGCGGCCCGTGGGGCGACAGCGTCGCGGCCAGCCTGCGCCGTCAGGGCGCCGTGCCCGTCGTCGCGCCGCTCATCAACTTCGCGCCCAGCAACGACCAGCCCACGCTCGAGCAGGCGATCGCCGACCTCGCCGCCGGCGCCTTCGACTGGCTCACCGTCACCAGTGCGACCACCGTGGACGTGCTGTACGCCTACCGCGCCACGATCCCCGCCAACACCAAGGTCGCCGCCGTCGGCGAGACCACGGCGGCCGCGCTCGCGGCGGTCGGGTACCGGGTCGATCTCGTCCCGGAGCAGGACAACTCCGCCGCCGGCATGGCCGAGCAGATGATCGCGCTCGAGCCGGAGCCGCGCGACATCCTCACGCTGCGCAGCGAGATCGCCAAGCCCGTCCTCACCCGCATGCTCGCGGACGCCGGTCACCGGGTGCGCAGCGTCGTCGCCTACCGCACGGTCGGCGTGCCGGTCACCGACCGCATCGCCGCCGACGTCCGCAGCGGCAGGATCAACGCCATCCTCGTGACCAGCGGATCGGTGGCCGAGCAGGTGTCCCTGCAGTTCCCCGACGTGCCCGAATCCACCGTGATCGCCGCGATCGGCCCGCGCACCGCCAAGGACGCGAAGCGTGCGGGGCTCTTGGTCGACGTCGTCGCCGAGAAGCAGACGGTGGATGCGCTCATCGACGCCGTGCGCGGCTTCCCGCTGCCGCACGCCGCCGACGAATTCGCGCTGTGACCCCGCGGGTCGTCGTCCTCGCCGGCGGCGTGGGCGGGTCGCGGTTCACCCTCGGCGTGCGCGCCGCCCTCGCCGCCCGCGGCGAGGAGGAGGCCGGGGCCGCAGCATCCCTCACCGTGGTGGTCAACACCGGCGACGACCTCTGGCTGTCCGGCGTGCGACTGCAGCCGGACGTCGATTCGATCCTGTACGCCCTGGCGGGCGAGAACGACACGGTGCGGGGGTGGGGTCGCGCGGGCGACACCGAGCGCGTCAACCACGAGCTGCAGGCGTGGGGCGCGGGGTGGCCGTGGTTCACCCTCGGCGACCTCGACCTCGGCACGCACCTCGCCCGCACCGGCTGGCTGCGCGACGGACTCACCCCCACCCAGGTGATCGAGCGCCTGTCCGCGCGCTGGCCGCTCGGCGCGCGACTGCTGCCGATGACCGACGCCGAGGTCGACACCCACGTCGTGCTCGCCGGCGGCGAGCGGATGCACTTCCAGGAGTGGTGGACCCGGCACAGGGCCGCCCTCGCACCTGAGCGGTTCGAGAACCCCGGCATCGGCGACGCCGCTCCCGCACCCGGCGTGGTGGAGGCGATCGCGGAGGCCGACGTCGTGCTGATCGCGCCATCCAACCCGGTCGTCTCGATCGGGCCCATCCTGGCCGTACCCGGGATCCGCGACGCGCTGCGCGCGACCGCCGCCCCGGTCGTCGGGGTGTCCCCGATCATCGGCGGCGCCGTCGTGCGCGGGATGGCCGACGTCTGCCTCACCGCCATCGGCGTGCGCACGGCCGCCGACGCGGTCGCGGCGCACTACGGCGCGCGCTCGCACGGGGGCGTGCTGGATGCGTGGCTGGTGGCGGAAGAGGATGCGGAGCTGTCCGCATCCGTCGACGCGCTCGGCGTGCGCGCACACGTGCGACCGCTGTGGATGACGGATGCTGCGGCCTCGCGCGCGCTGGCCGAGGCGGCGCTGTCCGCAGCCGCGGTCTGACATGCCGGACCTCGCAGCGTGGGCGTGGGTGCTGCTCGCCGTCGGCTCCGTCGTCATCGGCGTCTCGAAGACGGCCCTGCCCGGCGGCGGCACGGTCGCCGTCGCGATCTTCGCCGCCGTGCTGCCCGCGCGGGAGTCGACGGGCACGATCCTGCTGCTGCTGCTCGTCGCGGACCTGTTCGCCATCACGACCTACCGGCGGCACGTGAACTGGCGGGCACTGCTGCGATTGGCGCCCGCGGTCGTCGTCGGGCTCGCGCTCGGCATCGCGTTCCTGTTCGTCGCAGACGACGAGCTCGTGCGGCGCGTGATCGGGGGCGTGCTGATCGCGGTGGTGGTCTTCACCCTCGCGCGGAGGTGGCTGCGGCACAGCGTGGAGGAAGGCGGGTCCCACCGCGTCGCCGCCGTCGCCTACGGAACCCTGGGCGGCTTCACGACGATGGTGGCGAACGCCGCCGGCCCGGTGATGTCGATGTACTTCCTGGCTGCGCGGTTCCCGGTCAAGGAGTTCCTGGGCACCGCCGCGTGGTTCTTCTTCCTCGTCAACCTCAGCAAGGTGCCGTTCTCGGCGGGACTCGGGATCATCACCGTTCCGGGGATGCTCATCGACCTCGTCCTCGTGCCCGCGGTCGTGGCCGGGGCGCTGCTCGGCCGCTGGATCGCGAACCGCATCGACCAGGTTCTGTTCGAGCGGCTCGTCATCGTCCTGACCCTGGTCGGCGCGATCTACCTGATCCTGGGCTGACACAGGCCCCCTGGCCACCTCGCCGCCCCCCGGAGTGCGGTGTGCGGCCCGCACCGCCCTGCTCCTGAGCCCGACTCCGTTCGCTCACCTGTCGCAGAGTGCGGGTCTGGATGCAGATTGCGACAGGTGAGCGGAGGGACGGGGGATGCCGCTGCACGCCTCAGGGCCCGGGTCCGGGGGCCTCAGGAACCGGGCCCCGGGGCTCAGGGGAGCAGCGCGGCGGTGCGGGGGCCGAGGCCGAGCGCCCAGGCCTCGGCGAGCTGCGCGGCGGTGTCGACGTCGCGGCGCAGCGTCGACGCATCCGGGAGGTCGAGGGCGACGAAGCCGAGGTCGAGGTGCCGGACGAACGAGCCGTCGCCGAAGGACGAGCGCCACGGCACGCCGGCCGCGGAGGTGAGGAGGGTCGAGCCGGTGCCCTCGGCATCCGCCACCACGGTCCGGTCATGTGCCGTGGCCGCGCGCAGCGCCGCCGCCAGGTCATCCGGTCGCAGCGCGGGAAGGTCGCCGAGCAGCGCCGCTCTCGGTCGCTCACCGGCGGCCGCGATGCCGACCGCGACCGCCGCGTCGAGGCGGCTGCCGCCGTCCGCGCGCGCCGTGGCCGCGGCGAGCGGCACCGAACCGTCCGGCTCGGTCTCACTCACGAACCGCAGTCCCGGGATGCCCGCCGCCTGCAGTGGCAGCGCCGCGTCGTCGGAGACGACGATCACCTGGCCCACCTCGTCGCACGCCGTGGCCGCGGCGATCGTGTCGAGCGCGATGGCCCGGGCCAGCGCGACCCGGTCGATGCCGGGGACCTCGAGCCGGGTCTTGCCGGCCGCCGCCGGCTTGACCGGTACGACGACGACCCAGTCGCCCCCGCTCACGCGCCGTACCGCGCGCGCAGGCGCGGCAGGATCTCCTTGCCGTACATCCGCAGGAACGCGCCCTGGTCGTGCCCGGGGTCGTGGAACACCAGGTGACGGAAGCCCAGCTCGATGTACCAGCTGATGCGCTCCACGTGCTCGTCGGGGTCCTCCGACACGATGAACCGCGACGCGGCACGCTCGATGGGGAGCTCCTCACCGAGCCGCTGCATCTCGATGGGGTCGTCGACGCCCATCTTCTCGTCGGGGCTCAGCGCGAGCGGTGCCCAGAATCGGGTCTTCTCCTGCGCGTCGGCGATCGTGCGGTCGAGCGAGACCTTCACTTCGATGAGCGTGTCGATGGCATCGGCCGGCCGGTCGGCCTTCTGCAGCCCCTCGTGCAGCGCGGGCAGCAGCGTGTCGGTGTACAGCTCGCGCTTCTTGCCGCTGGTGGTGATGAACCCGTCCGCGATGCGCCCGGCCAGTCGCGTCGCGGCGGGGCCGGCGGCGCCGATGTAGATCGGGACCGGGGCGTCCATCTTGTCGTAGATCGTGATGTTGCGCGCCTGGTAGTAGGTGCCGTCGAAGTTCACCCGGTCTTCCGACCAGAGCCGGCGGATGAGGCCGATCGCCTCCTTCAGCCGCTGGAACCGCTCGGGCGGGTCGGGCCAGGCGATGCCGAGGTTGGCCTCGTTGAGCGCCTCGCCGGTGCCGACCCCGAGGATCACCCGCCCCGGGTACATCACCCCGAGCGTCGCGAAGTCCTGCGCGACCACGGTGGGGTTGTAGCGGAAGGTGGGGGTCAGCACCGAGGTGCCGATGAGCACCTTCGACGTGCGGGCGCCGAGCGCGCCGAGCCAGGGGACGGATGCGGGGGCATGACCGCCCTCGTGGAGCCACGGCTGCAGGTGGTCGGAGATGAAGACGGAGTCGAACCCGACCTCCTCAGCGAGGATCGCGTAGTCGAGCAGCTCGGTGGGACCGAACTGCTCGGCCGACGCCTTGTAGCCGAACCGCAGGGGGACAGCGTGATCGGTCATGGGATGCCTCCGAGCGTCGCGGGCGTGGGGGTGGAGAGGAATTCGGCGCCGTCGGCGGCTGCGAGGCGCGCGCGGAACGCGTCGACGGTGCCGGGCCAGAGCAGCGCGAGGCGGCCGGATCGCTCGTCGACGTACCAGTTGTGGCAGCCGCCGGCGATCCAGGGAGTGGATGCTGCGGCGACCGCGATCTCGTCGGTGTAGGCCTGCTCGGCTTCCGGGCGGACGCGGCGGACCGGCATCCCCTCCTGGTCGCCGTGGGCCAGCGCCCGCACGACGTAGGACGCCTGCTCCTCCATCATGAGCACGGACGAGCTGTGCCCGAGCGAGGCGTTCGGGCCGTTCAGCACGAACATGTTCGGGAACCCGGCGACCACGGTGGAGGCGAACGACGTCATGCCGGTCGACCAGTGGTCGGCGAGGGTCTGCGCCTCACCGTGCACGAGATCGGCGTAGGGCTGCCGGGTCGACGCGAAGCCGGTGGCGAGCACGACCGCATCGACCTCGTGGCGGGTCCCGTTCGCGGCGACGAGCGTGCGACCCTCGACCGCGGTCAGCGCGTGCGGCTCGAGTGTCACGGCGGTGGACGCGACGGCGGGGTAGAAGGCGTCCGAGAGGAGGACGCGCTTGCAGCCGAAGGCGTAGTCGGGGGTGAGTGCGGCGCGCAGCGCCGGGTCCTCGACCTGCGCGTGCAGGTGCGCGAGTGCCACCGCCCGCGCGTCGGCCGCGGCGACCGGGTCGCCCGAGCGCGACGCGAACCGGGCCTCGCCCTCGGCGTACAGATCTGCGCGCAGCGCGGCCAGTACAGCCGGGTCGGCGGCGAACCCCGCACGATCGGCGTCGGAGTAGGCCACGGCTCCGCGCGGCACGATCCAGGCCGGTGTCCGCTGGAACAGCGTCACGTGTCCGGCCGTGCGGGCGAGCTCGGGCACGAGCTGCACGGCGCTCGCGCCGGTGCCCACGACCGCGACCCGCGCTCCGCGGAGGTCGGCGTCCTGGTCCCACCGCGCGGAGTGGAACAGCGGCCCGGGGAAGGTCTCCAGTCCGGAGATCTCGGGGATCTGCGGCTCGGTCAGCCGGCCGCAGGCGAGCACCAGCGTCTCCGCGGTGAGCGCGCCGTCGGGGGTGTCGAGCTGCCAGGCCGCGGCGGCAGCATCCCATCGCGCCTGCAGCAGCGGGGTGCTCAGGCGCAGCCGCCCGCCGAGGCCGGCGCCGGCGGCGACGTCCTGCAGGTAGCGGTGGATCTCGTCCCCGCGCGCGTAGAGGCCGGACCAGTGCGGGTGCGGGTGCGTGGCGAAGCCGTACAGGTGGCTCGGCACGTCGCAGGCGACGCCGGGGTAGACGTTCTCGCGCCATGTGCCGCCGACGGATGCTGCCCGCTCCAGCACGACGAACGACTCGCGGCCGGCGCGCTGGAGCGCCAGTGCCATGCCGATGCCGGCGAACCCGGCACCGACGATCGCGACCTCGACGCGCCCGGTCATGAGGCCGTCCCGAGCGTGCGGTAGTCGGTCGAGCGCAGCCGGAACGGCCGGAACATCCTGGTGGCGAGGGCGGCGGCATCGCGCACGGGCAGTTCGAGACCGTGCTCGATCCCGGCCTCGGGCTTGACGCGGCCGTCGAGCAGCGTGCCGCCGAGGTCGTCGCCGCCCGCGCGCAGCAGCGCAGCCGCGGCGGGCAGCCCCACCCGCGTCCAGGGGATCTGGATGTGCGGGATGCTGCCGCTCAGCAGCAGCCGCGAGACCGCGACCATCGCGCGGTGCTCGTCGAGCGGCGCACGCCCGGTGACGAGGGGGACACCGCCGGCGGGGCCGGGCAGGGGGATGGGGACGAACTCGGTGAAGCCTCCGGTCGCCGACTGGATCTCGCGGAGCCCGCGCAGGTGCGCGATGCGCTCGGCGGCGGTCTCGACGTGGCCGTAGAACAGCACGCTCGTCGAGCGGAGACCGGCCAGGTGCGCGGCCGTGATGCCCTCGACCCAGCGGTCGATCTCGAGGTCGCCCGGAGCGACGAGCGCGCGCACCCGCTCGCTGAGCACCTTCAGGCCGGTGCCGGGGACGGTGTCGACGCCGGCCGCGCGCAGGGCGCCGAGCGCGCCGTCGAGGCCGAGACCGCCGCGGTCGGCGAGATCGCGCACGTCCTGCGGGCGGTAGGCGTGGAGGTGCAGGCTCGGTGCAGCCGCCCGTGCGGACCGGATGATGTCGAGGTAGGCGTCCGGGTCCTCGTCCGGCGGGAGGAGCCCCTGCACGCAGAGCTCCGTGGCGCCGAGGTCGGCGGCGTCGCGGGCGATGGCGGCGACCTCGCCGAGGGTGAACGTCGCGGGGTCGGCTTCCGGGGTGCTGCGGAACCCGCTGGAGGTGAGGTTGCGGTTGACCACGAGGCTGATCGCCTCGCCGACGGTGTAGCGGCGCACATCGTCGGCGGTGGCCGTGAGCGCGTCGAGATCGGCGCCGGTCGCCTCGAGCAGGGCGACCCATTCGGCGTCGTCGAGGCTGCCAGGGTCTGCTGCCGCCCGCTCGGCGAGGGAGGGGAGGTGTGCGCTGAGCTCGCGGCGTTTCGTCTCCTCGCTGCGCTCGTCGCTCAACGGGCCGGGAGTGGTGTCCCCCTGCGGCTCGTTGAGCGAGCGGAGCGAGACGAAACGTGCCGACCGGCCTTCGGCCGCGAGGCCCGTCGCGGGGTCGGCCAGCGCGGCGACCGGGCTGTGCAGGTCCTCGTCGATCCAGGTGCCGGCATCGGCGATGTACTCGGGGTGCGCGGTGAGCCGCTCGCGCAGCTCGAAGCCGAGTGCCGCGGTGCGCGCGGCGAGGTCATCCAGCTGCGGCCACGGGCGCTCCGGGTTGACGTGGTCGGCCGTCAGGGGAGACACCCCGCCCCAGTCGTCCGCCCCCGCCCGCACCAGCAGGTCGAGCTCGGCCGGGTCGGACAGGTTCGGCGGCACCTGGATCCGCATCCGCGGCCCCATCACGAGACGCGCTGTCGCGACCGCCGCGACGTATTCGATCACCGTGGCGTCGGGCGCACCCTGCATCGCGGTCTTCGGCTTCGCACGGAAGTTCTGCACGATGATCTCCTGCAGGTGACCGTGGCGCTCGTGCGCGTCGCGCAGCGCGACGAGGGACTCGGCCCGGTCGCGCAGCGTCTCGCCGATGCCCACGAGCACTCCCGTCGTGAACGGGATGCGCAGGCGCCCCGCATCCTCGAGCACCTGCAGCCGGACGGCGGGATCCTTGTCGGGCGATCCGTGGTGCACCTGACCCGGCTCCTCGAACAGCCGCCGCGACGTGGTCTCGAGCATCATGCCCATCGACGGCGCCGTCGGCCGCAGGACGGCGAGCTCGTCGGCCGACATGACCCCCGGGTTCAGGTGGGCGAGCAGTCCGGTCTCCGCGGTGATGAGCCGCGCGATGGCACCGACGTATTCGAGCGTCGAGGCGTAGCCGTGCTCGTCGAGCCAGGCGCGCGCCTCGGGCCAGCGCTCCTCCGGACGGTCGCCGAGCGTGAGCAGCACCTCCTTGCACCCCATCGCCTCGCCCTGCCGCACGACGGCGAGCACCTGCTCGGGCGACATGTACGCGGGCTTCTGCTTCTTCAGCAGCTGCCCGGGGGTGTCGACGAACACGCAGTAGTGGCAGCGGTCGCGGCACAGGGTCGTCAGGGGCACGAACACCTTGCGCGAGTAGGTCATCACGCCGGGCCGGCCGGCGGCGGCCAGACCGGCGTCGCGCACGGCGGCGGCGGCGCGCAGCATCCGATCGAGATCGGATCCGGATGCTGTCAGCAGTGCTTCCGCGTCGTCGACGCCGAGGCGCTCGCCGGACTCGGCGCGGGCGAGCGCCGCGTCGACAGCGTGCGCGTCGACGGCCTGCGCCGGTTCGAGCAGAGTCATCGCTCCAGTCTTGCACCGTGTGCGATGCCGGGGCCGCGTCGATCGTTGTCGGTCTGTGAGCAAAACCCCCTGCGCTCGCCGGGCGCCGCTGGCAGACTGAGGGCATGGTGACCCTCCTGCTCGACTCGACGCAGCTGGAGATCGCGCTGTCGGCCACCGAGCGGGTGCTCGCATTCCATCGCGGGAATATCGTCATCGATCGCTCGACCATCACCAAGGTCCAGCTCACCGATGACGGGTGGACCTGGCTGCGCGGAGTCCCGAGCCCCGGCACGCACCTGCGCGGCATCGTCGCGATGGGCACGTGGAAGTCGGCGGGCGGAGACGACTTCGCGATCATCCGTCGCCACCGCCCCGGGGTCGTGATCGATCTCGACGGGACCGGAGACCTGAACCGCGTCATCCTCACGACGCGTCATGGACTCGCGCTCGTCACCGCCCTGCGGCTGGACGTGCCGGAGGAGGCCGCGGATGTCGCCGACATCGCCGCGGCCCAGCGGAAGCCGTCGAAGCCGCGCGTCATCGCGCCCCGACCGGCGACCGCCTAGCCTCAGCTGACGTCGCGGCGCCAGCTGGTCAGGTGCCCGAGCACCAGGAAGACCACGGCGTACCCGAGCAGCACCAGGCCGCCGACCCACCATTCCAGCGGCTCTTCGACGGCCGCCCCGCCGGTGGGTCCGGCAGTGGCGAAGACGCTCGCGCCGACGAGCGCGTCGCTGACCGCGCCGGGCAGGTACCGGGTCACGGCCGTGATGCTCTCGGCGAAGGCCGCGGCGGTCCGGGCGATCGGCTCGAGGAACTGGGTGAACACCAGCACGCCGACGATCGCTCCGACCTGATTGCGGACGAGTGCGCCGACGCCGATGCCGACGAGCACCCACAGCACGAAGGCGAGGACCATCCGCCCGAGCATCGCCCAGATGTCGGGATCGTCGAGGGCGGTGTCGTGGCCGAAGGCCGCGAGCAGCCCTGCCCCCGGACCGACCGAGGCGATCACGCCGATCACTCCGAAGAGCACGCCCATCGCGGCGCCGACCAGCACCTTCGCCGACAGGACCACGCCGCGGCGCGGCACCGCGAGGAACGTCGGGGTGAGCGTCTTGTGGCGGAACTCGGTCGTCACCATGAAGGTGCCCACGAGCAGCGGGAAGACGTATCCGACGGCGGTGGCGAGGCTGTAGAGGATCGCGGGAAGCCCGTCCGCGGGGATCTGCGGGGCGTTGCCCGGCAGATCGCCCGCGGCGGATGCCGAGAGCACGAACCCGAGGACGGCGGCCGTGAAGGCGATGTAGACAAGGAGCACCAGCGCGAGCACCCACCACATGGAGGTGGTGAACTGCTTCGTCAGCTCGGAGCGTCCGGCGGTCGCGAGGCTCATCGCTGCTCACCTTCCTCGCGGTCGGCGGCTTCGTCTGCGGCCACCCGGGCTGCGCGTGCGGCGTCCTCGTCGAACGACGAGAAGAAGCGGTCGGCCTCGACGTCCGACTCCGTCTTCTCGTGCGACTCCCACGGTCGGTCGAGCGGTTCGGCCTCCTCGACCTCCTCCGCCTCGTCGACGTCCTCCGACTCCTCGCCACCAGGCTCCGGCTCGGGCGCGACGTCCGCTTCCGGTTCCGGTTCCGGCTCGACCGCGATCTCGGGCTCGGGCTCCGGCTCGGGCGCTTCCGCCTCGGGCTCGAGAATCTCGACCTCGGGTTCGGCAACCTCGGGCTCGGCAGCCTCGGGCTCGGCAGCCTCGGGCTCGGCAGCCTCGGGCTCGGGCACCTCCGCCTCCGTCTCCGGCTCCGGCTCCGGCTCGTGAGTCTCCGGCTCGGCAACCCCCGGCTCGGGCTCGGCAACCTCGGCCTCGTCCACGGCGGGCTCCGGCTCCACGGCCGGGGCCGCAGCATCCCCGCCGCTCGTCGCGCTCGGATGCACGCGCACCCCGCTGACGAGCTCGAAGAAGACCTCCTCCAGTGCCGGACCTCGGCGCTGCAGGGCGGAGAGGGCGATGCCCGCCTGCGCGGCGACCGCGCCGATCTCGGCGGCGCCCGATCCGCGCACCGACAGCCCCGTGCGCAGCACGTCGAAGCTCGCACCGTGTGCGGTGAGCGCCTGCATGAGCGCGTCGCGGTCGGGGGCGTCGACGACCGTCGTGTACTCGGTCGGATCGGCGAGATCCTCCAGCGCGCCCTGGTAAACGAGCCGGCCACGCGAGATGATCAGGGCCGCATCCACCGTCTGCTGCACCTCGGCGAGCAGGTGCGACGACACGAAGACCGTCCGGCCCTCGGCGGCGAGCAGGCGGAGGAATCCGCGGATCCAGGTGATGCCCTCGGGGTCGAGCCCGTTCGTGGGCTCGTCCAGCACGAGCACACCGGGGTCGCCGAGCAGGGCGAAGGCGAGCCCGAGACGCTGGCGCATGCCGAGCGAGTAGCCGCCGACCTTGCGTCCGGCGGCGTCGGCCAGACCGACGAGGCCCAGCACCTCGTCGACGCGCGAGACGGGCAGCCCGGCGGCGTGCGCGTACACCTTGAGGTGGTTCGCCCCGCTGCGGCCGGGGTGGAAGCTCGACGACTCGAGCACGGCGCCGACGCTCTGCAGCGGATGCTGAAGCTTCGCGTACGGCACGCCGCCGATGGTCGCGGTGCCCCCGGTGGCGCGGACGAGGCCGAGGAGGATGCGCATCGTCGTGGTCTTGCCTGCGCCGTTCGGCCCCAGGAAGCCGGTGACGACCCCCGGCTCCACGCGCGCCGAGAAATCCGAGACCGCGGCCACCGCGCCGAAGCGCTTGGTCACGCCGGTGAACTCCAGCACACCGTCAGACATCACGGACCTCTCTCCATCGCGAGTCGTTCCTCCCATCCTGGCGGAAAACCGCGTCCGACCCGCGGTCATCCATCCCGTTCGTTTCGGACGGTAACGTTGCCCGCGTGACCGAGCCCGAACCTCACCCTGCCGCTGAGCCGCGCGTCCTCGTGCGCCGCGAGAGCGGGCTGGGGCACCTCACCCTCAACCGGCCTCGAGCGATCAACGCCCTCGACCTCGGCATGATCGAGCAGCTGTCGGCGGCGCTGGACGAGTGGGAGCACGACGCGGACATCGAGGTGGTGCTGCTGGACGGCGCCGGTGACCGCGGGCTGTGCGCCGGGGGCGACGTCCGCGGCCTCTACGACCAGATCGTGGGCGGCGACGCGGAGGATGTCGGGGTGTTCTTCCGGGCTGAATACGCGCTCAACGCGCGCATCGGCGCGTACCCGAAGCCGATGGTGGTGATCGCCGACGGGATCACGATGGGCGGAGGCATCGGGCTGGCCGGCCACGCCGCCGTCCGGGTCGCGACGGAGCGGTCCCGCCTCGCGATGCCGGAGACCCGCATCGGCTTCACGCCCGACGTCGGGGGCACGTGGCTGCTGGGCCGCGCTCCCGGCCGGATCGGCGAGTACCTCGGGCTCACCGGCGCGACGATGGATGCGTCCGACGCCGTGTACGCCGGCTTCGCCGACCACGTCGTCCCGGCGGACCGGCTCGAGGGGCTGCGCGACGCCCTCGAGACGCGCGCCGATCCGTCCACGCCGAACGAGCTCGTCCTCCTGTTCGACGAAACGCCGCCGCCGCCGGCGCTCGCCGCGGCACGGCCCTGGATCGACGACGCCTTCTCGGCCGACACCGTGGCGGACATCGTCGACCGCCTGCGCGCCCGCCCCGAGCCGGAGGCGCACGCCACCGCGGACCTGCTCGGCGAGCTCGCGCCCACCGGGCTCGCCGTGACCCTCGCGGCGGTCCGCGCCGCCCGCGCCCTGCCCGACCTGCGTGCCGCGCTGGCGCAGGAGTACGGCCTCGTGATGTGGTTCGCGCACACCCAGCCCGACCTCGTCGAGGGCATCCGCGCCCAGCTGGTCGACAAGGACCGCTCGCCACGGTGGCAGCCGGCGAGCGTGGCCGAGCTGCCCGCGGGGCTTGCCGCATCCGCTCTCTCGTTCGTCCCGCAGACGCCGCTCTGGGGGTAGGCGTGTTCGACAGCCCGCTCTCCGCGTCGGCGTACGACGTGCTCGAGGTCGCCCCGGACGTCGACGACGACGCGCTGCGCAAGGCGTACCGCCTGCGCCAGCGCCAGACCCACCCCGACACCGGCGGGGATGCGGCGGTGTTCATCCAGGTGCAGCGGGCGTGGGAGCTCGTCGGCACCCCCGAATCGCGCGCCGCCTACGACCGCGGCCACGGCTTCGCCGACGCTCCTGCACCCGAATGGTCCGGGTGGCGCGCCCCCGCGCCGCGCGCGGACACGCGCCCACGCGCCCGCTCGCACGGGCACCCGGGCGGCTGGCGACGTGAGCGGTACCTCACGCTGATCCGCGAGTGGGCGGGCCGCGGCGTCGAGCTCCCCGACCCGTACGATCCTGCGCTGGTCCGGTCCGCTCCCGTGGCGCTGAGGCGGATGCTCGCCGACGCGCTCGCCGAGGAGGCGACGGCGCGGGTGGTCGCCGATCTGGGCATCGGCTACACGGTCTGGCACGACGTCGCCGGGCCTCGGGATCCCGCCCCCGACAGCAAGCTCGACCACATCGTGCTCGGCCCGAGCGGCCTCTACGGGGTGCTGTCGGAGGACTTCGGCGGCCCCGTGCGCGTGCGGCGCGGCGACCTCATCGGCGAGGGGGTCGACGGCGCCCCGGTGGCGACCCTCGTGGCGCGGATGCGGGCGATGGCGCGCGCGGCGGGCGTGCGCTTCAGCGGGGCCATCGTCGTGCTCCCCGACGAGGACGTGCCCGAGCCGATCCAGGAGATCGGGAAGGTGCGGGGCACCCCCGTCGTGATCACCTCGCGCAGCGCCCTGTCGACCGTGCTGCGCCGGGGGATCACGGGTGCCCGGTCGATCGGCGGCAACGAGCTGTTCGACGCCCGGACGCGACTGCAGCAGACGGTGCGATTCGTCTGACCCCGATCCGGGGCCGGATCAGCCGGTGATGCCCCAGAGCAGGAGCGGGTGCGTGAGGCGCCACCATCCGTCCGGCCCCTCGACGTCGTCGGCGAGCACGAGGTCGACCGTGGTCGAGTTCAGGGGGCCGACCACCGACATCGTCCCGACGACATCGCCCTCGGCATCGGCATCGCCCAGTTCCATCGTCGGCGCGACGGTCGCGCTCTCGCCGTTCCACAGGATGGCCGTGCCGTCCGTCGCCGTGATCACGTCGACCTCCTCGCCCCACGCGGTCTCCACCGCGCCGGCGACGGTGCCGGCGGGCACGGCCCTGCGCGAGACGAGCTCCGCCTGCACGCTGTCGTACAGCTCGCGCGAGGTGTCGAAGCGGGAGTCCTCGTCCGGCTGGCCGAGCACCGCGGCGTACATCCGCACGGGCGTCGTGCCGACGACGATCTCCTCCGCGGAGAGCAGGTTGAAGGAATCGAGCCATCCGGTCTTGATGCCCAGCACGCCGGGGTCGGCGAGCAGCTCGTTGGTGTTCTCGACCACGCCGGCCCCGGGAAGCGTGACCTCCTCGGTGCCGACGATCCCCGCGATCACCGGGTCTTCCATGGCGATCTCGCCGAGGCGGACGAGGGATGCGGCGTCCGCCGTGTTGCCGGCGTCGATTCCGGTCGGGTCGGTCACCGTGACCCCGTCGACGTCGTGATCGGCCAGCCAAGCGTTCGCGGCTGTCACGAACTCCGCATCGGAGTCCCAGTACTCGGCCGCGAGCCGGTGCGCGTAGTTGTTCGCCGAGCCGATCAGCATCCCCTCGAGCATCTGGAACTGGCTGAGGGTGCCGCCCACGGGCACGTCGAGCGCGGACTCGCCGCGGTAGCGGTAGCTCCAGTAGTCCTGGCTGTCGGCCCAGGTGAAGGTGAAGGCGTCGCCCTCGTCGCCCGGCTGCAGCGGAGCCGCCTCCTGGACGAGCAGCGCGGTGACGACCTTGGTGATGCTCGCGATCGAGCGGACATCCGTCGACGAGCTGAGCACCTCGTCGGTGCCCTCGACCTGGAGCGCGGCCGTGCCGTCCTCCGGCCACGCGACCACCGCGGGCGGGGCGGGCACGGTGGCGACCTCGACCGCCGCGGCCGTCGGGGCGACCGCGTCGAGCGGCCAGAGCAGGGTCGATGCGGCGTAGGTTCCGGCCAGGACGACGACGATCGAGAGCGGGAGCAGGATGCGGCGCGCCCAGGACGAGCGCCCGCCATCCTGCTCGGCGAGCAGATCGGCCGTGACCGGGACGTACGGGTAGGCGGCGGCGGCGACCTCGGCGTCGGTGAGCGGCCGCTGGACGGCGGCCTCGTCGACCCAGGACAGCGCGACCGGATGAGGGTCGCGAGCCGGTGCGGGTGCGGCGGCGCGTGCCGGTGCGGCGGGTGCCGGTGCCGGCGCCTCTTCTTCGGCGCGCTGCTCGCCGAAAAGGGTGCCCAGATCGATGGTCTCGGGGTCGGCGTCGGCGAGCACCGGTTCGACGGACTCCGCGTCGCCGTGCTCCCGCAGCGCGCGTCGCGTCGGCGGCTCGTCGGATGTCACCTGCCCAAATTACCGTGTGCGGGGCGGGCTATACTCAACGCGAAACCACGGGAGTCCGGTGAGCCGGGCTGAGAGGAAGCGATCCACGCTTCGACCGTCGAACCTGATCCGGATCATGCCGGCGCAGGGAGGAGTGAATATGCACGTGTCCACATCCACGTCGCCACGGGGCGCAGCCACCGCCGATCGCTTCCGCTGGCGGGTCGTCGACATCGTCGTCGCCAGCGTCATCGGCGTCGCATCCGGGCTGATCTTCCTGTTCTGGAACGTCGCGTACATCGGCCCGAAGAGCCTGCTGGAGCCGCTCCTGCCCGGACTGCAGGGCCTGCTCGACGGGCCGTGGCTGTTCGCCGGGGTGCTCGGCGCGCTCATCATCCGCAAGCCGGGCGCCGCGGTCTACACCGAGACCCTCGCGGCGGTCGTGTCAGCCCTGGTGGGCAACTCCTGGGGCGGGTTCCTCACCATCGAGGCCGGTCTCGTGCAGGGGCTCGGCGCCGAGCTGGTGTTCCTGATCTTCCTGTACGCGCGGTGGAGCCTTCCGATCGCGATGCTGGCCGGCGTGGGCGCGGCGCTCGCAGGCGGGATCAACAACCTCGTCCTCTGGTACGCCGGCGCCGACACCGCCTTCACGGTGATCTACCTCGTGAGCACCGCGATCTCGGGCGCGCTGATCGCCGGGGCGCTGTCCTGGCTGCTCGCGCGAGGTCTCGCCGCCACGGGCGCGCTCGACCGCTTCGCGTCGGGCCGCGCCGCACGCGTGCGTGTCTGATTCGCCGGTGCCGGCCCCCGCCGCGGTCGACGCCCGCGGCTGGGGCTGGCGCCATGCCAGCCGGAAGGCGTGGGCGGTGCAGGATGCCACCTTCCGCATCGAGCCGGGCGAGCGGGTGCTGCTGCTCGGCGCTTCCGGATCGGGCAAATCGACCCTCCTGCACGGGCTGGCCGGTGTGCTCGGCGGCGCGGAGGAGGGTGAGGCGGTCGGTGAGCTGATCGTCGGCGGGGTGCCCGCGTCCGCCGCGCGCGGACGGGCCGGCCTCGTGCTGCAGGACCCCGACGCCCAGGTGATCCTCGCCCGCGTGGGCGACGACGCGGCGTTCGGGTGCGAGAACCTCGGCGTGCCGCGCGCGCAGATCTGGCCGCGGGTGCGGGAGGCTCTCGACGCCGTCGGCCTCGACGTGCCGCTGGACCGCCCGACGAAGGAGCTGTCCGGCGGGCAGAAGCAGCGGCTCGCACTCGCCGGCGCGCTCGCGATGCACCCCGGCCTGCTGCTCCTCGACGAGCCCACGGCGAACCTCGACCCCGAGGGTGTCGTCGAGGTCCGCGACGCGGTCGCCCGGCTGCTCGAGAGGCGGGCCACCACGCTCGTGGTCGTGGAGCACCGGATCGACGTGTGGCTGCCGCTCGTCGACAGGGTCATCGTGCTCGGCGGTGCGGGTTCCGGCGCCGCGTCGGCGGTGGTCGCCGACGGCAGCCCCGCCGAGGTGCTCGGCCGTGAAGGCCGGCGGCTCGCGGCGCAGGGTGTCTGGGTCCCCGGCTTCCCGCCGCCGACGCCTCCCGCCCCGGCCAGGGCGCCCGGTCAGGTGCTGCTGCAGGCCCGGTCGCTCGCGGTCGAGCGCGTCCGGGGCCGTGCGGTGGCCTCCGGCATCGACCTCGACGTGCGTGCAGGAGAGGCCCTGGCGATCACCGGGCCCAACGGGGCGGGGAAGTCGACGCTCGGACTGACCCTCGCCGGACTGCTGGCGGCAGCATCCGGAGATCTCACGGCCACCGAGCCGCTCGCGGTCGGTGCAGGGCGCACGCCGATCCGCTGGGCGTCGCGCCAGCTGCTCACCCGTCTGGGGATGGTCTTCCAGGAGCCGGAGCACCAGCTGCTCGGGCGCACCGTGCGCGATGAGCTCGAGGTCGGACCCCGCGCGCTGGGCCTGGACGACGGCGAGATGCGGCGGCGCGTCGACGATCTGCTCGAGCGACTGCGCCTCGACCGGCTCGCCCTGGCCAACCCCTACACGCTGTCGGGTGGTGAGAAGCGCCGGCTGACCGTCGCGGCGGCGCTCGCCACCCGCCCGAGGGTGCTGATCCTCGACGAGCCCACGTTCGGGCAGGATGCCCGCACCTGGGCCGAGCTCGTCGCGATGCTCGCCGCTCTGCGCGACGGTCAGGACGACGCCGACGGCACCGCCATCGTCGCCATCACCCACGATCTCGACGTCGCCGCGGCCCTCCACGCCCGTCGCTTCGAAATGGCGGGGGTGCCGGTGTGACCCTGCTCGACGCGCACGCCCGCACAGGGCGGGTCGCACGGATCAACCCGGTCGCGAAGCTCGGTGCCACCGCCGTGCTCACGCTCCCTCTCGTGCTCACCCTCGACGCGGTGTCCGCCGCCACGGCGCTCGCGCTCGAGCTGATGCTGTTCCCCTTCGCCGGTCTGGGCTGGCGCGAGTTCTGGGCGCGCACCTGGATCGTCTGGCTGCTCGCGCCGCTCACCGCGCTGACCATCGCGCTGTACGGCGAGCCCAGCGGCACCGTCTACGTCGACTGGCTGCTCGTCCACGTCAGCGAGGGCTCGCTGCAGCTGGCGCTGGCCACGATGCTGCGCGTGCTGGCGATCGCGCTGCCCTCGGTGGTGCTGTTCGCGACCGTTGATCCGACCGACCTCGCCGACGGGCTGGGCCAGGTGCTGCGCCTGCCCGCGCGCTTCGTGATGGGCGGCCTCGCGGCCCTCCGGATGGTCGGGCTCTTCGTCGACGACTGGCGCGCACTCGAACTCGCCCGACGTGCGCGAGGAGTGGCCGACCGGGGCCGGCTGCGGCGCTTCCTCGGCATGGCCTTCGCCCTGCTGGTGCTCTCCATCCGGCGCGGATCGAAGCTGTCGACGGCCATGGAGGCGCGCGGATTCGGCGCTCCGGTCGTGCGGACGTGGGCGCGTCCGTCGCCTTTCGGTGCGGCGGAATGGATGCTGATCGCCCTCGGCGCTGCGATCGCCGCGGCTGCGGTGGCCGCAGCAGTGTGGGCCGGCAGCTGGAACTTCATCCTCGGCCCGAGCTGACCCGCACTATCGCGCACCGTGCCGCGGTGCCACAATGTGCCCAACGAGGCTGTGGGGGCTTCGATCTGGGCAGTGCTGAGGGGGGCTGGGCATGTCTGACGTGCGCGCGCGGAAAAACGGCAGGGCCGGCAGGATCCGCACACTGATCGCCGGGCTCCTCGGCGCCCTGCTCGTCGTGTCCGGCGTCGGCGCCACCGCGCAGGCCGCGGCGACCGTGACCTTCACCGACCCGCAGCTGCGCGCCGCGGTCAACGAGGCGCTCGGCAACGATCCGGACGCTCCCGTCGACGCGGCGGCGGCCGCATCCCTCACCGAGCTCTACGCGGCGTACCGCTCGCCGGCCATCACCCGTCTGGGCGGCATCGCCGCGCTCAGCGGTCTCCACGACCTCTCGCTCGACGGCAACGCGATCGCCGACATCTCACCGCTGGCCGCACTCACGAGCCTCACCACGGCCTCGGTGACGGGGCAGAGCATCACGCTCGACTCCATCGAGACCGGGGTCTGGCAGGCGAGTCCCATCCGCGGGCTGAGCGGCGCCGTCGTGGCACCGCAGGACCCCGGCTACTGGGGCCTCACCGTCGATACCGCCGGCAAGCGCTGGCAGGCGACCCAGGCGGGCTACTACTCCGTCCCATGGTCCGTCACCGCCGGCGCCGTCGCGTATTCGGGCTACGTCAGCCAGGAGGCGACAGGAGACGCGGTCCTGCCCCCCGGCACGGTCGCGAAGCCGACGATCGGCGGGCCACTGTCGGTCGGCTCCACCGTCACGGCCGCCGTCGTCGTCGATCCGAACTACGACTGGCAGACCACCTACGCGTACCAGTGGCT
This sequence comes from Microbacterium terricola, assembly GCF_027943945.1. Lineage (NCBI taxonomy): Bacteria > Bacillati > Actinomycetota > Actinomycetes > Micrococcales > Microbacteriaceae > Microbacterium > Microbacterium terricola. Next base: position 2,933,584 of record NZ_AP027141.1, on the reverse strand, counting down.
CGCGGACAACGCCACGATCCCCGGCGCCACGGCCAAGACCCTGGCCATCGCCGCCGCCCAGGCCGGCGCCCGCCTCTCGGTGCGCGTGACTGTGAGCATCCCCGACTACCGGCCCGTCACCGTCGTGTCGGACCAGACGGCGAAGGTCGTGACGGCCGGCACGCCCACCGTCACGGGGACGCTGCGGGCCGGCGAAGTGCTCACCGCGAGTCCCGGCACCTGGGATCCGCCCGCCGCCTTCGCCTACCAATGGCTTGCGGGGGGCACGGCGATCTCCGGGGCGAACGCGACGACCTTCACGCTCACGACGGCGCAGGAGGGCAAGCGCATCTCCGTGCGCGTCACCGGAACGCCGGCGGCCGGCTTCGCCACCGTGACCAAGACCTCCGCGGAGACCTCCCCGGTGCTGCGCCCGCTCGTGAAGACCCCCGTGCCGACGATCTCCGGCACCCTCGCCGTCGGCTCGACGGTGAAAGCCGTGCCGGGCACGTGGGACTCCGGCGCGACCCTCGCCTACCAGTGGTACGCGAACGGAGCCGCGATCCTCGGTGCGACGACGTCGAAGCTCGTCCTGACCACCGCCCACAAGGACAAGGTCCTCACGGTCAAGGTCACCGGATCGAAGCCCGACTACATCCCCGCGACGAAGACCTCGAAGGCCAGCCTCAAGGTCATCTTCGCGACGACCCCGAAGATCTCCGGCAAGATCGCGCTCGGCGTGAAGCTGACGGTGACGCGAGGGACCTGGACGCGCGACACCGTGTTCAGCTACCGCTGGTACGCGAGCGGCGCCGCGATCCCCGGGGCGACGAAGTCATCGCTGACGATCGACACCCCGCTGCAGGGCAAGAGCATCAAGGTGAAGGTGACAGGCAAGAAGGCCGGATACGCGATCGTCGCGAAGACCTCCGCGGGAAGCGCCAAGGTCTCGCTGATGAACACGTCGAGCAAGGCATCCGTCGCCTCCGCGTACAAGCGGATCCTGGCGCCGGCGGAGAGGACCTCGGTCGGCTGGACCGGGAGGATCTCGACGTGCACCCCGGGCACCGAGGCGTCCAGGTCGAAGCGGGCCACCCTCAACGCCGTCAACTTCTACCGGGCGCTCGTCCAGCTCGACGGCGTGCGGTTCGCGGACAAGTGGAACAGCCAGGCCATGCGCAACTCGCTGCTGATGGCCGCGCGGGGGCAGATCACGCACTACCCGTCGAAGTCGGGCAAGTGCTGGTCGCAGGCAGCCTACGACGCCGCCAGCACCTCGAACCTCTTCATCGCGTGGGGTTACAGCGGGCTGTCGCCGGCCACCGGCGCCCGTGCGATCAGCGGGTACATGGACGACAGCGACGGGAACAACATCCTGGTCGGTCACCGCAGGTGGATCCTGTACCCCCCGACCTCCATCATGGGCACCGCGTCGACCAACTCCACCAACACGCTGAAGGTCATCGGCACGTCGACCGCGAAGACCTTCGCGTCACCCACCTGGATGGAGTGGCCGTCAGCCGGGTACTTCCCGACGCAGCTCGAGCCGCAGGGGCGGTGGTCGCTGTCGGCGTCCAGCTCGAGCGTGGACTTCAGCTCGGCGAAGATCAGCGTGAAGGGGCCCGGTGGCAAGAGCCTCAAGGTCACGAAATACCCGGTCACGGACGGCTACGGCCCGAACACCGTGAGCTGGCAGGTGGCCGGAGTGGCCGCGCCGAGCGGAAGCGCGGTGCGCAGCTACACCGTCACCGTCTCGGGGATCGAGGGCGCGACAGCATCCCGCTATTCGTACACGGTGAAGATCTTCCGGCCCTGACGGTCACCCGCCGGCGTCAGCGCACCTTCGCCGTCTGAGACGCGGCTGTCGTCGCGACCGCGTACCCGGGAGTCCTTCCCGTGACCTCCACGTGGATGCGCTTGCCGGCGAGGGCGCGCGTCAGCACCAGGGTCTTGCCGTGCGCGCCCGCGATCGGGTGCTCATCGGCGAACCACCGATACGAGAAGCGCGTCCCTTTCATCCACTTCGCCATCGAGAACCCAAGGGTCGAGCCGACAGCCGCCGTGCCGTGGATCCTCGGCCTGGTCGCACGTCCGACCTTGCCCTTCGTGGGGGTGACCTGCACCACCGTTCCGTAGCCTGGGACGACCGCGGTGACGCGAGCGGTGACGTGGTGGCCCAGATCGGACCGGCGAAGGTGGAACCACCAGTTCGTCGCCTTCGAGATCGGCTTGCCGTCGCGCAGCCACTGGTACGACACCTTCGTCCCCTTGCGCCACCCCTCCGTGTCGACGGCAAGGGAACCCGTTGTGATGAAGTCCCCCCAGAACTCGACCGGCGGGATGTAGACGGCGCGCGGTGTCGACGCCGACACCGTCACCTCGTCGTAGCCGGGCTTGACGCCCGTGACCTCGACGCGCACCGGAAGGTCGATGGCCCGCTCGTCGAGCCGATACGTGGCTGCCGTGGCGCCCGTCATCCACATGTCTCCCACGAACCATTGGTAGCTGAGCTTCGTCCCCGGGGTCCATGAGCCGGGGATCGCCCTCAGGGTCGACCCGACGACGTGCTTGCCGCTGATCTTCGGCGTGGGAGCGACGAGCACGGGCGAGGTCGGCGAGGAGGTGGCGACGAGCGTCGTGCGCCCCGCGAGCGCGCCGGTGACGCGGATCGCGACCCGACGGTCGGAGGTTGCCGCGCTCGGCAGGAAGGTCGCGGCGGTCTCCCCTGAGATGTCCGCGCCGTCGACCGTCCACTGGTAGGACAGCCTCGTGCCCTCGGCCCACACGCCTGGGTCCGCGGTGAGGGGGCGCCCGACGGCAGCGGGGCCCACGACCGTGGGGACGCCGGGTCCGATCACCGGTGCGGACCGTGCCGAGACGTACTGCCGCGTTCCGCCGGCGATTCCGCCGCTGGCGGAGAAGGAGATTGTCTTCCCGCGCATCGCTTCGGTGACGACGAGCGTCTCGCCGCCGCCGACGATCTTCCTGTCCGCGAACCATTCCAGGTAGGGCTTGATGGGCGCGCTCCAGGTGCCGGGGACACCGACCAGCGTCGCCCCGACGACGGCATCCCCCTGTATGGAGACCGTGCCGACGCGGATGACGCGCAGAGTCTCCTGCGAGAAGGACGTTGCGCGGGGGTAATCGGGTGCCGTGCCGGTCACGCGGACCGAGATGCGTGCACCTTCGGCGTCATCGGGGACGACGAAGGTGGCGGCTGTCGCGCCCTCGTAGGGCTTGCCGGACACACGCCACTGGTAGGAGAGTGCGTACTCAGCGGTCCAGCGCGTCACGGCCGTGAGGGTGGCCCCGACGCGCAGCAGTCCGGTGATCTCCGGGGTCGGTGCGGCGGCGACGCGCAACGTGGGTGCGGACGCTCTCGACTCGACGTCCCCACCTGGAAGGACACCCGTGACGACGACGTGCAGCCGCGCGCCCAGATCGCCGTCATACCGCGGGTTGTAGTACCGCTCAACCGCACCTTCGACGGGCTGGCCGCCGGAGTACCACTGGTACGTGAGCTGAGTCCCCTCCGGCCAGGTCCCGGGCTGTGCGTACAGCGTCGCGTTCGCGAGGGGATCGCCCGTGATCGTCGGGGTCGACCCATCTGGGACATCGGCCGTGACCGCCACCGCAGCGGCTTCCCCGACCTGGGCGGATGCCTCCAGCGGGGCGCCGACCAGACCGATGACGAGTCCGAGGATGGTCGCCGTCGAGAGCGCAGTCGAGAGTCGTCGTTGGACCACGATGACCGAACCTCCGGGGGGAGAGATTGGAAAGTCTCAGATGGGTGCAGGACCGACGGGCCGCAGCTTCTCGATCGGGGGCATTCTATGCGACGCCGTGGCCGTCGAAGCTGAAGATCTTCCGGCCCTGACGGTCACCCGCCGGCGTCGAGCTGCCGGACGAGACGCGCGGGCGCGGTCACCCGGTACGACGCGTCGATGAGCTCGGCCACCTCGCGCCAGTCGGCGGCGTCGGCGATGTCCAGCCCGAGCCAGCCCGCCGGGCCGAGGTACGCGGGCACCCAGAAACGGGGATCGGCGCGCAGTGCGGGCTCGTCGCCGGGGTCGGGCTGCACGAGGATCGCGCGATCGTGCGGCACCCATTCGCCGTCGACGCGCTGCGATCCGCCGAACCAGCAGAAGACCTTGACCGTGAAGAACGCGGGCCGCCCGTGCCCCACCTTCTCATCGGAGCCGGGCAGCGCGAGCGCGATCGCGCGCACCCGCGCGAGCAGATCGTCGTCCTCGTCGAACATGATCGGATGCGGCATTCCCGGCCCCTCAGGTCGCGTTCCACAGGGCGCGGTAGTAGGCGAGCCGCTCCCGGTCGGGCTCGAGGCCGTACGCCGCGATGAGCGCGTCCTCCCACCCCGGCCCGTAGTTCCACTCGGTGCTCATCGCCGCGACCGCGATGTCGGCCCAGCGGTCGGCGACGCCGAGCGCGCCGAGGTCGACGTGACCGGTGACCCGGCCGGCCTCGTCGAGCAGCGTGTTCGGGCAGCACGCGTCACCGTGGCACACCACCCGCACGTCGACGGGAGGCGGCGTGCGCAGCGCGTCGGGGACTCGGATGCCGCGGGCCGCCGCATTCGTGAGGCGCACCCCGACCCCCCAGTCGAACGGGCAGTCCGCCACCGGCAGGGCGTCGTGCAGGGCGCGCAGTCCCGCTCCGACGGCTCGGACGGCGACTGCCGGGTCGGCGATCCACTCGGGTGAGACGGCGCTGCGGCCAGGGAGGGAGGCCGTCACGAGCCACTCCTCGTCTTCGTCGGCGCCGACCGCGAGGACCCGGGGGACCGGCGTGCGCCCGCCGGCCCACGCGAGGCGCTCGGCCTCAGCTGCCGTGCTCGTCTCGAGGTTGCGGGGTCCGAGCTTGATGTGGCGCCCGTCGTCCGTGGCGAAGGTGAGGCCGCCGAGTCCGTTGCGCCACACCGGGGTCACGGCGGCACCTCCCGCGAGCGCCGCGACCCGCGCGGGCACCGGCACGGTTTCAGTCGGGATGCTCACGCGCTCATCCTGCCACCGGGCCTTCGCCGCTGATCGACCTCAGCGGCGGAACCATGGGCGTCGCCGCTGCGGAGGCGTGCGCCCGGCCGCCTCGGCCTGCTGTGCGCGTTCGGCGCGCGCGATGCGGCGTTCCCGCCAGGCTCGCACCTCGGCATCGACGTCGCGCGTCGGAGTCACGACCGGCGGGCCGCCCTGCAGTTGGCGTCGCGCCTCGATCACGCGGCGGTTGAAGTCGTCGACGATCTCGCGGACGAGCGCTTCGCTCGGCTCGAGATCGAGACGCGCGTCGAGTTCGAGGTTCTCCGTCCGCAGGCTGAGCGCGGGCGGCCCCAGCCCGGTGAGCTTCTCCGTCTCGATCTTCCGTCGGATCCACCAGTCCGGGTCATGGTGCGTGCCGAGTCCCTCCAAGGGCTTGCCGGCGCCCGGAAGATCATCGAACTCGCCGCGGCGGATCGCCTGCTGGATGGCGTTCTCCACGAATGCAGACTTGTTCTCCGCGTTCAGCGACACCGGCGGTCGGGTGGCCTCCGACTGCGTCGACGGGACTTCTCCCGCCGCCCGCTGCGCCGCGTAGCGAGCCGCGTTGTGCATCGCGTCAGACATCGCCGCCTCCTGTCGGGCCCGCTCGACTCACACCCCAGTCAACCTCAGACATGTCAGCGGTCTCAACAGTGCTGCCGCCCGCTCCGGCTACCCTGGGATCACGCCCACCCACGGTGAGACTCAGTGCCGCGTATGCTGACACGGGATGCCGCGGTGCGCGCACCGCCGCCGTTCGAAGGAGAACCATGGACATCATCGGCAGCTCCGCCGTCGTGACCGGCGGTGCCAGCGGTCTCGGACTCGCGACCGCTCGTCGCCTCACCGCCGCGGGCGCGGCGGTCACGATCATCGACCTCCCCTCCTCGGCCGGTGCCGACGTCGCCGCGGAACTCGGGGGCACGTTCGCACCCGCCGACGTCACCGACGCCGAGCAGGTCGCCGCCGCCGTCGCCACCGCATCCGCGGCCGGCCCCCTCCGCGTCGTCGTGAACTGCGCGGGCATCGCCCCGCCGGCGAAGGTGCTCGACCGCGACGGCGCCCCATCGCCGCTCGCCGACTTCGCCCGCGTGGTGCAGATCAACCTGATCGGGACGTTCAACGTCATCGCGCAGGCCAGTGCGGTCATCGCGAAGACCGAGCCGACAGCATCCGGCGATCGGGGAGTCATCGTCAACACCGCCTCGGTCGCCGCCTTCGACGGCCAGATCGGGCAGCCCGCCTACTCGGCCAGCAAGGGCGGCGTGCACGCCATGACCCTGCCGGTCGCCCGTGAGCTCGCGCGCTACGGCATCCGCGTCTGCACGATCGCCCCGGGCATCATGGAGACCCCGATGCTCGCCGGTCTGCCGCAGGCGGCGCAGGACTCGCTCGGCCAGCAGGTGCCCTACCCTGCCCGGCTCGGCGCGCCAGACGAATACGCCGCGCTCGTGCAGCACATCGTCGAGAACGGCTATCTCAACGGCGAGACGATCCGCCTGGACGGCGCGATCCGCATGGCGCCGAAGTAAGGAGTGGACATGACCGAATCGATACTGCTGAGCGTGGAGGGCGGGCTCGCCCGCGTCACCTTCAACCGGCCCGCGTACCTCAACGCGATGGACTTCGAGATGGGCGGACGGTGGCGCGACATCGCGCACCAGGTCACCGCCGATCCGTCGGTGCGAGCCGTGATCCTGGATGCGGCCGGCCCGGCCTTCTGCGCGGGGGGAGATGTCGTCGCGATGGGCACGTCGGGAGCCGGCGGGTCCGCCGTCACGGAGGCCGCTCATGTCATCCACGACGGCATCCGCACCTTCGTCGAGTCGGACAAGCCGATCGTCGCGGCCGTGCAGGGCGCCGTCGCCGGGGGCGGGCTCGGGCTGATGCTCGCCGCGGACTACATCGTCGCCGGCGAGAAGGCGAAGTTCGTCTCGAAGTACGCGAACATCGGCCTCACGCCCGACCTCGGCGTCTCGACTCTCCTCGCCGGCGCGGTCGGTGAACGCCGGGCTCTGCGGCTCCTCCTGCAGGACACCACGATCGACGCGGCCACCGCTCTGGACTGGGGGCTCGTCGCCGAGGTGGTGGCGCAGGATGCGCTCGCCGCCCGTGCCGAAGAGGTCGCCCGGTTCTGGCTCGCCGGGGCCGCCGGCGCGTTCGGCCAGGCCAAGCGGCTCGTCCGCACCGGCGCCGGCCGCTCGTTCGCGGACAACCTCGACGACGAGGCCCGCACGATCGGGGCGGCATTCGACACCGACGATTCGAAGGCGCGGGTCGCGGCGTTCGCCGCCGCATCCCGCAAGAGCAAGGAGCAGCGATGACGGACACGGCGACAGCGACCGGCGGCCTCGCCGGCAAGACCATCCTGATGTCGGGCGGCAGCCGTGGCATCGGCCTCGCGATCGCGCTACGCGCGGCCCGCGACGGCGCGAACATCGCCCTGCTCGCCAAGACCGACACCCCGCATCCCAAGCTCGAGGGGACCGTGCACTCCGCGGCCGAGCAGATCCGCGCAGCGGGTGGGCAGGCGCTGCCGCTCGTCGGAGACGTCCGCAACGACGACGACATCACCGAAGCAGTGCTGAAGACGCAGGGCGAGTTCGGCGGCATCGACATCGTCGTCAACAACGCCTCCGTGATCGACCTGTCGCGCTCGCTCGACCTGGCCGCCAAGAAGTACGACCTGATGCAGGACGTCAACGTGCGCGGCACGTTCATGCTCTCGCGGGCCGCGGCGCCGATCCTGAAGGATGCCGCCAACCCGCACATCCTGTCGCTGTCGCCGCCGCTGAACCTCGACCCGAAGTGGCTCGGTGCGCACACCGGCTACACGCTCGCGAAGTACGGCATGACGATGGCGACCCTCGGGCTCGCGGCCGAGCTCGCCCGCGACGGCGTCGCCGCGAACACGCTGTGGCCGCGGACGACGATCGCGACCGCGGCGGTGCAGTTCGCGCTCGGCGGCGACCGGATGATGAAGGTCAGCCGCACGCCCGAGATCTACGCCGACGCCGCCTACGAGGTGCTGCTGCAGCCGTCGCGGGAGTACACCGGCCGGACGCTCATCGTCGAGGACGTGCTCGAGGCCGCAGGCATCCCCGACTTCTCGGGGTACGCCGCGGTGCCTGGCACCCCCGACTCGGAGCTCTTCCCCGACATCTTCCTGTAGGCGAGGGCGGGTGTGCGGCGTAGCCTGCCGGCATGGGCGTGCGCAGCGGCTTCCCGATCCTCTCGACCCGTGATCTGCCCCGGCTGGTCGCGTTCTACGAGGCGGCGCTCGGCGCTGAGGTGACGTACCGCTTCACCGACGACGGCGCCGACGTGTACGTGTCGCTCGCGCTCGGGCCGGCCGCCCTCGGCATCGGGTGGGACCCCGAGACGCCGCCCGCAGACACCGGTGACCGCGCCGCCCTCTGGTTCTACGTCGACGACGTCGATGCGGCCTACAAGGCCGCGCTCACCGCCGGTGCCGCGCCGGTCTCCGAGCCCGCCCTCATGCCGTGGGGCGAGCGCGTCGCGCGTGTGCGCGACCCCGACGGGACGCTGATCAGCCTCGGCGCCGAGCCCGCGGCGTAGCTGACCCCGTCGACGAGTTCGCTTCGCCTGTCGCAATCTGCACGTGAACCCGCAGATTGCGACAGGTCAGCGCTGAGAGTGTCGGCGTCAGCGCGCGACGAGCCCGTGGCGCACGAACGCGTTCCAGACGCCGTCCTCGCGGACGCTCGTCGTCACCTCGTCGGCGAGCTCCTTCAGCTCGGGCGCCGCGTTGCCCATCGCGATACCGGTGCCGCACACCTCGAACATCTCGACGTCGTTCCAGCTGTCGCCGATGCCGATCGAGGCCGCCGCGTCGATGCCCAGGTGCTCGAGGATCGACAGGATCGCCGAGCCCTTCGTGGTGCCGCGCATGCCGATCTCGCCGTTCGATCCGCCGGGGAGCGGCATGCTGCCCGGGACGACGTGGAACCGATCGCCGAGCTCGGCCTGGGCGCGCTCCACGGTGTCGGCCTCCTGGCTGAGGAACACGGCCTTCGCGACGCGGGCGAGATCGATCCCGGCGATATCGCGGAAGCGCGGGATCCCCTGCGGCGCCGTCTGCGGCTCGTCCGGCTCGCCGTGCGCTCCCATCCAGCGCCGCATCAGCTCGGCGAGCGTCGCCTGCACCTGGAGCGACGCGTAGACGGCCTCGTCCGTCTGCAGGAAGAAGAGGATGCCGTGGCCCTCGAAGTAGGCGATGAGCTGCTCGACCGCGTCGCGCGGCATCGGCTCGGCGACGACCGTGTCGTCTCCGCTCGTGGCGTACGCGCCGCCGTTGGTGATCGCGCCGTCGAAGCCGATCTCGCTCACGCCGGGGTGGATGTCGCCGGCGGCCCGTCCGGTGCTCAGGTAGACCAGGTGACCGGCGGCACGCGCGGATCGCACCGCCTCGATGGTCGAGGGGGCGATGGTCTTGCCGTGATCGAGGATCGTGCCGTCGACGTCGAGGAAGGCGATGCGGGGGGATGTCACGGGTTTCTCCAAACAGTCGTGTCCAGGATGCCGCATGGCACCCTGGACACGAGCTGTGTCGTGATCGGTCAGCGGGTCAGCGAGGCGCCGTTGGTGCGGATGACCTCTGCGTACCAGTCGAAGGACTTCTTCCGGTAGCGCGTGAGTGAACCGGAGCCGTCATCGTTGCGATCGACGTAGATGAAGCCGTAGCGCTTGCTGAGCTGCGCCGTCGACGCGCTCACCAGGTCGATGCAGCCCCAGGTGGTGTAGCCGAGCAGGTCGACGCCGTCGGCGATGGCCTCGCCCACCTGCTCCAGGTGCGCCTGGAGGTAGGCGATGCGGTAGTCGTCCACGACGGTCGGGACGCCGTCCACCTCGACCAGCTCGTCCTTCGCGCCCAGGCCGTTCTCGACGATGAACAGCGGCTTCTGCCAGCGATCCCAGAAGCTGTTCAGCGCCAGACGCAGCCCGACCGGGTCGATCTGCCATCCCCACTCCGAGGCTTTGAGCGTGGGGTTGCGCACGCCGCCGAAGAGGTTTCCCTCGCCCATGTCGCGCTTGTCCGGGTCGACGGTCTCGCAGATGCTCGAGTAGTAGCTGAACGAGACGAAGTCGACGGTGTTCTCCTTCAGGAGCCCCCGGTCCTCATCGGTGATCGCGAGCTCGACACCCTGCTCCCGCAGGCTCCGCAGGTAGTAGCCGGGGTACTCGCCGCGCACGTGGATGTCGCCGAACGCCAGGTTCGTGCGGTCGGTGGTGAGCGCGGCGAACACGTCGTCGGGGTCGGGGGTGAGCGGGTAGACCGGCATCGACAGCACCATGCAGCCGATCTGCGCGTCGGGGGCGAGCTCGCGCGCGATCTTGGTGGCCAGCGCCGACGCGACGAGCTCGTGGTGCACGGCCTGGTAGAGGTCGGTCCGCGAGAGCTGGTCCTTCGGGGTGTTGATGCCGCCGGACATGAACGGCGCGTGCAGCACCGAGTTGATCTCGTTGAAGGTCAGCCAGTACTTGACCCGTGCGCCGTATCGGGTGAACAGGGTGCGCACATAGCGCTCGTAGAACCCGATGAGCTCGCGGCTGGCCCACCCGTCGTACTGCTCCGCCAGGTGCAGCGGCGTCTCGTAGTGCGAGATCGTGACGAGCGGCTGGATGCCGTGGCGCTCGAGTTCGTCGAGCACCCGGTCGTAGAACGCGAGGCCCTCCTCGTTCGGCTCGGACTCGTCTCCCTGCGGGAAGATCCGGCTCCAGGCGATCGAGAAGCGGTAGACCCCGAACCCCATCTCGGCGAACAGTGCGATGTCCTCCGCGTAGCGGTGGTAGAAGTCGATCGCGACCTGCTTGAGGTTGTCGTCGGTCGGCGCGTCCGCGCGCGGCGTCAGGATGCCGTTCGGCATGACGTCCTGGATGGACAGCCCCTTGCCGCCTTCGATGTAGGCGCCCTCCACCTGGTTGGCCGCGGTCGCGCCGCCCCAGAGGAAGCCCTCCGGGAAGACGGGGGATGCGGTGATGTCGCTCATGGTGCTCCTTGTCACTTTCCGGCCAGGACCCGCTCGACGGCGCCCGCGAAGAACAGCGTCTCGCCGTGCGCGATCGGACCGGCGGCTGCCGAGCCGACTTCGGGGTACAGGTCGGGGTTGGTGATGATCACCGGGGTGATCAGGTTGTAGCCGGCGCGCTCGATGGCGTCGCCGTCGAACTCGACGAGCAGGTCGCCCGCCTTCACCTCCTGGCCGCTGGTGACCTTGAGCGCGAAGTGCTCGCCGCCCAGCTTCACCGTGTCGATGCCGATGTGGATGAGCAGCTCGGCACCGTCCGCGTGACGCAGCCCGATGGCGTGGCCGGTGGGGAAGGCGGCGACGACGGTCCCGTCGAACGGCGCGTACACGGCGCCCGAGCGCGGCTGGATGGCGACGCCCTGACCGAGCGACCCGTCGGCGAACGCGGCGTCGGGGATCTCGGTGAGCGCGACGACCGTGCCGTCGAGGGGGCTGAGCACCTCGACGTCGGTGGCCTCGGCCGCGATGGTGGCGTCCTCCGCGGGCTCCTTGAAGCCGACGATGACCGTCAGCAGGAACGGGACCGCGATGGCCACGGCGAGACCCAGCGCCAGGAGGAGCATGTTGCCGTTGCCGAACAGGGCGGGCAGGGCCAGGCCGGAGGGGACCACGAACGCCGTCGAGTAGACGCCGCCGATCGCGATGATCGCGCCACCGAGCGCGCCGCCCACGATGCCGAACGCGAACGGCCGCTTCAGAGGCAGGTTGATGCCGTAGATCGCGGGCTCGGTGATGCCGGCGAGGAAGCCCGACAGGGTGGCGGGAGCCGCGAGCGACTTGAGGTTCTTGTTGCGCGCACGCACCCACACCCCGGCGACAGCGGCGGCCTGTGCGAGCACCGCGGCGAACACCGGGCCGATGAGCAGGATCTGGCCGGTGGTCTGGAACTCCAGCGTGAACAGCGGCACGAGACCCCAGTGCAGGCCGAAGATCACGAAGACCTGCCACAGGCCGCCCATGATCGCACCGCCGAGCCACGGCACGGTGGAGAACACCCAGCCGATGCCGCTGCCGAGCCAGCCGCCCACGATCGCCGACAGCGGGCCGACGACGAGGAACACGAACGGGACGCCGAGGAGCACGACGATCATGGGGGTCACGAACCGGCGGATCGAGCCGGGGAGCTTCGCGTAAAGGAACCGCTCCGCGTGCGACTGCAGCCAGACGATCACGATGATCGGGATGACGCTGGAGACGTAGCTGACCATCGTGAAGGGGATCCCGAAGAAGGTCAGATCGGGCGCGCCCACGAGCGGTGTGATGGTCGGATACAGGAGGGCCGCCGCGATCGCGAAGGAGGTGAACTCGTTCGCCTTGAAGTAGCGGGCCGCCGTGAACGCCAGCGCGAGCGGCAGGAAGTTGATGAAGGCGTCGGACAGCGCGTTGAGGACCACATAGGTCGTCGTCGCGGTGTCGATCCACCCGAAGGTGACCGCCGCAGCGAGGAACGCCTTCAGCAGGCCGGTGCCGGCGAGTGCCCAGAGGAGCGGGGTGAAGATCGCCGAGATCATCGCGATGAAGCGGTTGAAGAGGTTGCCCTTGGGGCGGTCCTGGGCGCCGGTCGCCTCACCGGCCTTGCCCAGACCGGAGATCTTCGCGATTTCCGCGTAGACCTCGGGCACATCGTTGCCGATGACGACCTGGTACTGGCCGCCGGCCTCCGCCGTCGTGATCACTCCCGGCGTGGCCTTCACGCCGGCCTTGTCGATCTTCGCGTCGTCCTTGATGACGAACCGGAGCCGGGTGGCGCAGTGCACGAGCGACTGCACGTTCTCCTCGCCGCCGACGCCCTTCAGGACGCCTGCCGCTGTCTTGGAGTAGTCCATTCGGATCACTCTCCTTCTGCCGCTGCATCGCGGCTCATGGTGCGGATTGGGGACTCGCGAGCCGTTTTCGGGCAACAAAAAAACCTGAACTCGTTCATCGCCGATCAAGCGATGTGAGTTCAGGTTTTGCCTGCTGCGCAGTAACAATCCGGAGCTGCGGCTACGGTAGCACGGCCTCCGGCGGGGCGCCAGGGGCGATCTGGCTGGCGAGGCGCTCCACGTGCACGATCACGTACAGCAGCTCCTCGTCGGTGAGCTCGGAGTCGGTCGCCGCCGCGACGTACGCCTTGACCTCCTGGGCGATCGCGAAGGACCGCGGATAGCTGTGCTTGGCGAACTCGAAGAAGGACGAGTCGGCGCTGCGCAGCATCGATCGCGACACCAGCCGCTGCAGCAGGAACTGGATATGCAGGACGAACCGGGCGTAGTCGGGGTTCTCGACGTCCAGCTGCACGCCGAGGCCGGTCTCGACGGTCGCCACCACGTGCTGCACGCGCCGGAACAGCAGCGCGGCGGTGCCGTTGGGCTCGTCGCGGGTGGCGTTGAGCAGGTGCATCGTCAGGAAGACGGCCTCCTCGGGCGGCAGCTCCCGCTCCAGCGCCGTCGAGATCGAGGCCGCCATCCGTTCGGCCGCGGCGAACTCCCGCGGGTGCAGCACACGCAGCTCGGGCATGTTCGTCGAGGGGATCCGGATGCCGTCGTCCAGCCGCTCGAGGACGAACTGGATGTGGTCGATCACCGCGATCGACAGATGCCTGCCGAGGCCGTGCCCCAGCATCCGCTCCGCCTCGTCGACCGCGCGCGTGACCGCCTCGATGACGACGTAGGGCACGTCGGTGAGCATCTGCCGTTCCCGCTCGCCCTCGGCCCCCTGGTCGAGCACGAAGGTCTTCTCGACCTTCGCCGGATCGATCGCGTCGCTCGGCTTCAGCCCGAACCCCAGGCCGCGGCCCATCAGCACCCGCTCGCGGCCGGACGCGTCGACCGAGATCACGACGTTGTTGTTGAGCACCTTGTGGGCGATCGTGTCGTCGGCCGGTGTCATTGGTGGCCCCCGGTGACCAGGAGGATGCCCCCGAGCCCGACCATCATGCCGCCGCCGGTCGCGGTGAGCGTCTCGATGCGCTTGGGCGACTTGGCGAACCACGCGCGCGCGGCGGCTGCCAGCAGCACCCACGCACTGTCGGAGATCACGCCGATGAGTCCGAACACGAGTCCGAGCTCCATCATCTGCAGCGGCACCGAGCCGGCGGAGAGGTCGACGAACTGGGGCAGCACGGCGACGAAGAACGCGATGGTCTTCGGGTTGGTGACGCCCACGATGAAGCCCTGCCACAGCTGCCGGCCGTGGGAGCGGGGGAGGCTCGCCGGATCGATCGCGGCGGCCGCCGCGCTCTTCCGATGGCGGATCGCCTGCACCCCGAGGAAGGCGAGATAGAGCGCGCCGGCGACCTTGAGCACGGTGAACAGCACGACGGACTGCGCGACGATGCCGCCGACCCCGATCGCCACGAGCGCCACGATCGGGAAGAGCGAGAGCGTGACGCCGACCACGCTGAGCAGTCCCCCCGCGCGCCCGAGCGCCAGCGTGCGGCCCACCGAGAACAGCACGGCCGGGCCGGGGATCACGATGATCACGAGGGACGCGAGTGCGAAGGCGAGGAGGTTGTCGAGCGGGACCACGGCCCCCAGCGTAATCCTGTGGCGTCCCCGAGCGCCGGTGCGGTCCTCCGGGCCGGTGACCTGCCGTGGCGCCTAGGGTGATGCCATGCCCGAACCCGCCGACGACCTCGCCGCGCTGCTCGCCGCCGGTCCGCTCGTCCTCGACGGCGGCCTCGGGACACTGCTCGAGGCGCACGGCCACGATCTGCGCTCGGAGCTCTGGTCGGCGCGACTGCTCGTCGAGCAGCCGGCCGCGGTGCGGGCTGCCCACGCGGAGTTCGTCGCCGCGGGCGCGCAGGTGCTGACCACGGCGTCGTACCAGGTCAGCTACGCCGGGCTCGGCGCGGCCGGGTTCACGGACGCGGAGGTCGACAGGATGCTGCGGCGCAGCGTCACGGTGGCCCGAGAGGCCGCGGGCGACGCTGCGGTGCTCGTCGCCGCCTCGGTCGGCCCGTACGGAGCCGCCCGAGCCGACGGGAGCGAGTACTCCGGCGCCTACGGGCTCTCGGTCGACGAGCTGCGCGAGTGGCATCGGCGCCGGCTGCGGGTCCTCGCCGAGGCAGGGGCGGACCTCCTCGCGATCGAGACGATCCCCTCGCCCGCGGAGGTCGAGGCGCTCTGCGCCGAGCTCGCCGAGATCGGCATGCCCGCCTGGGTGAGCGTCTCCGGTGCGAGCACCGGGTTCACGCCGGAGTCGCGGACCGAGGCGCTCGCCGCGGCGGCGGCGACCCCCGGAGTGATCGCCGTCGGGGTGAACTGCTGCCCACCCGGCGACGTGCTGCCCGCCCTCGCCGACCTCGACGTCGACGTGGCCCTGCTCGCCTACCCGAACAGCGGCGAGAGATGGGATGCGGTCGTCCGGCAGTGGCGCGGAGACGGCGGCCTCGACGACGCGCTGGTGGAGTCCTGGCTCGACGCCGGCGTGCGGCTCGTGGGCGGATGCTGTCGCACCACCCCCGCCGACATCGCCCGCGTCGCCCATCTCGTGGACGCGAGGCCCGCGGGCGCCTAGCCCGCCGTGAGCGGCTTGCGGAGGAAGACCTGCTCGATGCCGTCGTCGCCCTGCACCCGCTGCGACTCGCGGTAGCCCTCGCGGCCGTACAGCCGCAGGTTCGCCTCACTGAGCGATCCGGTGAACAGTTCGGCGGCGGTGGCGCCGGCATCCGCTCCGCGTCGTTCGACCGCGGCGAGCAGGCGGGTGCCGACGCCCTGGCCCTGCTGGTCCGGGGCGATCACGAGCCGGCCGATGAGCAGCAGCTCGCGGTCGAGCCGCGCGCGCACGGCGCCGACCATGCGCGGCCCGTCCAGTGCGACGACCCCGAGGTTCTCGTGCAGCTCGGCCTCGAGCTCCTCGAGGGTCTGGGTGAGCGGCGGCATGTCGACGGACCGGTAGATGAGCGCTTCCTGGACGAACGCGGCGCGCTGCAGCGTCAGCACCTCGCCGGCGTCGGCCTGGTGGATGTCGCGGAGCTCGATGTCTGGCACCCGCCCACCGTAGCCGTGCGTCCGCCGCGGGTGTCGCGCGGACGGCTCAGGGACGGGGCTCCGGCTCAGCCGCCACGAGCACGTAGACGCCGGAATCGCCGCCCGACCACAGGAATCCGAGGCGCTCGCCGACGGCCATGCCCTGCGGTCGGTCGGCGGGCGGGACGAGGTCGTAGGGCACGTCCACGGCGAGCGCGGCCGTCCCTCGGAGCGCCGCGGGCACACAGCGGGCGCGGGCGACCTCCCCGCGGCTGACCGCGATGCAGTCCTCCTCCTGCACGATCCCGTCGGCGGAGGCGATCCACACCCGCCAGCCGTGCACGACGCCGAGCGAGCGGACCCAGCGCACCGCGCCGCTGGCCGGCAGTACCGGCGGCACCGCATCGGTGTGCGACGAGGCCGACGGCTCGATCGGGATCCGCAGCACGATGCGCGCGTCCGGGTCGCGCACGAGCGTGTACGCCGCGCGGGCCTCCACCGTCGTCGTGGTGCCCTCCGCGGCAGGGCCGACCGCGTCGAGGAGCGCCCGCACCGCGAAGACCAGCACCACCAGCACGGCGACCGCGAGCCCGACTCGGCTGCGCGGCGCCCGCAGCGGCGGGGCGGAGTCGGACTCCGGCGGGGCGGGCGCCTGCACGAGCGGATCCTCGGTCAGCGTGCTCCCGCCGTCGGCGTTGCCGACCGTCTCCGGCGTCCAGGTGGGCCGGCGCTCCCGGCGCACCTGCTCCTCGAGCGCCCCGAGGCGCGCCACCGCGTCCGCGTCGGCGTCGGCCTGCGGGCCGAACACGCGTCGACGCAGCTCGTCCAACTCGGCGCGAGCAGCAGCATCCATCGTCCGTCACCCCGTGGACCGCGTCATCGGCGTCCACGTGGCCGACGCTACTCCGCCTCCGACGCGGCCGCACTGCGCTCGCCCAGGCGGCTCCCGTACCCTGGAGGCATGACCGAACCCACTCCCGTGCGCACCACCAAACCCCGCCAGGTGCGCCCGGCGACCGAGGGATGGTCGCAGAAGAAGGACGCCGAAGGCCGCCCGCTGCTGCAGTTCGCGTCGCCCAAGCGCGGCAAGCCGCCCGTGCACCTCGCCGACCTCACCCCCGAGCAGCGCGTCGAGAAGGTCAAGGAGCTGGGGCTTCCCGGCTTCCGCGCCAAGCAGCTCGAGAAGCACTATTTCACCCACTTCACGCACGACCCCGCCGACATGACCGACCTGCCCGCCGAGGGCAGGGACGAACTCGTCCACGGGATGCTGCCGCCCCTGCTGACGGAGGTGCGCCGCCTCGAGACCGACCGCGGCGACACGATCAAGTTCCTGTGGAAGCTGCACGACGGCGCCCTCGTCGAATCCGTGCTCATGCGCTACACCGGCCGGATCACCCTCTGCGTGTCGTCACAGGCCGGCTGCGGCATGAACTGCCCGTTCTGCGCGACCGGACAGGCGGGCCTCACCCGCAACATGTCGGCCGGCGAGATCGTCGAGCAGGTCGTGCGGGCCAACCGCCTGATCGCCGACGGCGGACTCGGCGACCCGCGCAAGGTCGGGCACGCCGGCGAGCGCGTCACCAACATCGTCTTCATGGGCATGGGCGAGCCGCTCGCCAACTACGCCAGGGTCATGCAGGCGGTCCGCGTCATGACCGACAAGACCCACGGCATCGGGATGAGCGCCCGCGGCATCACCGTCTCGACCGTCGGCCTCGTGCCGGCGATCACGAAGCTCGCGAACGAGGACATCCCCGTCACGTTCGCGCTGTCGCTGCACGCGCCCGACGACACGCTGCGCGACGAGCTCATCCCGGTCAACGCGCGCTGGAAGGTCGACGAGGCACTCGACGCCGCCCGCGCCTACTTCGACCGCACCGGCCGCCGCGTGTCGATCGAGTACGCGCTCATCAAGGACATGAACGACCACGCCTGGCGCGCCGATCTGCTGGCCGACAAGCTGAACGCCCGCGGTCGCGGGTGGGTGCACGTGAACCCGATCCCGCTGAACCCGACGCCCGGCTCGATCTGGACCGCGTCCGACGTCGACGTGCAGAACGAATTCGTCCGCCGTCTCAACGACGCCGGCATCCCCACCACCCTGCGCGACACCCGCGGCAAGGAGATCGACGGCGCCTGCGGGCAGCTCGTCGCCACCGAAGAGGATGAGGCGGTCGCCGCCGCCACCCCGCTCGAGGTCTGATCCGCAACCCGGGCCGCACCCTCCGCGTCCGCCACTAGCGTGGAGGGATGGTCAATTATCGGTATCTCGGCAACAGCGGTCTCAAGGTCACGGAGATCACGTACGGCAACTGGGTGACGCACGCCTCGCAGGTGGACGACACCGACGCGATCGCGACGGTGCACGCGGCGCTCGACGCCGGCATCACCACGTTCGACACGGCGGACACCTACGCCAACACGGCCGCGGAGGTCGTGCTGGGCAAGGCCATCTCCGGCCAGCGCCGCGAGGGCCTCGAGATCTTCACGAAGGTGTACTGGCCGATCGGCCCCATGGGCCCGAACGACGCCGGCCTCAGTCGCAAGCACATCTTCGACGGCATCAACGGTTCGCTGCAGCGCCTCGGCGTCGACTACGTCGACCTGTACCAGGCGCACCGCTACGACTACGAGACCCCCATCGAGGAGACGATGCAGGCCTTCGCCGACGTCGTGCGGCAGGGCAAGGCGCTCTACATCGGCGTCAGCGAGTGGACCGCTGAGCAGCTGCGTGAGGGCGCGGCGCTCGCCAAGGAGCTGAAGTTCCAGCTCGTCTCGAACCAGCCGCAGTACTCCGCGCTCTGGCGCGTCATCGAGGAGAAGGTCATCCCGACCTCCGCGGAGCTCGGCATCTCGCAGATCGTCTGGTCGCCGATGGCGCAGGGCGTGCTCAGCGGCAAGTACCTGCCCGGGCAGCCCGTCCCTGAGGGGTCGCGGGCGACCGACGAGAAGAGCGGCGCGCACTTCATCTCGCGTTTCCTGCGCGACGACGTGCTCACCGCCGTGCAGAAGCTCAAGCCGATCGCCGACGAGGCGGGTCTGAGCATGCCGCAGCTCGCCATCGCGTGGGTGCTGCAGAACCCGAACGTGGCCTCGGCCCTGGTGGGCGCCTCGCGCCCCGAGCAGATCGCCTCGAACGTCGCGGCATCCGGTGTCGTGCTCGAGCCCGCGATCATAACGGCGATCGACGAGGCTCTCTCGCCCGTCGCCGAGCGCGACCCCGAGCAGACCTACACGGTCTCGCCGAAGAGCCGCCCGGGCAGCTGACCGGCGGCGCATCATGGCCGTGACCAGCGCCGGCATCCTGCTGCACCGAGGGGTCGAACCCGAGGTGCTGATCGCCCACATGGGCGGCCCCTTCTGGGCGCGCAAGGATGCCGGCGCCTGGTCACTGCCGAAGGGCGAGTTCGACCAGGCCGCCGAGCCGGCGGCGGACGCCGCGCGCCGCGAGTTCCGGGAAGAGCTCGGCGTCGAGCCGCCCGAGCCGCTCACCGAGCTCGGCACGTGGGCCTACGCGAGCGGCAAGCGGGTCACCGTGTTCGCCGCCGACGGCGAGGGCTTCGCGACCGACGGGCTCGTGTTCGGCGAGTTCGAGCTGGAGTGGCCGCCGCGCTCGGGCAGGATGCAGTCGTTCCCCGAGGCCGACCGCGTCGCCTGGGTGGGCCTGGATGCGGCACGCGAAAAGCTCGTCCGGGGACAGGTGCCCGCGCTCGACGCGCTCGCGCGGCACCTCGCCGCCGGCCGCTGACCCGTTGTGGCCCGCGGGCGACCGCGCGACACTGGGTGACGTCCGAGACGAGGAGGAGCCCATGGCCCACGGAGACATCACCCACATCGACATCCCGGTGCAGGACTACGCGCGGGCGACCGCGTTCTACTCGGGGCTGTTCGGATGGCAGATCGCGGACGTGCCCGGCTTCGAGGGCTACCCGATGTGGCAGGCGCCGAACAAGATCAGCGGCGGGGGGCTCGCTCCCCGCGACGAGGGCTTCACCCAGCCGCGCTCGTACGTCGAGGTCGACTCCATCGACCAGACGCTCGCGGCCGCCGTGGACGCCGGCGGCACCGTGCTGCGCGGCAAGGAGCAGATCACCGAGACGAGCTGGTGGGCGGTGCTCAGCGACCCCGACGGCAACACGATCGGCCTGTTCGAGGGCTCCACGGGAGTCTGAGGGCTGCCGCGCCGCTGCTTCTACGAGTCCGCGCCCGACCGGCGCTCCGCCTCCCACTCGTCGAGGAAGGCCGGCATCCGCTCGGCGAAGAACCGGAAGAACCCGGACATCTCCCTCGCGCGCTCGGCGGACTGAGGCGCATCCGCGTTCTCGTCGGCCACGGCGTCGATGAGGTCGGCGAGCATCGCGTACAGGGGCGCGTTGGCGGTGAGCACCGAGTGCCAGCCGTCATCGATGAGGTCGTAGCGATCGCGGCGATCTCCCGCACGCGACAGCCGATGGACGATGTGGATCGTCTGCAGGTATCTCACGGCCCCCGAGACCGCGGCGGCCGAGACCCCGAGGCGCTCCGCGAGCTCCGCCGCCGAGTAGCCCTCGTCGGGAGAGCCGACCAGTGCCATCATCACGCGAGCCGCCATGCGGGGCATGCCGGCCGCGGTGAGCATGGCGGCGGCGCGCTCAGCGGCCTCCGCTCCGGGGTAGGTCGGCTCCGTCACGCCCCTATCCTCCCGTGGCAAGCTCGCGGCGACGCATCAGCGCGATGGATCCGATGCCGCCGACCGCGGCGACCACGAGCAGCCACCAGAGCCCGTCGAGCTGCACGCCGTCCACCGTCACGTTGGGGGCTGCCTCCAGCGGGGACAGGCCGGCCATCCAGTCCGGGAAGCCGAACAGCGGACCGAACAGCCCGAAGATCGCGCCGACGACGACGAGCGTCCATCCCACCACGATCGTGGCGCGGGGAGCGAGGACGAAGACCAGGGCGGTGAGGACCAGGAAGACGGATGCGGCGGCCAGCTGCCCCAGGCCGGTGACGACGATGGTCTCGACGAGCTGCGCGCCGTCGTCCATCGAGCCCAGCCCCAGCAGCGCTCCGAGCATGCCCGCCGCGACGACGAGGACCATGGCGATGACGGCCACGACGAGGTAGTCGACCAGCCAGCGCACACGACCGACGGCAGCGGACAGCACAGGTTCTGCGGTGCCGTGCGCCTCCTCCTGGCGGGCGCGGATCACCGTCTGCACCCCGGCGCCGGCCGCGAAGATGCCGAGCATCAGGAAGAACACCGAGACGGTCGCCTGATCGAGGCTGCCGTTGCTGCCGCCGATCTTCTCGAGGATGTCCACGATGGCCGGGTTGTCGCCGCTCACCTCGTCGACGACCGAGGCGAGCGCGGTCGACAGCATCCCGGTGAGCAGGCCCCCGATGGTCCACCCGAGGATCGCTCCCCACGTGAGACGCCAGACGAGGCCGGTCGGCGTCGAGAGCAGGGGGCCTGCCGCGGCGCGCGCCGCCCGCTCGGGCATGAAGCCCTCGCCGAGATCGCGCGCCGACTGGAGTGCGATGGCGACACCGGCCAGGGCGAGGCCGAACCCGAGGGCGAGGACGCCCGGCCACAGGTCGTCGTCGGCGTACGCGCGCGTGTTCTCGCCCCAGCCGAAGGGGGAGAGCCATGTCAGCCATGAGCTCTCCATCCGCTGCAGGTCGTCGCTCGGGGTGCCGAGCGCATTGCCGAGGCCCGCGAACACGAAGGTGACGATGAGGGTCCACACGGCGAGGGCGTTCGCGCCGCGCGACGTGCGCATGATCTGGCCCGCGATGAGCCCGATGCCGAGGAAGGCGACGCCGACGGCGCCGACGGCGAAGCCGGCGACCTTCGCGCCGGCGACGTTCGCCTCGGTCGGCTCGAGTCCGGTCGCAAGGAAGCCGAGCGTGGTGAGTGCGGCGAGGACGACGTTCGCGATGAGCCCGTGGATCACGGTCGCCACCACGGGGGTCGTGCGCCCGGCGGGAGTCGCCGCGACCAGTTCGGCGCGCGCCTGCTCCTCGTCCATGCGCGTGTGGCGCACGGCGAGGAACGTGCTCATGAACGCCGCGAGCATGGCCAGCCAGGGGAGGATCAGGAACACCATGAGCTGGCCTTCCCCAGCCCCGGAGGGAAGACCGCGGAAGAGCAGGATGACCGGGTTCGCCATGACCGTGACGAGGAGCGCCTGACGCTCCTGGAGATCGCCGTAGGACTGGGAGACGGCGCTGTACGACGCGTACGCGAACAGCCCGGTGCCGAGCGTCCAGATCAGCAGCTGCTTCCCGTCGCGCTGTACCCGCTGCCGCAGCAGCGGAGCGAGGCCGCTCATCGCCCCGCCGCCACGCCGCTCATCGCCCCGCTCCGGTCGGTCACCGACCCGCTCCGGTCGCTGAGCCCGTCGAAGCGTCGAGCGCCGCCACATCGTCGCCGTAGTGCCGCAGGAACAGCTCCTCCAGCGAGGGCGGCTCGATCCGCAGCCCCTGCACCGCGCGCTCGGCGAGGACGGGAAGGACCGCGTTCACGGCGTCGCTGTCGACGGTGAAGCGCGCCCGTCCCTCCGCCACCGTGAGGTCGTGGGCCCCGGGGATCGCCTCCGGCGACGCGGCTGCGTCGAACGACACCTCGGTGCGGGTGAGATGCCGCAGCTCGGCGAGCGTGCCGGACTCGACGATCCTGCCGGCGCGGATGATGCTGACACGATCGCACAGCAGCTCGACCTCGGACAGGATGTGGCTGGACAGCAGCACCGTCGCCCCCGCCGCGCGGAGACGGTCGATCTCCGCGCGGAAGACGACCTCCATGAGCGGGTCGAGACCGCTGGTCGGCTCGTCGAAGACGTACAGGTCTGCGGGCACCGAGAACGCCGCGATCAGGGCGACCTTCTGCCGGTTGCCCTTCGAGTAGGCGCGGCCCTTCTTGCGCGGGTCGAACTGGAACGCGTGCATCAGACGCTCCTTCTCGGCCCTGAAGGCGGCGTCACGGCGCGGGGCGCCGCGCAGGCGTGCGAGCAGATCGATCGCCTCGCCGCCGGAGAGGTTCGGCCAGAGGCTGACGTCGCCCGGCACCGACGCGATGCGGCGGTGCAGCGAGACGGCGTCCCGCCAGGGGTCGCCGCCCAAGACCGTGGCCTCTCCTGAGGTGGCGCGGGCGAGTCCCAGCAGCACGCGGATGGTGGTGGACTTCCCCGCGCCGTTCGGCCCGAGGAAGCCGTGGATCTGACCGGCCTCGACCTCGAGGTCGAGGCCATCGAGCGCGCGGACCTTGCCGTACCGCTTGACGAGCCCGCTGGTGTGGATGACGGTAGCCATGCGCGCGAGCGTACGCCGATTTCACGAATTTGTGAATAGTGGGAAGTGCGGGGTTCGCAAGAGTGGCGGGATCTCGCTGGCGAGTCGATTATGTATACGCTTGCGGCCCGAAGCTGGCACTTCGGGGCGCCCGCTCGCCAACTATGTATACAATGTAGAACGATGAGCGACGAGGGGGTGGGCCGCATGCGAGCGAGCGATCGCGCCTATGACACGCTCCTCGACGAGATCCAGTCCGGGCTCCTCTCACCCGGCACGGTCCTCGGCGAAGTCGAGCAGGCGGCGCGTCTGGGCGTGAGCCGTACCCCGCTGCGGGAGGCGCTCGGGCGGCTCGCCGCCGACGGCCTCGTCGCGCAGCAGTCCGCCCGCGTCACGGTCGTGACCGACATCGACGCGGGGGACATCCGCGAACTGTTCCAGGTGCGCCGCGCACTCGAGGAGTCGGCCGCGCGGATCGCCGCCGAGCACGCCGGCCGCGGCGGCGCCGAGACGTTCGCCGCGCTCGCCGCGGAGTTCGACGTCGCCACGCTCGAGGGCGCTGCCGGCCTCGACGCGTACTACGAGCTCATCGCGCGCTTCGACGCCGCCGTCGACGACGCTGTGGCGAACGAGTACCTCAGCGCCGCCCTCCGGACGGTGCGCACGCATCTCGTGCGCGTGCGCCGTCTCGCGCGCGACAACCCCGACCGGCTCGCGGCATCCGTGGCCGAGCACCGGCTCATCGCCTGCGCGATCGCGGCCGGCGACACCGACCTTGCGGCCCACGCGACGCACGTGCACCTGCACAACGCGCTGGTCAGCATCCTCGCGTCCGTCTCATGAAAGGCACGACATGACCGTCATCCACCACCTCCGCGTCCACCGCAGTGACGAGAACCTCGAACGCGAGGGACAGCTCGCCTGGCACCTGGCGCAGATCGCCGCCGACCCCGTCGCCGTGGACGACGACGTGGTCGAGATGATCATCAACCGCGTGATCGACAACGCCGCGGTGGCGGCGGCATCCGTCACGCGCGCGCCGGTGAGCGCCGCCCGGCAGCAGGCGCTCGACCACGCCGTGTCGGTGTCCGGGTCGGGCGCGACCGTCTTCGGCTGCCCGCTCGAGCGTCGCACCTCGCCCGAGTGGGCGGCGTGGGCGAACGGCGTCGCCGTCCGCGAGCTCGACTACCACGACACGTTCCTCGCCGCCGAGTACTCGCACCCCGGCGACAACATCCCGCCGATCCTCGCGGTCGCCCAGCACGTCGGCTCCGACGGAGCCGCCCTCGTGCGCGGCCTCGCCACCGGCTACGAGATCCAGATCGACCTGGTGCGGGCGATCTCGCTGCACAAGCACAAGATCGACCATGTCGCCCACCTCGGCCCGTCGGCCGCTGCGGGCATCGGCACGCTCCTCGGCCTTCCGGTCGAGACCATCTACCAGGCGATCGGTCAGGCGCTGCACACGACGACCGCGACCCGTCAGTCGCGCAAGGGCGAGATCTCGACGTGGAAGGCGCATGCGCCCGCGTTCGCCGGAAAGATGGCGGTCGAGGCGGTCGACCGCGCGATGCGCGGCGAGACCTCCCCGTCGCCCATCTACGAGGGCGAGGACGGCGTGATCGCCTGGATGCTGGACGGCCCCGACGCCGCCTACGACGTGCCGCTGCCCGCCGAGGGCGAGGCGAAGCGCGCGATCCTCGACTCGTACACGAAGGAGCACTCCGCGGAGTACCAGGCGCAGGCGTGGATCGACCTGGCCCGACGCCTGGGTGAGCAGCATCCGTCCCTGCGGGAGGGCACGAGCGACGAGGGTGCGGAGATCGAATCGGTCGTGCTGCACACCAGCCACCACACGCACTACGTGATCGGCTCGGGTGCGAACGACCCGCAGAAGTACGACCCGACCGCGTCGCGAGAGACGCTCGACCACTCGATCCCGTACATCTTCACGGTCGCGCTGCAGGACGGCGGCTGGCATCACGTCGACTCGTACACCCCGGAGCGCGCGGGTCGTGACGACACGGTGGCGCTGTGGCACAAGGTCACCACGGCAGAGGACGCGGAGTGGACCCGCCGGTACCACTCGGAGGACCCCGACGAGAAGGCCTTCGGCGGCCGAGTGGTGATCCGCTTCGCCGACGGCTCGGAGCTCGTCGACGAGATCGCGGTCGCCGACGCCCACCCGCTCGGGGCGCGGCCGTTCGCGCGGGAGGACTACATCCGCAAGTTCCGGATCCTGGCCGAGCCGGTCCTGGAGGCGGACGAGATCGAACGGTTCCTCGACCTCGCGCAGCGTCTGCCCGAGCTCACGGCCGAAGAGGTGCAGCAGCTGTCGATCGTGGCGAAGCCGGGGACGCTCCTGACCGCGCCGGCCCCGAAGGGGCTCTTCTGATGCTGTACTCGACCGTCACCGCGACGGAGAAGCGCCGCGTGCTGCGCGAGCGGCTCGCCTCGGGCGAGCTGCTGCGGTTCCCCGGGGCCTTCAACCCGCTGTCGGCACGGCTCATCGAGCGCAAGGGGTTCGACGGCGTCTACATCTCCGGCGCGGTCCTGAGCGCCGATCTCGGGCTGCCCGACATCGGGCTGACCACGCTCACCGAGGTCGCCGGGCGCGGTCAGCAGATCGCGCGGATGACCGATCTGCCCGCGATCATCGACGCCGACACCGGATTCGGCGAGCCCATGAACGTGGCGCGGACCATCCAGACGCTGGAGGACGCGGGTCTCGCCGGCACCCACATCGAAGACCAGGTCAATCCGAAGCGCTGCGGGCACCTCGACGGCAAGGCCGTCGTCGACGCCGACACCGCCGTCAAGCGCATCCGCGCAGCCGTCGACGCGCGCCGCGACCCCGGGTTCCTCATCATGGCGCGCACCGACATCCGTGCCGTAGAGGGCATCGATGCCGCGATCGACCGCGCGAAGGCGCTCGTGGACGCCGGGGCGGACGCGATCTTCCCCGAGGCGATGCGCGACCTCGGGGAGTTCGAGGCGATGCGCACGGCGCTGGACGTGCCGATCCTCGCCAACATGACGGAGTTCGGCAAGAGCGACCTCTTCACGGTCGAGCAGCTGCGCAGCGCCGGCGTCAACATGGTGATCTGGCCGGTCTCGCTGCTGCGCATCGCGATGGGCGCGGCATCCCGCGCTCTGGATACGCTCATCGACGAGGGCAACCTCACGACGAGACTCGGCGAGATGCAGCATCGCGCCGACCTGTACGACCTGATCGACTACGAGGGCTACAACCAGTTCGACACCTCCATCTTCAACTTCCAGATCGAGAAGGACCCCGCATGACCGACATCAAGAAGGGCCTGGCCGGCGTCGTCGCCGACGAGACGGCGATCAGCAAGGTCAACCCCGAGACGAACTCCCTGCTGTACCGCGGGTACCCGGTGCAGGAGCTCGCGGCGACGCAGCCGTTCGAGGCGGTCGCCCACCTGCTCTGGCACGGCGAGCTGCCCACCGACGACGAGCTCGCCGCCCTCCGGGCCACCGAGCGCGCGCACCGCACGCTCACACCCGAGGTGATCGCCGCGATCGACCTGGTGCCGCTGGACGCCCATCCGATGGACGAGGTGCGCACCGCGCTGAGCCTGATCGGCGCGATCGACCTGGCCGGCCGCGGATCGGTGCTCGAAGCCAGCGGCAGCGTGGAGGACAACCTCGAACGCAGCATCCGCCTCTTCGCCGCGCTCCCCGCGATCGTCGCCTACGGCCAGCGCCGCCGTCACGGCGACGAGCCGATCGCCCCGCGCGACGACCTCGACTACGCCGCGAACTTCCTCTGGATGACCTTCGGCGTCGAGGCCGACCCGGTCGTCGTGGACGCGTTCAACCGGTCGATGGTGCTGTACGCCGAGCACTCGTTCAATGCCTCGACGTTCACGGCCCGCGTGGTCGCCTCGGCCCTCAGCGACCTGTACTCGGCCGTCGTGGCCGCCGTCGGCGCGCTGAAGGGCCCGCTGCACGGTGGTGCGAACGAGGCGGTGCTGCACATCTTCGAGGAGATCGGCGATGCCTCGAACGTCGTGCCGTGGCTCGACGACGCGCTCGCCTCGAAGCGCAAGATCATGGGCTTCGGCCACCGCGTCTACAAACGCGGCGATTCGCGCGTGCCGACGATGAAAGCCGCGCTCGACACGCTCGTCGCGCACTACGACCGGCCGGACGTCGCCGAGCTCTACGACACCCTCGAGTCCGAGTTCGTCTCGCGCAAGGGCATCTACCCCAACCTCGACTACCCGTCCGGCCCCGCGTACAGCCTGATCGGGTTCGACATCCTCACCTTCACCCCGCTGTTCGTCGCGGCGCGGGTCACGGGCTGGACCGCGCACATCATGGAGCAGCTCGGCTCGAACGCGCTCATCCGGCCGCTGTCGGAGTACGTCGGGCCCGACGAGCGCCACATCGAGGGCTACGTTCCCGACCCCGCCGTCGCCGAGGCGCTGACGCGCGCGGAGGAGGCCGCCGGCTGATGAGCACGCGCACCGCCGTCATCGTCGACGTCGTCCGCACACCCTCCGGACGCGGCAAGCCCGGCGGCGCGCTGAGCGGAGTGCACCCGGTGGATCTCGCCGCCGGCGTGCTCACCGCCGTGCTCGAGCGCAACGGCCTCGAGTCGACGCAGATCGACGATGTGCTGCTGGGGTGCGTCAGTCAGGCGGGCGAGCAGTCCGCCAACATCGCCCGCCAGGCCGTGCTCGCCGCGGGCTTCGACGAGTCGGTACCGGCGACGACGATCGACCGGCAGTGCGGATCGTCTCAGCAGGCCGCGCACTTCGCCGCGCAGGGGGTCATCGCGGGGGCATACGACATCGTGATCGCCGGTGGCGTCGAGTCGATGAGCAGGCTCCCGCTCGGCATCGCCGCCTCCGTGGGCGGATCGCCGGTGTCGCCGGGCATCTCCGCGAGGTACCCCGCGGGGCTCGTCAACCAGGGAGTGTCCGCCGAGCTCATCGCGCACAGGTGGGGGCTCTCGCGGGCCGAGCTGGATGCGTACGCGGCCGAGTCCCATCGCAGGGCGGCGGATGCGGGAGCCCGAGGCAGCTTCGCCGGGCAGCTGCTCCCGACGGCCGGGGTCACCTCCGACGAGACCGTGCGGGCGGCCACGACCGCCGCGGCGCTGGCCGCCCTCGGTCCCGCGTTCCGCACGGACGCCTACGCCGAGAGGTTCCCCGAGCTGGACTGGCGGATCACCGCAGGCAACTCGTCCCCGCTGACCGACGGGGCATCGGCCGCGCTCATCATGAGCGAGGAGCGGGCGGTCGAGCTCGGTCTCACACCCCGGGCACGGTTCCACGCGTTCGCGGTCGTCGGCGACGATCCGCTGCTCATGCTCACCGGTCCGATCCCGGCGACGCGCCGGGTCCTGGAGCGCGGTGGGCTGACGATGGACGACCTCGACGCCTACGAGGTGAACGAGGCGTTCGCCTCCGTGCCGCTCGCCTGGGCGGCGGAGCTGCACGCAGACCCCGCCAAGCTGAACCCCTGGGGCGGGGCGATCGCGCTCGGCCACGCGCTCGGCTCGTCGGGAACGCGGCTGCTCGGAACGCTCGTGGCTCAGCTCGAGGAGTCCGGCGGCCGCTGGGGCCTCCAGACCATGTGCGAGGGCGGCGGCATGGCCAACGCGACCATCATCGAGCGTCTCTGACAGTCGCGGTGCCGATCGGCGACACCCATGGAATTTACTAGGACGTCCAGCTAAACTCATCATGCTGCCCACCCGGCCGCGCAGGATTCCTGCAGGATGCCCCACAAGGACGTGAAATCCGATGAGCATGACCGTGACGACCGATGAGAGAGCCGCGATTGTCGCGGCGGTGCGCGAGTTCGCGACCACCCGGCTGGCGCCGCACGCGCTCGACTGGGACGAGCGCCACCACTTCCCTCGTGAGGAGCTGACCGCGGCAGGCGAACTCGGCCTGGGCGGGATCTGCATCCGCGAGGACGTCGGCGGGTCCGGGCTCAGCCGGATGGACGCCGCGGCGATCTTCGAAGAGCTCGCGCAGGCGGACCCGGCGGTGGCGGCCTACATCTCCATCCACAACATGGTCGCCGGCATGATCGACGGCTACGGCGACGACGCCCAGCGGCAGCGGTGGCTCCCGCAGTTGACCGCGATGACCGGGTTCGGCGGCTACTGCCTGACCGAGCCGGGCGCAGGGTCCGACGCCGCGGCGATCACCACCAGTGCGGTCCGCGACGGCGACGAGTTCGTTCTCACGGGCGTCAAGCAGTTCATCTCCGGCGGTGGTGAGGCCGCGGTCTACGTCGTCATGGCGCGCACGTCGACGCTCGGTGAGCCGGCGCTGCCGGGTGCCAGGGGCATCAGCGCGTTCCTCGTGCCGGGAGACGCTCCCGGCCTGAGCTTCGGCGCGCTGGAGAAGAAGATGGGCTGGCACGCCCAGCCCACCCGGCAGGTGATCCTCGATCAGGTGCGCCTGCCCGCCTCCGCGCTGCTCGGCGCGATCGGGGAGGGATTCAAGATCGCGATGTCGGCGCTCGACGCGGGCCGCGTCAGCATCGCCGCATGCTCGCTCGGGGGAGCGCAGTGGGCACTCGACCGCACGGTGCAGTACGTGCATGAGCGGTTCACGTTCGGACAGGCGCTCGCCGAGAGGCAGTCCGTGGTGTTCGCCCTCGCCGACATGGCGACCGAGCTCCACGCTGCGCGCGCCCTCGTGCGCGACGCGGCCCAGGCGCTCGACGAGGGCGCCCCGGATGCCGCGATGCGCTGCGCGATGGCCAAGCGCTACGTGACCGACGCCGGCTTCGCGGTCGCCAACCAGGCTCTGCAGCTGCACGGCGGCTACGGCTACCTGCACGACTACGGCATCGAGAAGGTGGTGCGCGACCTGCGAGTGCATCAGATCCTCGAGGGCACCAACGAGATCATGCGCGTCATCATCGGCCGCGGACTCCTGGCGGCCTGACATGCGCATCGCCTTCCTCGGCCTCGGGCACATGGGTCTCCCGATGGCCGTCAACCTGGTGCGCGCAGGGTTCGACGTGACCGGCTTCGATGTCGTGCCTGCCGCCGTCGACGCGGCGCGCGCCGCATCCATCCCCGTCGCCGCATCCGGATCGGATGCCGCGGCCGGCTGCGACGTCGTGATCACGATGTTCCCGAGCGGGCGGCACGTGATCGATGCGTATCGCGGCGCCGGCGACGACCCGGGGCTGCTCGCGGTCGCCGCCCCCGGCGCGCTGTTCCTGGACTGCTCGACGATCGCGGTCGACGAGGCGCGGGCCGCCCACGAGCTCGCGGTGTCGGCGAGCATGCGCAGCCTCGACGCGCCCGTCTCCGGCGGCGTGGTCGGCGCGGAGAACGGGACGCTCGCGTTCATGGTCGGCGGCGCGGAGAGCGACTTCGAAGACGCCCTGCCGATCCTCGAGGCGATGGGCCGCCGCGTCGTGCACTGCGGCGAGGCCGGGCTCGGTCAGGCGGCCAAGGTCTGCAACAACATGATCCTCGGGGTGACCCAGATCGCCGTCGCCGAGGCGTTCGTGCTGGGGGAGCGGCTCGGTCTCAGCCACCAGGCGCTGTTCGACGTCGCGTCCAACGCGTCGGGGCAGTGCTGGGCGCTCACCACGAACTGCCCGGTGCCCGGCCCCGTGCCGACGAGCCCCGCGAACCGCGAGTACCAGCCGGGCTTCGCCGGAGCACTCATGGCGAAGGACCTCGGTCTCGCCGCGCAGGCGCTCGAGCTCACCGGGGTCGACGCCCGGATGGGCAGGCTCGCGGGCGAGATCTACACAGCGTTCGCCTCGGGCCCCGGAGCCGGGCAGGATTTCAGCGGGATCATCACCACCATCCGGGACGACAGCCCGGAATGAGCCACCTCGCCGATGACCCCGCCGCCCCGGCATCCGCCCCACCGAATCCCCTCACCCAGAACAGGTGTTCTGGCGGAGGCAGGATGATTCAGGGGCAGAACCTCCTGTGCCGGCCGGAGCACCTGTTCTGACACCGCCCGTCGCCGGGCCGCAAGACGAAGGAAGACACCGATGACCGAGTACGACACGATCCTCGCCGAGACCCGCGGGCGGGTGGGGTGGATCACCCTCAACCGCCCCGAGGCGCTGAACGCCCTCAACACGCAGCTCATGCGCGACGTGGTGGCCGCGGCATCCGCCTTCGACGCCGATCCGGAGATCGGGGCGATCGTGGTGACCGGGTCGGAGCGGGCCTTCGCCGCCGGTGCCGACATCAAGGAGATGGAGGGCAAGAGCGCTCAGGAGATGCTCGACGGCGACCACTTCGGCGACTGGGCGCTGTTCGCCGCCGTGCGCACGCCGGTGATCGCCGCCGTGGCGGGCTACGCGCTCGGCGGCGGCTGCGAGCTCGCGATGATGTGCGACGTGATCCTCGCGGCCGACACGGCCCGCTTCGGGCAGCCCGAGATCAACCTCGGCGTCATCCCCGGCATGGGCGGCACGCAGCGCCTCGTTCGCGCGGTCGGGTACTACAAGGCGGCGGAGCTCGTCTTGACCGGACGGATGATGGATGCTGCCGAGGCCGAGCGATCCGGGCTCGTCTCGCGGGTGGTGCCCGCCGGCGACCTGCTGGCCGAGGCGGAGAAGACGGCCGAGGCGATCGCCGCCAAGTCGCTGCCGTCGCTGTTCGCCGCGAAGGCCGCGCTCGACGCCGCTCTGGAGTCGTCCCTGGCCGACGGGCTGCGGTTCGAGAAGCAGGCGTTCGCCGCCCTCTTCGACACCGCCGACCAGAAGGAAGGGATGGCCGCGTTCCGCGAGAAGCGCGCCGCGGCCTTCGAGAACAGGTGAGCTACGCGCCCGCTGCGCCCGAGTGCATGGGCGGGGCCACGGCATCGCCCGCGCTCTCGCGCGCCCGCGTGAGCAGCTCGGTCAGCTCGGCCGTGTCTCCTCCGCTGAGGCCGATGTCGGCGAACACGTCGGTGTTCAGCGCGTGCGTCGCCCGCTCGACGAGAGCGCGGCCGGCCGGGGTGAGCACGAGCATCGCCGCACGCCCGTCGTTCGGGTGGGGCTCGCGTGCGACGAGCTCCGCGCGGACGAGCCGGTCGACCGTGTTCGTGACGCTGGTCGGATGCACCTGCAGCCGCGTGATCGCGCTGGCCAACGGCATCCGTCCCGCCCGCGTGAACGCGAGCAGCCGCAGCAGCTCGAACCGGGCGAAGGTGAGGCCGAAGGGCTTCAGCGCGCGGTCGATGCGGGCGAGCATCAGCTGCTGCACCCGGAACACCGAAGTGACCGCCGCCATGCCCGGTGCGGCATCCGCCCACCCGTGCGCAGACCACTGGCGACTGGCCTCGGCGATGGGATCGCCTGGCAGCGGACGCGGCTTCGCCATCGCGCACCTCCCTCGTGGCGGTGTCAACGCTAGCCGGTCGTCGCGGCCCATAGACTCGACACGTCGAAGGAGCGGAGCGCTATGAAGATCGTCGTCCTGGTCAAGGAGGTCCCGGACACCTACGGGGATCGCCAGCTGAATCTCGAGACCGGTCTCGCCGACCGTGACGCCGGCGAGAAGGTGCTCGACGAGATCGGCGAGCGGGCCCTGGAGGTCGCGCTGTCGTACGCCGACGCGCATGCGGGCACCGAGGTGGTCGTCGTGTCGATGACCCCTGAGACCGCCGTGGCCACCGTCCGCAAGGGCCTCGCGATGGGCGCCGCATCGGCCCTGCAGGTCGTCGACGATGCTCTGCGCGGCGCCGATCTCAGCCTC
The DNA here is from genome assembly GCF_027943945.1 of Microbacterium terricola. Lineage (NCBI taxonomy): Bacteria > Bacillati > Actinomycetota > Actinomycetes > Micrococcales > Microbacteriaceae > Microbacterium > Microbacterium terricola. The sequence continues at coordinate 2,900,589 of NZ_AP027141.1, read as the reverse complement.
ACCTCCGAAGTGCTCGCCGCCGCCGTGCAGCGCGCGGGGTTCGACCTGGTGATCACCGGCAACCAGTCCACCGACGGGTCCGGCGGCGTGCTCCCCGCCATGCTCGCCGAGCGCCTCGGGGTGCCCCAGCTGACGGCCCTGTCCGCCGTCGAGTTCACCGAGGACGCCGTCAGCGGGTCGCGCGCGAGCGACGCGGGGGTCGCGCGGATCTCGGCGCCGCTCCCGGCCGTGATCTCGATCACCGAAGCACTGCCCGACGCCCGGTTCCCGAACTTCAAGGGCATCATGGCGGCGAAGAAGAAGCCGTTCGAGACGGTCTCGCTGGCCGACCTCGGCGTCGACGCCGAGCGCGCCGATGCGCCGCGCTCGATCATGACCGCTGTCGCGCAGAAGCCGCCGCGCGGCGCGGGCGTGAAGATCGTCGACGAGGGCGACGCGGGCGAGAAGCTCGCCGCCTACCTCATCGAGAACCGACTGGCATAGGAGACGGCGATGGCTTTCGCGGATGATTCGATCCTCGTCCTGCTGGACGTGCTGCCCACCGGCGAGCTGGCGAAGTCGTCGGCCGGCCTGCTCGGCGCCGCCGCCGGCGTCGGCACCCCGGTCGCCCTGGTGGTCGTCGCCGAAGAGCGCCAGCAGGCGCTGGCGGCGGATGCTGCCGCCCTCGGTGCCGCGACGGTGCTCGTGACCGGACTCGGTGGCGCCGACACCGCACTCACGGTTCCCCTGGTCGACGCGCTGGCGGCCGCCGCCGACCTGGTGCGCCCGGACGCCGTGTTCGTGTCGAACTCGGTCGAGGGCCGCGACATCGCCGGTCGCTTCGCCGCCCGTGCGAACCTCGCGATCGCGGTCGACGCGGTCGGCGTCTCGCGCGACGACGAGGGCATCGTGGCCCACCACTCCGTCTACGGCGGCGCGTACAACGTCGAGTCGGCCGCCACCTTCGGCGCGCCCGTCATCACGGTGCGCCAGGGTGCGGTGGAGGCCAGGGCCGACGCCCAGCCGGTGGTCGTGGAGGAGCTGGCGGTGACCGCATCCGGTGCGCCCGCCGCCGCCATCGAGGGCTTCGACGCCGTCGTGACGACCTCGTCGCGACCCGAGCTGCGCGGGGCCGCCAAGGTGGTCTCTGGTGGTCGCGGGCTGGGCTCCGAGGAGAAGTTCGCGCTCGTCGAGCAGCTCGCCGACGCGCTCGGCGCGGCCGTGGGCGCCTCGCGCGCGGCCGTCGACGCCGGGTACATCCCCTATGCCCACCAGGTCGGGCAGACCGGCGTCTCGGTCGCCCCTCAGCTGTATGTCGCGCTCGGCATATCCGGAGCGATCCAGCACAAGGCCGGGATGCAGACCGCGAAGACCATCGTCGCGATCAACAAGGACGGCGATGCGCCGATCTTCGACATCGCCGACTTCGGCGTGGTCGGCGACCTGTTCACCGTCGTGCCGCAGCTCATCGCGGCGCTCGAGGCGAAGAAGGCCTGAGTGGCGACGTACGGGCGGACGCTGCGCCGCGGCCTGCCCCGCGTGGCCGGCGGCGAGCCGTGGCCGCCTGCGGGTGAGGCTGAGGGCGTCGCGGAGCCCGTCGAGGGGGCGGATGCTGCCGCATCCGTCGCCGATGAGCGACCCGTGCTGACACCCGAGCCCGTCGTGGCCACGACCGCCGGGGTTGAGGTGGCTGATGCTGCCGCATCTGTCGCCGAGGAGCGCCCTGTACTGACACCCGAGCCCGTCGGGGCGCCCGTGCGGGTCCGCCGCGGCCTGCCCCGCACCCCCGGTGGCGAGCCGTGGCCGCCCGCCGCGGCGGTGGCGGCAGCCTCCCTGCCCGCGGCCGCATCCGCATCCGCGCCCGCACCCGCACCCGGCGCCGCAGCACCCGACCGCGCCCTTTCTCCGCAACCGCGCCAGAACGATGTGGCGCCCTCGCAGGGAAGTGGAGCCGCACCGGCCGCAGCCGCGCCGGCCGCAGACGCCCCCTCAGCTGAGGGCGCACCGCTCCGCCGGGGCCTGCCCCGCGTCCCGGGCGGCGAACCCTGGCCGCCCGCCGGCTTCGCGCCCGTTCCGGGGGCGGCCGCTGCCGCTCCGGCACCTGCGGTCCAGCCCGAGCCGACACCAGAACCTGTCGCACCCGCGCCCGCTGCCGAACCCACGACCCGTCCCGAACCCACGACCCGACCGGCACCGGCACCGGCCGCCGCCGGCCCGCGCGCCCCGCTGCCGTTCACCCGCACGGTCTGGCCGGGCGCCGCCGCGCGCACGCGGCCGCAGCCGAAGCCTGAGCCCGTCCGCATCGGCCCCTTCACCCGCACGCAGTGGGCGGGCGCCGTGATCGTCGGCGGGATCGGGATGCTGTTCGCCGCCGCGATGGTCGTGTTCTTCACGCGGTGGTTCGTCTCGCTGGAGTTCATGCGGGACTTCCTCTACGCCTACCCCGGCGAGTACGACCTGCCCGAGTCGGCTCCGGTCGGCTTCCCGGCGTGGCTCGGCTGGCAGCACTTCTTCAACACCTTCCTGATCGTGCTGATCATCCGCTCGGGCCTGCAGGTGCGCACCGAGAAGCGCCCGACCGTGTTCTGGGCGCCGCGCGGCGACAAGAAGGGCAAGATCAGCCTCGCGCTGTGGTTCCACCAGGGGCTCGACATCTTCTGGCTCGTCAACGGAGCCGTGTTCGTCGTGCTGCTGTTCGTCACCGGCCAGTGGATGCGGATCGTCCCGACCAGCTGGGAGGTGTTCCCGAATGCGGTGAGCGCTGCCCTGCAGTACGTGACGCTCGACTGGCCGACCGAGAACGGCTGGGTGAACTACAACTCCCTGCAGCAGCTCGCCTACTTCGCGACCGTGTTCCTGGCGGCGCCACTCGCCGCGATCACCGGCTTCCGCATGTCGAAGCTGTGGCCGAAGGACGCCAAGGCGCTGAACCGCGTCTACCCCGTCGAGTGGGCGCGCGCCGTGCACTTCCCGGTGATGCTGTACTTCGTGGCGTTCATCATCGTGCACGTCACGCTCGTCTTCGCGACGGGGGCGCTGCGGAACCTCAACCACATGTACGCGGCGCAGGACGCCGTGAACTGGGTCGGGTTCTGGATCTTCGCCGCCTCCCTGCTCGTCATCGCCGCCGGCTGGGCCGCCGCGCGCCCGCTCATCCTGGCCCCGATCGCCCGGCTGTTCGGCACCGTCAGCGGACGCTGACGCGGCTCGACCGAGAACAGCATCGGGGGATAACCCCCGCAGAAGACTCCGGATGGCTCTGGCGCGCGCGGCGCGGCCGCGGCCTAACTTTGAGCCATGACTTCCGTTTCCCCGTCTCGGCGCATCTCGTCGCCGCTCGTGCTGCTCGGCGCGATCGCCCAGCTCGTGGCGGTCGGCATCGTCGGCACCGTCGTGTTCACGATCCTGATCACGCTGCTCTCGCTCGGCATCGGCCTGCTCGCCATCTTCGGCATCGGCCTGCTCTTCCTCGCCGCGCTGGTCTACGCGCTCTACGCCACGGCCTGGGTCGAGGGCGCCCGTATCGAGGGCCTGTACGGCTTCGGCATCCCCGCCCTGCGCACCCGCCGCAGCGGCCGCCCGGGCTTCGGCGGACTGATGCGCACCCTCTGGCAGCAGGCGATCGACCCGTCCATGTGGCGCGGGGTCGGCAACGCCGCCATCGCCACCCTGCTCGGCGTCATCGTGCTGCCGCTCGTCACGCTCGTCTTCTCCGGCATCGTGCTGGCCTTCGCCCCGCTGCTCGGCTCCGACGGCGCCGTGCGCCTCTTCCGCACCGACCTCGACGTGCCCACCTCGTGGGCCGCCATCATCGGCATCGCCGTCGCCCTTGTCTCGCTCGCTGCGGTCGTCGGCCTGGCGATCGTGCACGGCATGATCTCGCGGGCCATCATGGTCCCCTCGCGGGAGGCGCAGCTGACCGAGGCCGCCCGGGTGTCCGGCGCCCAGCGGGCCGGAGCCGTCCGCGCGGCCGAGGTCGAGCGCACCCGCATCGAGCGGGACCTGCACGACGGCGTCCAGCCGCGGCTGGTGTCCATCGGCATGACGCTCGGGCTCGCTCAGCAGAAGGTCGACGCAGACCCCGAGGCGGCCAAGGCGCTGATCGCCGAGGCGCACACCTCGACGAAAGCCGCCGTCACCGAGCTGCGGCAGCTGGCCCGCGGCATCCACACCTCCGTCCTCGACGACCGCGGCCTCGATGCGGCACTCTCCGCGCTGGCCGGCCGATCCCATATCCCCGTCGCCCTCGACGTGCGCCTCACCCAGCGGTGCAGTCCCGCCGCCGAGGCGGCTGTGTACTTCGTCGTCGCCGAAGCCCTGACCAACGCCGCCAAGCACTCGCGTGCCGGTGAGGTGCGTGTGCTCGTCCGGCAGCGCGACGGCGGGATGCTGTGGGCCAAGGTCGAGGACAACGGCATCGGCAATGCGCAGATCACCCCGGGTGGCGGCCTCGACGGCATCGCTAACCGCGTGCTCGGCGTGGGCGGCACCTTCCAGCTCGACAGCCCGGCCGGCGGCCCGACCACCGTGGAGGTGAGCATCCCGTGCGCATCCTGATCTGCGAAGACTCCGTACTGCTGCGGGAGGGTCTCGTGCGACTGCTCGAAGACGCCGGCCACCAGGTGGTCGCGGCCCTCCCCGACGCCACCGACCTCGACGAGGCGGTCGCCGAGACCGACCCCGACCTCTGCATCCTCGACGTGCGGCTGCCGCCGACCCACACCGACGAGGGCATCCGGGCGGCGCTCCGACTGCGCGCCGCCCGGCCCGAGCTGCCGGTTCTGGTGCTCTCGCAGTACGTGGAGGAGCGCTACGCGTCCGAGCTCATCGCCGGCAAGGGCGGCGCCCTCGGCTACCTGCTGAAGGACCGCGTCGCCGACGTCGCCGAGTTCGTCGACACCGTCGAGCGCATCGCCACCGGCGCCACCGTGTTCGATCCGGAGGTCGTCGCGCAGCTGCTCAGCAGACGCGCCATCGACGAGCGGATGCGGCGGCTCACCGACCGCGAGTCGACCGTGCTCGCGTTCATCGCAGAAGGAAAGTCCAACCAGGCGATCGCCCAGGCGCTCTTCGTCACCGAAGGCAGCGTCGAGAAGCACATCACGGCCGTCTTCCAGAAGCTCGAGCTCGAGCAGGACGAGGCGGGCAACCGCCGCGTGCTCGCCGTCCTGGCCCACCTGGAGCACGGCGGCGCCACACCCCCGACAGGAGAGATCCGATGACCACCCTCACCCCGCCGCCGCTCCCGCCGGCACCGACCACTCCGACCCCGCCCGCGCCGCAGGAGCGGCCCCCGCACCCGGCCGCCCGGGTCGTCGCGATCCTCGCGATCGTCTTCGGCGGACTCATCGTGCTGGGCGCCGCGACCGCCGCCATCATCGGCGGGCTCGCCGCCGCCGCCGTGCACACCGAGACCCGCACGGTCACCGCCGACGGCATCGCCGACCTCGACATCGACGTGTCGGCCGGCGAGGTCGTGCTCGAGTACGGCGACGTCGACGACGTCACCCTGGAGGTCACCAGCTCCCGCGGAGCGGACGCGTGGACGCTCGAGCGCGACGGCGACACCCTGACCGTCCAGACCCCGAACGGGTTCTTCGGCTTCGGCTGGATCTTCGGCGGCAACGGCCGCGCGGTGATCACGCTGCCGGCCGAGTACGAGAGCCGGACCCTGGATGCCGCCCTCGACCTCTCGGCCGGAGATCTCACCGTCTCCGGAACCTTCGGAGACCTGAAGACGACCGTGAGCGCCGGGTCGCTCGACGTCGAGGGCTCAGCCTCGTCGCTGCAGACCGACGTGAGCGCGGGCAGCGCCGACCTCGCCGTGTCCGGCGTCGCCGACGCCGACCTCGCGGTGAGCGCGGGCGAGCTGATCGTCGCTCTGACCGAGCGCGCCCCGCGCGACGTCGTGCTCGACGTCAGTGCGGGCTCGCTCACGCTCACGGTGCCGGACGGCACCTACGACGTGAACGTCTCCGTCTCGGCCGGCGAGCTGCACAACCACCTCGACACCTCGAGCACGGCGACCAGCACGATCACCGGCGAGGTGTCGGCCGGAGACGCCGTGCTGCGCGCGGGGCGCTGAGCCGGGCTCAGCGCGAGGCGGCGCCGTCTGCCCAGCCGAGGTCATATCCCTCGGCCCGGCCGGCGGCGTGCGCTTCGTCGGCGCCGAGCCGGAAGAAGTCCCGCTCGGGCGGCCGCACGATCGACCGGGCCCCCGGCAGGTCGAGGTCGCCGACCAGATCGGCGCGCCCGCGGACGACGGCGACCGGCAGGCCGGCCGCCTTGCCCTTCACGAGATCGGATGCTGCGGCCAACTCGTCCGCCACGCACGGCATCGTGACGATCAGCGGCCGGCCCTCCGCATCCGTCCCGCCGCGAAGATCCTCGAAGACGTGCACGCCCGCGGCGCCGATGGCCGCATCCGTCTGGCCCTCGCGCCAGGCGCGGCCGTGGGTGTCGCTGACGATCACGCCGACCCGTGCGCCCGTGCGCTCGCGCAGACCGGCCGCCAGTGCACGGGCGGACGCGTCGGGGTCGACGGGCAGCAGCAGCACGGTGCCGTGCGGAGTGTTGGAGGCGTCGACTCCCGCCGCAGCGGCCACGATGCCGAGGCGGTTCTCGACGATGCGGGTGATGTGCCCGGTCGGAGACGTGCGCGACGCGACCACGCGCACGGTCTCGGCCGTGATGGCGTCCTCGCGGTCGTCGGCGCGGACGAATCGGCCCTCGGCCTTCGAGACGATCTTCGAGGTGACGACGAGGATGTCGCCGTCCTGGAGTGCGCCGTCGGCCGCTGCTGCGATCAGTGCGACGAGATCGTCGCCCTCCTGCACCTCGCCGATGCCGTCGAGGGCCCAGATCTGCAGCACGTCAGCGGGTCAGCGGACGAACCGGACCTCGGTCAGCGTCTCGCCGAGGAAGGGCTCGGTGTGCGTGGCGCCGTCGAGGGTGAAGCCGTTGCGCTGGTAGAACCGGTGCGCGCGCGGGTTGTCCTCCGCGACCCACAGGTACACCTCTTCGCCCTCGTCGACCGCGGAGTCGAACAGGCGCTGGCCGATGCCGGTGCCGTGCCAGGCGTCGAGGAGGTAGATGAAGTAGAGCTCGCGGGTGCGGGGTGCGTCGCGGTCGCGGGCGGGGCCCGAGCCGACGAAGCCGACGATCTCGCCGTTGACGAGCGCCGCGCTCATCCGGAAATCGGGGCCCTGGACGGCCCAGTGGGTCCACAGCTCGGCCAGCCGGCGCGGCGACACGCGCTCGAGCGCGGCCTTGCTGATGAGGTGGTCGTAGGTCTCGTGCCAGCAGGTCGCGTGGACGCGTCCGAGTGCTTCGGCGTCCACGTCCCGCACAGGACGGACCACGATGTCTGTCTGCAGTTCGGCTTCCATGGCCAGACTCTACGTCGAAGGCGGCAGGAGGCCTAATCGAGCAGACCGGGAGAAATCCCGTGCGAATGAGGGCGCGAAAACTTGTCGAGGAGTGACAACGCGATTGCGGGATCTGTCGCGGATGCGGCTAACATCGCGCCTCGTGAACGTGTGGTGGCGAACCCTCCTGACCATCTGGCGCGCGAAGGTGCTGCTGCGCCGTCGCGGCAGGATCGACCCGGCCTCGGTGGGTCGGGTGCGACTGCGCACGCTGCCGACGGACATCGACCTGCTGCGGCACATGAACAACGGCCGGTACGCCTCTCTGTTCGACCTGGGCCGGTTCGACCTGCTCATCCGCACCGGCATCTGGGACGCCATGAACGAGCGCGGCTGGTACGCGGTCGTGGCCAACGAGACCATCACCTTCCGCAAGTCGCTGCAGCTCTGGCAGCGCTTCACCGTCGAGTCACGGCTGTACGGGCACGACGACAGGGCCGTCTACCAGATCCACCGCGCGGTGGTGGATGGCGAGATCTACGCCGAGATGGTCGTGCGCGCCCGCTTCCTGCGTCGCAGCGGAGGAGTGGTGCCGCTCGAGGAGCTGTTCGAAGCGCTGCACCGGCCCGACGACCTGCCGCCGCTGCCCGAGTGGGTCACCGCCTGGGCGACCGGCGCGGCGCTCCCCTCGACGAAGGCGCCGGCGCCGAGCGAGTGGCGCTGAGTCCCGACCCGGCTCAGTAGCCGTTCACGCAGACGGTGATCGTCTGGCTCTGCGTGCCGCGGAGCGCGGTGATCGTCCCGCTGGTGAGCGTGTAGCGGTCGGCGACGGGGCTGTTCGACGACGGATCGACCGTGAACGCGTACCCGCCGGACGGCGCGGGCGACCAGTCCACGTGGTTCACGTGCCCGCCTGCGGCCGTCATGGCCGCCTTGGCCGCCGAGAGGTCGACCGTGGTCGTCCAGCCGAAGAAGTACGGATACTCGGCGAGGTCGCGCCGCCCGGTGACAGTGATGTCGATGCAGGCTCGTGTGGCGGTCCAGGTTCCCTTGACCGCGGTCGTCACGGTGTACCAGTCCGGGTCGCCGACCGGGGGTGCCACGGCGTTGGCGTTGCAGATGCTCGTGGTCAGCACCGTGCCGGCCGCGATCGTCTCGTAGGGATACCGGCCGGTCACGACGGCGCGGGTCGGGTCGCCGGATACCGGAGTGACCTCGACGTCCTGTCCCCAGATCATGCCGGCGGCGCCCCAGTACGGCGCTTCATCGAGGTGGATGATCATCGACCAGGGGATCGGCGTGGGCGAGGTCGTCGTGATGGTGAGTGCGGCGCAGTAGCCCGAGGTGTTGGTCGCGGGCATCGTCCATGACGCCTGGCCGATCACCGTGCTCGGCTCGCCCGGTTCGAACGGGCCGTTCATGTCGGGCTCCTGGTCGGCCCAGGTGCCGACGTCCGTCGCAGCGGCGACGTGCACGGAGTCCGTCCAGGCGGCGCTGGTCGACGTCACGCTGCCCGCCGCGAGCAGGACGGCCACGGCGGCGGCAGCGCCTGCGGCGGCGCGCGCGAGACCGTTCATCAGGCCGGCACCGCCTCGGGTGCCACCGCGGGGCGACGGGCGGGGAGCAGCGTCAGGCCGACGAGGGCGAGGATCCCGAGCATGCCGGGGATCGCGACGGCCGGGCGCATCAGCGTCATGACGGCGTAGCTGCCGCCCGGGATGGTCCACGTCGGCTGCCAGACCGATGCGTCGGCGTCGACGACGTAGGCCTCGGGATCGGCGGCCTGGTTCGCGTCGCCCTGCATGCGCACCGAGACGGTGTCGCCCGACCGGGTGATCTCGATCACCCGGTGGGTGACCAGCTTTCCGGTCACCTCGCTGTGCAGGGTGGTCACCTCGCCCACCGCGACCTCGGAGGCCGGGGTGGGCGTGGCGAACAGGAGGTCGCCGGTCCGGATGCCGGGTGACATCGAGCCCGAGGCGACGACGAGGGGCTGGACGAGCCCCGCCGCGTTCGCGGCCCAGAGCCCGCCGCAGAGCACGCCCACGGCGACGAGAAGCCACAGCACGGCGGAACTGATCGCGCGCAGGGCGCGGCCGACGACGGTGCTCATGAGCTTCTTCCTGCCGTGGGCGTGCGCGCGGTCAGCTGCTGGTTCCGGTGACGGTGACCAGCGCGGTCCCCGTCGCGCCCTGGAGCGTGGCCGGGATGTCGCCGGTGGTCAGCGTGATGGTGACCGCCGTGACGTCGTCGGTCGCGAGAGCGGTCTCGGCGGCCACGGCGTCGACCGTGATGGTCGAGCCGGCGTCGGCGATCGCGCCCGTCAGGTCGGCGTCCACCGTCAGCGTGGCGTCGGCGGTGTCCGCGTTCTTCACGTAGACCTCCATCTCGTAGGTGCGGTTCGGCTGGAGGGCGCCGAAGTCCGACGCGGAGACGGGGATCGTGAGGGCGTCCCCCTCGGTGGCGTAGTCGTCCCACGGGCCGGTGGCCGTAGTGCTGCCCTTCAGATCGAGAGAGGCGACGTCCGCTTCGGCGGCGAACCAGACCTGGTCGGTCCACGCGGCGGTGGTGATCGCGGCGCCGATCCCGAAGACCGCGAGTCCGGCGATCGAGATGCGGATGATGGTGTTGCGCCGGTCCTTCCGGTCCGTCCGGTCGCGCGAAGACATGAGCTGTCCTTTCAGAGGGCGGCGACGTGCCGCCGGTCACAGCGCCGGCGGAGCCGCCGGCACGTGCATCCGTGTGAATGCACCCTCAGTATACGACTGTGGTCAGACCACAGTGGATCATCGCCCTTCCGCACAGCAATCACTCAGCCTCGAAAGGCGGCCCGGTGTCTGCCTTCCCGGCTCCCGCCGAGACCTTAGGCTGGGCGCATGGCCACAAGCCGAGCACACGACACGACTCCTTCCGACCACGATCTGGGCACCCGCGCCGTCGACCTCGCGCGGCTCTGGGTCGCCGAGAGTGCCGACTACCCGGCCGACGCATCGGCCGAGCGCCTCGCCGGCGTCCTCAAGGACCCGAACGGGCTGCCGTTCACGATCGGCTTCGTCGACGGCGTGATGCGCCCGGAGAGCCTCGCCGCGGCAGCATCCCGACTCCACGGCGTCGCCCCCCTCGTGCCCGAGTTCCTGCCCTGGTACCTGCGCGGCGCGGTCCGGGTGGGCGGAGCGATGGCGCCGGTGCTGCCGTCGCCCGTGGTGCCGATCGCGCGCCGGGTGCTGCGCGAGATGGTCGGACACCTGGTCGTCGACGCACGGCCCGACAAGCTCGGCCCCGCGATCGCGGCGCTGCGCGCGGACGGTGCGCGGCTGAACCTCAACCTGCTCGGCGAGGCGGTGCTCGGCGAGGCCGAGGCGCTTCGCCGACTCGAGGGCATCCACGACCTGATCCGGCGCGACGACGTCGACTACGTGTCGGTCAAGGTGTCCGCCATCGCCAGCCACATCTCCATGTGGGCGTTCGACGAGGTCGTCGACAAGGTGGTCGAGCGCCTGATGCCGCTGTACCTGACGGCGAGCGATCCGGCGGCCGGCGCGGAGACGTTCATCAACCTCGACATGGAGGAGTACCGCGACCTCGACCTGACGATCGCGGTGTTCACCCGCATCCTGGATGATCCCCGGCTGCGGGCCCTCGAGGCCGGCATCGTGCTGCAGGCCTACCTGCCCGATGCGCTGCCGGCCCTCCAGCGGCTCACCGGCTGGGCGCAGCAGCGCGTCGCCGCGGGCGGCGCGCGCATCAAGGTGCGGCTGGTCAAGGGCGCGAACCTGGCGATGGAGACCGTGGATGCGGTCATGCACGACTGGCCGCTGGCGACCTACGGCACGAAGCTCGACTCCGACGCGAACTACCTGCGCTGCCTCGACTACGCACTGGATGCCGAGCGCACGGCGGCGGTGCGGCTGGGTGTCGCCGGCCACAACCTCTTCGACATCGCGTACGCCTGGCTGCTCGCAGGGGAGCGCGGCGTCCGCCCGGCGACCTCCGACGCGGGGCAGGCGGAGACGCCGGCACTCGAGTTCGAGATGCTGCTCGGCATGGCACAGGGCCAGGTGGCCGCCGTCACCCGCGAAGTCGGACACGTGCTGCTGTACGTGCCGGTGGTCCGCCCCGACGAGTTCGACGTCGCGATCAGCTATCTGGTGCGCCGGCTCGAGGAGAACGCGTCGAGCGAGAACTTCCTGTCGGCCGCGTTCGATCTGGCCGACGAGCCCGCCCTGTTCGAGCGTGAGCGCGACCGCTTCCTCGCTTCGATCGCGCGGGCCGCCGACCCCACGCTGCCGATCGGCTCGAACCGCACGCAGGATCGCCGTGCCCCTGTCGCGACCGGTGCGGTGCGCGCCGACGGGCGGGTGCGGCGCGAGCAGACGCCGGCTGACGACGACGGCGGCCTGACCGAAGCCGTTCTCGACATCGCGCGCGGGTCGAGCACTCCGAGGATCGACCCAGGCGAGACCGCCCCGGTCGCGCCGCCGGCCGAGGCGCAGCTGTTCGGCGGCGAGGCCTTCGTCGAGACCGCGGTCTTCGCGCCGCGCGAGGACGAGGTCGCCGAGGGTGCACCGGGCTTCCGCAACACCGCCGACACCGACCCGGCACTGCCGGCGAACCGCGAGTGGGCGCGCGAGATCCTCGCCCGCATCGACGGATCGAGCCTCGGCGACGCCGCCGTCGCGGCCGCACGCGTCGACGACGAGGACGCCCTCGAGGCGATCGTCGCCACGGTGCGGGATGCTGCCGCGTCGTGGGGTGGCCTACCCGCGTCCGATCGCGCCGCCGTCCTCCTGGCGGCCGCACGCACGCTCGAGGCGCGCCGCGGCGATCTCATCGAGGTGGCTGCCAGCGAGACCGGGAAGGTCTTCGCCGAGGCCGATGTCGAAGTGAGCGAGGCCGTCGACTTCGCCAACTACTACGCCGCGACCGCGCGGGAGCTCGACCGGGTGTCCGGCGCGATCTTCGAGCCGGAGCGCGTGACGGTCGTGACGCCGCCCTGGAACTTCCCGATCGCGATCCCGGCGGGCGGGGTGCTCGCCGCGCTCGCCGCCGGCTCGGGCGTCGTGTTCAAGCCCGCCCCGCAGGCGCGCCGCTGTGCGGCGGTCGTCGCGGAGGCGCTCTGGGAAGCGGGCGTCCCTCGCGAGGTGCTCGCGCTCGTCGACATCGACGAGGGTGCGCTCGGTCGCCGGCTGCTCTCGCACCCCGATGTCGACCGGGTGATCCTGACCGGGTCGTGGGAGACGGCGGCGCTGTTCCGCTCGTGGCGCCCCGACCTGCCCCTGCTCGCCGAGACCAGCGGCAAGAACGCCATGATCGTGATGCCGTCGGCCGACCTCGACCTGGCAGCATCCGACCTCATCAAGAGCGCCTTCGGCCACGCGGGGCAGAAGTGCTCCGCGGCCTCGCTCGCGATCCTGGTCGGGCCGGTCGGCCGTTCCCGGCGCTTCGCACGGCAGCTGCGGGATGCTGCCGACTCGCTGCGCGTCGGGCTGCCCACCGATCCGCTCAGCGAGGTCGGGCCGGTCATCGAACCGCCGCAGGGCAAGCTCGAGTGGGCGCTGACCACTCTCGACGAGGGCGAGCAGTGGCTGGTCGAGCCGCGGCCGCTGGATGAGGCCGGCGGAGGCGGCCGGCTGTGGTCGCCCGGCATCCGGGTCGGCGTCCGGCCCGGCTCGCGCTTCCACACCGAGGAGTTCTTCGGCCCGGTGATGGGCGTCATGCACGCCTCGTCGCTCGCCCAGGCGATCGAGCTGCAGAACGCGGTGGCCTACGGGCTCACCGCCGGCCTGTACACGCAGAGCCCCGCCGAGCTGGCGCTGTGGCTCGACACCGTCGAGGCCGGCAACCTCTACGTCAACAGAGGCATCACCGGCGCGATCGTGCAGCGTCAGCCGTTCGGCGGCTGGAAGCGCTCTTCGGTCGGCGGCGGCACCAAGGCGGGTGGCCCCAACTACCTGGTCGGGCTCGGCAGCTGGCGCGCGACCGGCGGCGCGGCGCCGTCGCCGACCCTGCACCTGCGGGGTCTCGACAGCCGCATCACCGCGATCATCGAGGCGGCCCAGCCGACCCTCGACTACGAGTCCTTCGAGTGGCTGCGCCGAGGCGCCCTGTCCGATGCCATCGCCTGGGACCGAGAATTCGGCCGGGTGAAGGACGTCTCGCAGCTCGGCGTCGAGCGCAACCTGTTCCGCTACCGCCCGATGCCCTCGGTGGGGGTGCGTGCGACCGGCGATGCGTCGTGGCACGCGCTGCTCCGGGTCGTGGTCGCCGGCATCCGCTCGGGGGCGTCGTTCGACGTGAGCGTTCCCGTGGGCCTCCCCGCTGAGGTGCGCCGCGCGCTCGGCGACGAGCAGATCACGGTGTTCGTCGAGACAGAGCCAGAGTGGATCGAGCGGATGCGGCTCGCGGAGTCGCGGCCGGAGCGCGTCCGGCTCGTCGGGGCGGCAGCATCCGTCGCCGCCCTGCACGGAGCGCTCGCCGAGGCGACGGCGGGCGACCCCGACCTCGCCGTCTGCGCCAACGAGGTCACGACCGCCGGCCGTCTCGAGCTGCTCCCGTTCCTGCGTGAGCAGTCGATCAGCATCACCGCCCACCGCTTCGGCAACCCCGACCCGTGGTCCGAGGCCGTGATCTGAGACACGCGTCGCGCGGCGCAGAGGATAAACAATTTATCTTTCTGGCGCGGGAGGGAGCGGCCTAGCAGGATGGCGGTCGGGGACTTGTCTGCCGCAGCTTGTTCGGCCACGCGGCAGTGAAGAGGGACCGTTGGGGATCAGTGGCCCCGACCCGCGGAGAGTTCTTCTCCGGGGTCGGTGGCCGCGACCCGGACCATGAACGCATCCGACATCGCGCGCACGGTGAGCCCGAACAGGGTCCACTGCCCGGTCGGTGCCATCTCGTCGTCCTCGCTGAGCACGTAGACGGGGTGGTCGAGGCCTTCGGCCGCGCGGATCGCGAAGCCCTCGCCGATCGCGGCGAGCGCCTCGGCCAGATCGCGCACGGTCATGGGTTCGCGCATCCGGTAGCCGAACCGCTCCATCAGCTCGGCGTAGAAGGCCGCGAACGCCGCCACCGACTCGGCGTGGCGGGCGGCACTCGCCTCGCGCAGCTCCGGCCACGCGCCCGCCGCCGTCCGCAGCGCGAGGGCGGTGATGAACGCGTGCGAGTCCCGTGATCCTGGATCCAGGTGGAACTGCGCCGCGTAGGTCACATGGTCGAGCGCGGCGGCCCGGATGACGTCGTCCATCGAGGTCGCATCCCGGACCGCGGTCTCTGCGCTGGCCGTCGGCTCGGCGAACCGCAGGCGGACCATCGCGATCGCGAGGTCGCGGTGGTACTCGGTCTGATCCGCCCAGATGCGGTACGCGGCGCCGGTGGTGAGGCCGACCGTCCGCAGCACCTCCTGCAGCCGGATGTGCTGGACGCCGGCCGACACGCCCCGCTCGAGCAGGAGCTGGAGCCCTGCGTCGATCAGCAGGCGGCGGGTTTCTTCGGCGGTGCGGCGGCCCATGGTTCTCACTCTGGCAGTTCGGGGTGGCGAGGGGGATCAGCCGGGCCGATCGGAGCGAGTAAAAGATTCTTGACACGCGTCGGCGCCGAGCGTACCGTCTGTGTCAAGAATCTTTGACATGTCGGAGGGCGTCATGGGCTACGCGGAGCGCAACACGTGGGCGCAGCTGATCGCGAGCGTCGGCGGCACCGCCGTCTACTTCGCGATCGTGCTGCCACAGCTGGGTGGGCCGGTCGACGAGGTCGACTGGGTGTGGCCGATGGTGTGGTCGCTCCTCGGGGCGATCGTCGGGTCGATCGTGCTCAGCATCCTCTGGGGGATCGGCGCGGGCATGCGCGATCCGGAGGAGGAGCACCGCGCCGACCAGCGCGACCGCGAGATCGAGTGGTTCGGCGACCGCGTCGGGCAGGCGTTCATGGTGCTCGGCGGTCTGGCGGGGCTCATCCTCGCGATGGTCGAGGCGCACTGGTTCTGGATCGGCAACGCGATCTTCGTCGGGTTCTTCCTCTCGGCGCTGCTCGGCGGCATCGCCCGCCTGTTCGCCTACCGGAAGGGGTTCCAGTGATGGTGCGCCCCACCCGCGTCGTCAACACGATCCGCGCTGCCCGGGAGCAGGCGGGGATGACCCAGGCCGAGCTGGCGCGTCGCGTCGGCGTGACCCGCCAGACGCTCATCGCGATCGAGCAGGGCAGGTACTCGCCCACGCTCGAGCTCGCGTTCCAGATCGCCAGGGAGTTCGGCACGAGCCTGGACGCCCTCTTCCACTACCCGGAGGAATCATGAGCGCGGATGCCGTCACCACGACCATGTGGATCCAGCGGCGCTACGGCGGGCCCGAGGCGGTCGTGCGGACGGACGCGCCGGCGCCGGTCGCCGGCCGCGGCGAGGTGCTCCTGCGGGTGCGGGCCACGGCGCTGAACTCCGCCGATGTGCGGGTCATGCGCGGCGACCCGCTGATCCTGCGGCTGGCGTTCGGGCTGCGCCGCCCCCGGACGCCCGTGCAGGGCCGCGATGTCGCGGGCACGGTCGTCGAGGTCGGCGACGGGGTCGATGGCCTCGCGGTGGGCGACGAGGTCGTCGGCGAGCTGTCTGGCGGGGGCCTCGCGGAACTCGTCGTCGCGCCGGCCGCGAGGCTCGTGCGGCGGCCCGTGTCCGTGGACGCGGTCGACGCGTCGAGCGTGCCGATGGCCGGCGGCACCGCGTGGCAGGCGCTCGCAGCGGCCGGAATCGGTGCGGATGCCGGTGGCCGCCGCATCCTCGTCGTCGGAGCGGGCGGCGGCGTCGGCACCTTCGCGGTGCGGCTGGCCGCGATCCGCGGCGCCACGGTGACGGCGCTCGCGGGCGAGCGTGCGCTCGACGTGGTGCGCCGGCTGGGAGCGGCCGAGGCGCTCGACTACCGGCAGACCCCGCTCGAGGCGCTGGCGACAGCATCCTTCGACGCCGTCGTGATGATCGCGGGCGACCATCCGCTGCGCGCCCTCCGCCGCCTGGTCGCACCGGGCGGGACGGTCGTGCTGGTCTCGGGCGGCTCGCACCGCGTGTTCGGTCCGCTCGGCGCGATCGCGCGCGCCGGCATCCTGTCGATCGGCGCATCGCGTCGCCTCCGCCCGCTCGCGGCCACCGCGAAGCCCGAGGTGACCGCGGAGCTGCTGGCCCTCGTCGCCTCCGGCGAGCTGCGCCCGCACATCGAGCAGGTGTACCCGCTCTCCGACGCCCGCGCCGCGCTCGCGCACGTCGATGCCGGTCACACGGTCGGCAAGGTCGTCGTCACGCCCTAGTTCCTCGCTCTGTGCGCCGACCCCACCCTCTAGCGCCGAGCCCACCCCGTGCTCGCGGTGCAGCGAGGGCGGGCTCGGCAGTACAGGGTGGGGTCGGCGAACCGGGGCGCGGCTCGGCGAGCGTGCGGGTGCGGCATGCGAGAATGGGCTCGGCGTGCCCGGGTCGTCCCTTCGCCCCCCATCCCTGAGCGGATGACGTGGGTCGGAGGCCGCCGGGCCTTGAGGACAGCGTCCGCCACGGCCCACTTGAGGAGCGAAATGTCCACGCACCCCGACACGCTGACCGGCACCGCCGCAGCACGTACCGCCCAGCACCGCCGCTACCTGATGTGCCGCCCCGAGCACTTCACGGTGAGCTACACGATCAACCCGTGGATGGAGCCGGCCAACCCGACCGACACCGCCAAGGCCGTGCGGCAGTGGCAGGACCTGTACGACGCCTACATCGAGCTCGGCCACGAGGTGCAGCTGATCGACCCGATCGAGGGGCTGCCCGACATGGTCTACACGGCCAACGGCGGGTTCGTGATCGACGGCGTGGCCTACGGCGCGAAGTTCCGCTTCGCGGAGCGCGTGCCCGAGGGGCCGGCCTTCATGGACTGGTTCGGCGAGAACGGTTTCGAGGTCCGCGAGCCGGTCGAGGTCAACGAGGGCGAGGGCGACTTCCTGCTCGTCGGCGACACCATCCTGGCCGGCACCGGCTTCCGCTCGACCGGCGACAGCCACCGCGAGGTGGGTGAGGTGTTCGGCCGCGAGGTCGTCTCGCTCACCCTGGTCGACCCGCGGTTCTACCACCTCGACACCGCGATCGCCGTGCTCGACCCGGTCGAGGGCGTGGCCGACGGCGGCCCGGAGCACGCGAACATCGCGTATCTGCCCCACGCCTTCGACGAGCGCAGCCAGCAGGTGCTCGCCGAGCGGTACCCCGACGCCATCCGCGTGTCGGACGAGGACGGGGCCGTGTTCGGCCTGAACTCGTCCAGCGACGGCTACAACGTGATCATCTCGCCGCGGGCGAAGGGCTTCGAGGCGCAGCTGCGCGAACGGGGCTACAACCCGGTGCTCGTCGACCTGTCCGAGCTGCTGCTCGGCGGCGGCGGCATCAAGTGCTGCACGCTCGAGCTGCGCCGCTGAGAGAGGCCGGCACGATGAACACCGCAACCGGCCTGGATGCTGCGACCGCCGAGCTCATCGGCGTCGAAGAGGCGCACGTCGCGCACAACTACCACCCGCTGCCCGTCGTCATCGCCCGCGGTGAGGGGGCGTGGGTCACTGACGTCGAGGGCAAGCGCTACCTCGATCTGCTCGCGGCGTACTCGGCGCTGAACTTCGGGCACCGGCATCCCGCTCTCATCGACGCCGCGACCGAGCAGCTCGGGCGACTGACCCTCACGAGCCGCGCCTTCCACAACGACCGGCTCGGCGTGTTCGCCGCGGCGCTCGCCGACCTGTGCGGCAAGGAGCTCGTGCTGCCGATGAACACCGGCGCCGAGGCGGTCGAGACCGGGATCAAGGTCGCGCGCGCCTGGGGCTACCGCGTCAAGGGCGTGCGGCCGGATGCTGCCGCCATCGTCGTCGCGAACGGCAACTTCCACGGCCGCACGACGACGATCGTCGGCTTCAGCGACGACCCGCAGGCACGCGACGACTTCGGGCCGTACGCGCCCGGGTTCGTGCAGGTGCCGTTCGGTGACGCCGCCGCGATCGAGGCAGCCATCACCGCCGACACGGTCGCCGTGCTGATCGAGCCGATCCAGGGCGAGGCCGGCATCATCCTGCCGCCCGAGGGGTACCTGCGCGCAGTGCGCGAGATCTGCACGGCGCAGAACGTGCTGTTCATCGCCGACGAGATCCAGTCGGGCCTCGGCCGTGTCGGCGAGACGTTCGCGTGCGATCGTGAGGGCGTCGTGCCCGATGTGTACCTGCTCGGCAAGGCGCTGGGCGGCGGCATCCTGCCGCTGTCGGCCGTGGCCGCGGACGCCGAGGTGCTCGGCGTCATCCGGCCCGGTGAGCACGGCTCCACCTTCGGCGGCAATCCGCTCGCCGCCGCCGTGGGGCTGCGCGTCGTGGAGATGCTCGCGTCGGGCGAGTTCCAGGCCCGCGCGAAGGCGCTCGGCGCGCACCTCGAGGGCAGGCTCGGCGAGCTCGTCGGGCACGGCGTGACCGCCGTGCGGGTGGCGGGGCTCTGGGCGGGCGTCGACATCGATCCCGCCGTCGGCACCGGCCGTGAGGTGGCGGAGCGCCTGCTCGCCCGTGGCGTGCTGGTGAAGGACACTCACGGCCAGACCGTGCGCATCGCCCCGCCCCTCGTGATCCGCGCGACCGAGCTGGACTGGGCCGTCGAGCAGCTCAGGATCGTCCTCACGGAGTGATGTCACCCGGCCAGGGTGAAATCGCGCCCGACTGAGGCAGGCTCTGTCAGTCCGCTGGCTCCGCGGTCTATGGTGACTCCCACGACGGTGGGCACCGCCACCTCGCGGGATCGGGAGGACACGACGATGACGGATGCGGCGGAGACACGGCCCGAGGAGCCGTCACGGGGACGCGGAGCCCGGTTCTGGGTGCTCACGATCATCATCGCGGTGGCGATCATCGTCGCGGGGGTGCTGATCTACCAGGCGTCGATGGCCGCGTTCACGGCCCAGACGGGCACGGGCTCGAGTTCGTTCTCGACGGGCACCATCGACCTCACGAACGACAGCGAGGGCTCGGCGGTCTTCACCGAGACGGACCTGACGCCCGGCGACACGGGCACCTCCGACATCGTCGTGAACTACACCGGCGGGACGATCGACTCCGAGGTGCGGCTCTACTCCGAGGGCTCCGGTGCGGCGCAGGATCTGGCCGATCACATCCAGCTGACGATCACCTCGGCCGGCCAGCCCGCGAACCCTGCCGAATGGACCGGGACGCTGGCGGACCTCCAGGCGATCACCGACTTCTCGCAGGGCATCCTCCCCGTCGTCCTCGCCGATGGCCAGTCCCAGACGTACACCGTTGCGTACGAGGTGCTGGACACCGCGCCTCAGGGCGCGGCCGCCGACGTCACGTTCGTCTGGGAGGCCCAGAGCCAGTGACCTGCCGGCCATGACGACCCCGCGGCGGCAGGCGCCGGCCCCGGGCTGGCGCGGCCGTCCGATCGAGGATCTGAGCTGGCCCGTCCTCATCCGCGTGGCGGTGTGCTGGGGCGTCCTCTGCATGATCCTCACGCTCCTCGCGGCGGCGTTCGTGCCGCGTCCGTTCGGCTTCATCGGAACGACCGTCGTGACCGGATCGATGAGGCCCTCGATCCAGCCGGGCGACGTCGCGCTGGTGTGGCCTGTGGAGGAGTACGCACTCGGACAGGTGATCCTGTTCATCGATCCGAGCCACCCCGAGCAGCAGATCATGCACCGCATCATCGAGGTGCGTGAGGACGGGATGCTGGTCACCAAGGGCGACGCCAACGAATCGGCCGATTCGACCCCGGTCCACCCGGCGAATGTCATCGGCGTGGGCAGCATCCTGGTGCCGGCGATCGGGCTGCCCATCGTCTGGGCGGTCCAGGGCGCGATCCTGCTGATCGTCGCGACCGTCCTGCTCACTGCGCTCCTCGTGCGTGGCACGCTCCGTATCGAGTTCCTGCCCAATGCGCGCAAGAGCGCGGCGACGCACTCGGTCCTCGAGGCCGGAGTGGTGATCGCCATGCTCGTGGTGGCGGTGCTGGTGGTGGTCGTCGGTGTCGCGCGCTCCTCGCATGCGGCGTTCTCCGACCGATCGAGCGCGCTCGCGACGTGGGCGATGGGCACGACGACTCCGCCTCCGTCGGGGACCTGCTCGGTCAAGGGCGTCTACCACCACTGGCCGGGCGAGGCGATCATCGACTTCACGATCACCAACAACACCGGTACGGCGATCACGGCGTCACCGGAACGGTGGGTGCTCGTCTGGTCGTGGACCGGTGACGAGCAGGTCAAGTATCCGTCGTCGGGGCAGGCGGAGTCGATCACCCAAAGCGGTCAGGTCGTGACCTACATCCCCTGGAGCTGGTCGATCATCGAACCTGGTGAGGCCGAGCCTGGCCAGGTGCACATCGCGAGCGCCACCGACACCTTCCTGCCGCCCAAGGACTTCTTCCTCAACGGAGCTCCGTGCGACTACATCCCGCCGGCGGGGCCGCCGATCGGCTGAGCGCCGCTCGGCGGACACTGGCCTCACCAGCCTGTCGCGATGAGCTTCCTGGTCTTGAACCGGCCGTCACCCCGACCGGAGTACAGGTACAGGCGGCCGGTGGCATCCCGGGCGACGATGTCGGCGTAGTAGTGCCGATCGTCGTCGATGTCGGCGCCTGTCGCGATCGTGAGGGACTTCCAGCCGCTGCTGACTCGGATGGGCTTCCGGAATGTCCCGTTCCCGCGCCCGAGATGCGTCCACAGGACCCCGCTCGAGTCGACCGAGATGAGGTCGGCCTTGTAGTCCTCGTTGAGGTCGCCTGCCGCAAACAGGTGGTCACCCTTCCATCCTGTGGAGACCCGGTGGGACGGCGAGACGAACCCGCCCTTCCCGTTGCCGCGGTGGAGCCTGAGCACCCCGTTCTTGTCGATCGAGAGCATGTCAGCCCGGTTGTCGCCGTCGAGGTCGGCGGAGAAGGTGAGGCGGCGATGCTGCCATCCCGAACCGATCTTGACCGGCGGGCGGAGGTAGCCGTAGCCGTCGCCCTCGTACAGGAACATGTCGCCGCTCCCGTCGACGCCGATGATGTCGTCCCTGGGCACCGTCTCTGCGCCTTCTGGACGGTAGAAGTAGTCGTTGCGTCCCCAATTGCCGGGCGCGTAGATCTTCTGACCGCTCAGGCCGCTGCGGATCGGGATACCCGGCTGCACCACTCCGTCATGTACAGGAAAAGCCGAGAGCGTGCCGCCGCTGACCGCGATGATCTCGTTCGCCGCGCCCGTCCCGGCGTTGTCGACGGTGAGCCCCTGTCCGAGCACGATCTGATCGGCGGGAAGGGTGGCCACCGG
Organism: Microbacterium terricola; assembly: GCF_027943945.1. Lineage (NCBI taxonomy): Bacteria > Bacillati > Actinomycetota > Actinomycetes > Micrococcales > Microbacteriaceae > Microbacterium > Microbacterium terricola. The sequence continues at coordinate 2,878,958 of NZ_AP027141.1, read as the reverse complement.
AATGGTGACCGTCCCGGCGTCGATCGGCGCCGTCGTCAGCGGGTGGACGCGGGCGCGATCGGCCGGGACGAGCCCGGTTGATGGATCCTCCCCGATGAAGCCGCTCCAGCCGGTCAGACCGCGGTGGAGTGCGACAACGTGACCGTCGAACTCGTCGCCGCTCGTCTCGAGCCCGCGCACGGTGAACGTCCCGTCGGCGGCGGTCCGGGTGGTGTGCGTAGGGCCGAACGGGCCCTCGCCGACGGGCGCATGGGTGTAGTCGACGACTCCGTAGACGTAGACTTCCGCGTTGGCACGGGGTGTTCCGTCGGCGTTGACGAAGACCCCCGACACGGAGGTTCGGGCTTCTCTTTGCAGCGTGATCCGGCCACGCACCGATGAGGTGGCGAGGAACACGCGTGCACGGCTCCTGTCTTCGCTCTCGGGGTCCGCGCGGTCTCCCGTGAAGAAACCAGTCGCGTACCCCTCGTCCCGCCCGGTCACCACCGACAGGTGGTACGTCCCCCCTGCCCGGAGGCCCTGGATGACGAACTCGCCTTGGGTGTCGGTCCGCGTTCTGTCCGCCGAGCTCGACGCGCCCAGCCGCCACGCGTCGATCCACACCCCGCTTGCGGGGCTGCCGTCTGCATTGAGGACGCGACCAGAGAGCGAGGCGGTCGCCGCCATGGCAGGGGCGGCCGTGACCACGGAGAGGGGGGCCAACAGGACCGTCACCGCGATCGCGATCAGCCAGCGGCGCGCGCGAGTGACAGAGGGCCGATGAACGGTTGGCACGGTACTCCAGGGGGAAGGGGCGCTAGCAGTCTAAACGGGGCCCGGTGCGGGTGCTCGCCGGCTGACGCGAGCCCTCCTCTGGTATCGGGCCGGGGTCAGGGGCACTCTCTGTCGGTAGAGACCGCGTTCGTGGTCTTCACCGTGCGGCGCATGCGAGGAGCGCGTGCGCTCGCTTCAGCATGCAGGGGGCAGCAATGAGCACTCGTCTACGCACATCGATGATCGCCGCGGTGGTGACCACCCTCATCCTGGGTGCGATCGCCACGACGTCTGCAGCGGCGATCGGCGAATCGCCGCCGGATTCGCCCAACAGCGGGGCGGAGGGCGGCTTCGGGCCGGAGGATGCGCCGCCCGCCACGGATGCGATCGATGCGTCGAAGATGTCCACCACGTACGTGCCGATCACCCCGTGTCGGGTGGCCGACACCCGCAAAGGCGGCGGCCTCCTGGGTGATGGGACGACTCGTGACTTCTACATCTCCGGGTCGTTCGGGTTCGCTCCGCAGGGAGGCCAGACCGGAGGCTGCAGCATCCCGCTGGCGGCGACGGCGGTGGCCACCTCGGTCACCTCGACCGGCGCCACCGCAGCCGGGCGCGTGCGCGCCTGGCCGACCTCGGCATCCGAACCGAACACCACGGTGCTGTCATACCCGAAGGCGGTGAACATGACCTCGACGCCGACTCTGACGATCACTGCGGGGGCCGCCAAGCAGCTGCGTGTGCGCAACTTCACCGCCAGCGTGCACCTGGTCATCGATGTGGTCGGGTACTACGTGCCGCAGATCCACGCAGTGCTCTCCCCCTCGGGCGGTGTCTACAACGGCAGCCCGCGGGTCCTCTCGAGCACCAATCTCGGGACGGGGTCCTACCGAGTGCTGCTGGACATCGACGCCACCGGCTGCACGCCGGTCGTCTCCGTGCACGGCGGCCCGTACTGGGCATCCGCGTACGTGGCGGGCAGCTACATCTACGCCAACACGTACACCGATTCGGGCACGGCGATCAATCTCTACTGGACGCTGGCAGTGCTCTGCTGAGATCGGGTGAGCGGGGCGGACGTGGATCCGTCCGCCCCTCACCGCGTTCAGGCCACCGTGACGTGGATGGTGTGATGCCCGGTCGCGCCGTCGGGCGCGGGCGGGGCGGTGTCGGCGGTCTGCGTCGTGCCATCGGCCGAGAGGGCACGGCAGCGGATCGTGTGGTCGCCGGACTCGGGCGTCCACGGCAGGCTCCACTGCACCCAGGTGTCGTCGCTGATCGCCGTCGCCAGGGTCGCCGCCTGCCACGAGCCCTCGTCGATCTGCACCTCGACGCCGGCCACGCCCACGTGCTGCTGCCACGCGACTCCCGCGATGACGGTGTCTCCCGCGGCGACCTGCGCCCCCGGGCGCGGCACGTCGATGCGCGACTGCAGCTTGATCGGTCCGCGCTCGCTCCACCCCCGGGTCGTCCAGTACGCGGTCGTCGCATCGAACCGGGTGACCTCCAGCTCGGTGACCCACTTCGTCGCCGACACGTACCCGTACAGCCCTGGCACCACCATCCGCACCGGGAAACCGTGCTCGGCGGGCAGCGGCTCGCCGTTCATGCCGACCGCGAGGATCGCCGCGCGGTCGTCGGTGAGGACCTCGAGCGGAGTGCTCGCGGTGAACCCGTCGATCGAGCGCGAGAGCACCATGTCGGCGTCGGCGCTCGGCACGGCGCGGGCGAGCAGCTCGCGGATCGGGTACCCGAGCCACAGCGCGTTGCCGATCAGGTCGCCGCCGACGGTGTTCGACACGCATGCGAGCGTGGTGGTGCTCTCCTCCAGCGGCAGGGCGAGCAGCTCGTCCCACGTCAGCGTGACCTCGCGCTCGACCATCCCGTGGATCCGCAGGCTCCAGTCCTGCGTCGCCACCGACGGCACGATGAGCGCCGTGTCGATCCGGTAGAACTGCTCGTTCGGGGTGATCAGCGGGGCGAGCCCGTCGACGCCCAGCTCGGCGCCCGCCGGCACCGGCGGTGCGGTCGCGGATGGCCGGGGGAGCGTGATCGCGTCACGAACAGCGGATGCTGCCTGCCGCCCCGCCTGCAGGGCCGACGCGGCGATGGCCGAGAGGGCTCCCGCTGCCGCTGCCGCGATGGTCCAGCCGAGGAACGCGCGGCGGTCGGGGCGTTTCGTCTCGGGCGCTTCGCGGCCTCGCTCAACGAGCGGTCCGGAGTCTGGGCGTTTCGTCTCGGGCGCTTCGCGGCCTCGCTCGACGAGCGGTCCGGAGTCGGCCTGCGCACGAGGCATGAGGCGAGCGAGGGCGCGCAGGGTGAAGGCTGCCACGAGCCCCGCGACTGCGGAGGGGAGCCACGCCATGCCGCCGGCGTCCGCGCGGGTCAGGGCGACCACGGCTCCGACCGCGCCGAGCAGACCGAGCACGAGGCTGCCCCACGGGGGGCGTCGCACCTCCAGCACGCCGGCCCCGCCTGCCACCACGACCAGCACCAGCGCGATCCCGACCACGAGCGCGATCTTGTCGGCGGTGCCGAAGAGGGCGATGGCAGCATCCTTCGCCCACGACGGAGCGGCATCGATCAGCGCGCCGCCGATGACGGCGACGGGGCTCGCGGACGGCACGAACAGCGCGGCGACGAGTTCGCCGATGCCTGCTCCGAGCGCGACCGACGCGACTCCCGCCACGGCGGGAAGGACGACCGTGCCCCGTTCCCTCACTCCGTCAGCGTACGTCCGCGGACGCCGCCGCGGCCCCGTGTGCGTGCAGCCCGCCCCGAAACACCGCGGCAACACGGCCCGGACTAGGCTCGTCGCATGGGTGACCTGTTCGACGGATACGGCTCCACGCTGGCGCCTCGCAAGTCGGTGTCGGGCGTACCCGCGTTCGACGAGATGTTCGCGGGTCCGGCGCATGCCGGCGCTCTGGCGGAGTCGCGCGACGCGTACCGCGAGCTGTACCAGGCGCTGGCGCAGATGACGCAGGAAGAGCTGCGCGGCCGCACGGATTCGCTGGCGAGCTCGTACCTCGCGCAGGGCGTCACCTTCGACTTCGCGGGCGAGGAGCGCCCCTTCCCGTTGGATGCCGTGCCCCGCATCATCGACTACGACGAGTGGTCGCGGGTCGAGGCGGGAGTCAAGCAGCGCGTGCGCGCGCTGGAGGCGTTCCTCGATGACGCGTACGGGCACCAGTACTGCGTGCGCGACGGCGTGCTGCCGGCGGCGCTGATCGCCTCGTCGCAGTACTTCTACCGCCAGGCAGCGAACATCCACAGTGCCAATGGCGTCCGCATCCAGGTGTCCGGGATCGACCTCATCCGCGACGAGCACGGCGAGATGCGCGTCCTCGAAGACAACGTGCGCGTGCCCTCAGGCGTGAGCTACGTGATCGCGAACCGACGGGTCATGGCGCAGACGCTGCCCGAGCTCTTCGTGTCGATGCGGGTGCGGCCGGTCGGCGACTACCCGAACAAGCTCCTGCTCGCGCTGCGCGCCTCGGCCCCCGCCGGCATCGAGGAGCCGAACGTCGTCGTGCTGACCCCCGGCGTCTACAACTCGGCCTACTTCGAGCACACGCTGCTCGCCCGCCTCATGGGCGTCGAGCTCGTCGAGGGCCGCGACCTGCTCTGCATCGGCGGGAAGGTCTTCATGCGCACCACGCGCGGCCCCAAGCGCGTCGACGTGATCTATCGCCGGGTCGACGACGAGTTCCTCGATCCGCTGCAGTTCCGCGCCGACTCGATGCTCGGCGCCCCCGGTCTCATGCTCGCCGCACGCCTGGGCAACGTCACCATCGCCAACGCCGTCGGCAACGGCGTCGCCGACGACAAGCTGCTCTACACGTACGTCCCCGACCTGATCAGGTACTACCTCGCCGAGGAGCCCATCCTCAAGAACGTCGACACCTGGCGGCTCGAGGATCCGGGCGCTCTCGAGGAGGTGCTCGACCGCATCGACGAGCTCGTCGTGAAGCCGGTCGACGGCTCGGGCGGCAAGGGCCTCGTCGTCGGACCCGACGCGTCGCCCGCGGAGCTCGATGCGCTGCGCGCGCGGCTGCGGGCCGACCCGCGCGGATGGATCGCGCAGCCGGTCGTGATGCTCTCGACCATCCCCACCCTCGTCGAAGACGGGATGCGGCCGCGGCACGCCGATCTCCGGCCCTTCGCCGTGAACGACGGCGAGGACATCTGGGTGCTCCCGGGCGGGCTTACCCGCGTGGCACTCCCCGAAGGCCAGCTGGTCGTCAACTCCAGTCAGGGCGGCGGCTCGAAGGACACCTGGATCGTGGGCGGCTCTGCTCCCGGCCACGTCGAGTACGGCCAGGGGGCAGGGCTCGCCGGTCTCGTCGCCGATCAGGCCGCGACCATCACCGCAGCCATCCCGATCATCTACGAGGACCAGGACGAGGTCACCCACTCGCCGCAGGACCGCCCGCGCTCGCGCGTCGAGCAGCAGGAGCAGCAACAGCAGCAGGCGGAGGACGCCCCGCTGGCTGACGCGCCGACCCGCGAGGACGACGCATGCTGAGCCGCATCGCCGAGTCGCTGTTCTGGATCGGGCGGTACATCGAGCGGTCGGACGGCACGGCCCGCATCCTCGACGTGCACCTGCAGCTGCTGCTGGAGGACCCCTGGATCGACGAGGACACCGCGTGCCGGTCGCTCCTCAGCGTGATGGGCTCGTTCCCGCCGGATGGGCTCGAGGTCGTCCGCCGGGGCGACGTGCTGCAGCGCCTCGCCGGCGACCGCATGAATCCCGCATCCATCGCCTACTCGCTGTCGGCCGCGCGCGAGAACGCCCGCCGTGCCCGCGAGATCGTGTCGACCGAGCTGTGGGAGTGCCTGAACACCACGAACGCGCGCATGCCGCGGCGCCTGCAGACCGAGAAGGCGCACGAGTTCTTCCAGTGGGTGCGCGAGCGTGCAGCGCTCGCCGTCGGCATCGTCGACGCCTCCACGAGCCGGGACGAGGCGTGGCAGTTCTTCACGCTGGGCCGTTCGATCGAGCGCACCGACATGACCGCGCGGATGCTGGCGACCCGCTCCTTGACCGAGGCGTCCGGGCCGTCGTGGACCACGATCCTGCGCTCCTGCGGCGCGTACGAGGCGTACCTGCGCACGTACCGCGGCATGCCGAGCGCCCGCAACGCGGCCGAGTTCCTGCTGCTCGACCGGCTGTTCCCGCGGTCGATCATCTACTCGATCCAGCGTGCCGAGGAGTGCATGAGCGCCATCGACCCTCGCGCCGACCGCGTCGGGCATTCGAACACGGTGCTCCGTGCGCTCGGCCAGATCCGCAACGACCTGGAGTACAGCCCCATCAGCGAGATCCTCAGCGAACTCCCCGCGCACATGCGGCGGGTGCAGACCGTCTCACGGGAGGCATCGGAGGCCATCCGCGGCCGGTTCTTCCCGACACAGGCGGAGCCGAGCTGGATCGGAGAGATCTCATGACCCTGCGACGGACTCAGGGACCAGCCGGCCGCTCCTGCGGGCAGGAGCGCAGCGCATGAAAAGACTCCGCATCGAGCACAAGACGGGCTTCTCGTACCAGGGCGACGTCACCGCCTCGTACAACGAGGCGCGGATGCTGCCCGGCTCGACCGACAGCCAGTTCGTGCTGAACTCGACCCTCGACATCGAGCCGTCGACGTCGGTGAACCAGTACGTCGACTACTTCGGCACGCGCGTCGCCGCATTCGACGTGCTCTCGCCGCACAGCGGCCTGACGATCACGGCCCGCTCGCTCGTCGAGGTGCGACCGCGCCCCATCGAGCACGTCGACTACACCTGGCAGCAGCTCGCCGACGACGCGTCGCGGTCGATCGAGACGGTCGAGCAGCTGAGCCAGACCAACCGCACGCGTCCGCACGAGGAGGTCGCCGAGATCGCGCGGTCGATCGCGGCCGAGCACGACCACCCCGGTCGCGCGGCGCACGCGATCGCGATCGCCATCGGTGACGCGGTGGAGTACATGCACGGGATCACCGGCGTGCACTCGACGGCGTCCGAGGCCTGGGATGCCCGCAAGGGCGTCTGCCAGGACATCGCGCACATCACTCTCGGCGCCCTGCGCGAGGTGGGCATCCCCGCCCGCTACGTCTCGGGCTATCTGCACCCGCGCCCGTCGGCGGAGGTCGGCGAGGCCGTGACCGGTGAGTCGCACGCCTGGGTGGAGTGGTTCGCCGGCGAGTGGCAGGGCTTCGACCCGACGAACAACATCGAGATCGGCGACCGGCACGTGCTGGTGGGTCGCGGCCGCGACTACGGCGACGTCCCGCCGCTGCGCGGCGTGTACGCGGGCCCGTTCAAGTCGCACCTGCACGTGAAGGTGACCATCACCCGCGAGGCGTGAGCTCGCGTCAGCCCGGGGACGCGCAGCATCCCTCGCCCTGGCCGCCCCTCCGTCGTCGCGAGATAAGGACATGACGCGACGGGAGGATGCTTCCGCTCCGGCAGGCCTTCGTCGGCCACATCTCCTTGTCTCGCGAGAGGACGGGATCGCGACAGGAGCGGCCGGGGTTCGCTTCAGGCCGGGGGTGAGTCCGGGTCGAGGGTCTTCAGGGTGTCCTCCTCGACGGCGTTGTCCGCGTCGAGCTGCTCCTCGGTGGTCTCATCGCCGCCGAGCGGGGCAGCGTCAGCGGGCTTCGGGGTGTCGGACTCGCGGGGATCAGTCATGACCTCACGCTAAGTCGCGCCGCGCGGCGCGGTAACCCCCTTGCGCATTCGCGTCGAACCCACCCCCAGGCGTCGACCCCACCCCTTCCGCGCGGTGCGCAGAGGGTGTGCCGGGCACCAGGAGGTGGGGTCGGCGAACAGACACGGGGCCGCGAACAGGCGGGACCCGCCGCCTCACTCGCGGTGCGCGCGGTAGTACGCGAGCAGCGCCTGGGTCGACGCGTCCTGCGCGGCGAGGGCCTCGTCGTCGCCCTCGATCGCCGGTGCGATCTGCAGCGCGAGCTGCTTGCCGAGCTCGACGCCCCACTGGTCGAACGAGTTGATGCCCCAGATCGCCCCCTGGGTGAAGGTGATGTGCTCGTAGAGGGCGATCAGCTGCCCGAGCACCTGCGGGGTGAGCGCGGGGGCGAAGATCGAGGTCGTCGGACGGTTGCCGGCGAACGTGCGGGCGGCGACGAGCGGTCCGGTGGTCCCTTCGGCCTCGACCTCCTCCGCGGTCTTGCCGAACGCGAGCGCCTTCGTCTGCGCGAGGAAGTTGGCCAGGAACAGCCCGTGCACGTCGCGCCCGCCGTCCTCGAGCGGATACGCCGGGTTGACGAACGCGATGAAGTCGGCCGGGATCAGCCGGGTGCCCTGGTGGATGAGCTGGTAGAACGCGTGTTGGCCGTTCGTCCCGGGCTCGCCCCAGAACACCTCGCCCGTGTCGGTGGTCACCGGAGTGCCGTCCCAGCGCACCGACTTGCCGTTGGACTCCATCGTGAGCTGCTGCAGATAGGCGGCGAAGCGGCTGAGCTGCTGCGCGTAGGGCAGCACCGCGTGCGACTGGGCGCCGAGGAAGTTGGTGTACCAGACGTTCAGGAGGCCCATCAGAACCGGCACGTTCTGGGCGAGCGGGGCGGTGCGCATGTGCTCGTCGACGGTGTGGAACCCGGCCAGCAGGTCGCGGAAGACCCGGGGTCCGAGCGCGATCGCGAGCGGCGTGCCGATCGCGGAGTCGACGGAGTATCGCCCGCCCACCCAATCCCAGAAGCCGAACGCGTTCGCGGGGTCGATGCCGAACGCCTCGACCTTGTCGAGCGCCGTCGACACCGCGATGAAGTGGTGTGCCACGGCGTCGGTCCTGGCAGCATCCGTCCCGTCGATCGCTCCCGCCTCGGCGAGGGCGGTCCACAGCCAGTCGCGGGCGAGCCGCGCGTTGGTGAGGGTCTCGAGCGTGGTGAAGGTCTTCGACGCGATCACGAACAGGGTCGTCTCGGGGTCGAGGTCGCCGGTCTTCTGGGCGATGTCCGTGGGGTCGATGTTGGACACGAAGCGCGCCTCGATGCCGGCGTCGGCGTACGGCTTGAGCGCCTCGTAGACCATCACCGGGCCGAGGTCCGACCCGCCGATGCCGATGTTGACGACGTGCGTGACCTTCTTGCCGGTGACGCCCACCCACTCGCCGTCGCGGACCCGGTCGGCGAACGCGGAGATGTCGTCGAGCACCGCCTGCACGTCGTGATCGATGTCCTGCCCGTCCACGACGAGGGCGGGTTCGGCACCAGGCGGGCGGCGCAGGGCGGTGTGCAGCACGGCGCGGTCCTCGGTGGTGTTGATGTGCTCGCCGGCGAGCATCGCGGCGTAGCGGTCGGCGACCCCGGTCTGCTCCGCGAGGTGGACGAGGGATTCCAGGATGCTGTCGGTGACGAGGTTCTTCGACAGGTCGACGTGCAGGTCGCCCAGGGTCAGGCTGAAGCGCGCGACCCGGTCGGGGTCGTCGGCGAACCACCCGCGCAGGTCGGGGACGAGTGCGGCGCTGTGCGCCTCGAGCTCGGACCAGGCGGCGGTGGACGTGGGATCGATCGGGGCGCTCATGCCCCCACGGTATCGCCGCGGACGTGCGGCGTCACCCTAGCTGCGCGGCTCGTGACGGCGCGGGCGGTGGGTGCGGGCGACGAGGTCGCGCAGCGACTCCAGCGAGCCGGACACGAGACCGGCCGCGCGCGCCTGCACGAGCACGTTGCCGAGCGCGGTCGCCTCGACCGGACCCGCCAGCACGGGGAGCCCCGCCCGGTCGGCGGTGCGCTGGCAGAGCAGCTCGTTGAGCGCGCCGCCGCCGACGATGTGGATGGCTCGCACGTCGACGCCGCCGATGCGGCCGGCTTCGCGTGCCGCATCGGCGAATGCCTGCGCGAGCGACTCGACGATCGAGCGGGCGTAGGCGGCGCGGGTGCGCGGGGCGGCCAGGCCGTGCTCGGCGCACCACGCGTCGATGCGGCCGGGCATGTCGCCGGGGGCCAGGAACCGGGGGTCGTTCACGTCGAAGACGGGCACCGTCGCGGCATCCACCTCTTCGGCGGAATCGAGCAGCGTGGGCAGGTCGATGCGGTGGCCCTCGGTGCGCTCCCACCAGCGCACCGCCTCGCTCAGCACCCACAGCCCCATCACGTTGTGCAGCAGGCGCACGCGCCCGTCCACACCGCCCTCGTTCGTGAAGTTCGCGCGCAGCGCATCGGGGGTGAGCACGAGGCGCTCCACCTCGACGCCCACGAGCCCCCACGTGCCGCAGGAGATGTAGGCGGCAGCATCCGGCTGCATGGGGACGGCGACGACCGCCGAGGCGGTGTCGTGCGAGCCGACGGCGGTGACCGGCACGCCGGCGGGAGCGCCGAGAGCGGCGGCGACGTCGGGCAGCAGCGTGCCGACGGTGTCGCCGGGGGCGATGAGCGGGGGCAGGATGCTGCGGGGCAGGCCGAGTCCGGCGATCAGCTCATCGTCCCACTCGCCGCCCAGGACCCGGAGCAGACCGGTGGTGGAGGCGTTCGTCTGCTCGGCGCGCGCCTGGCCGGTGAGCCAGTAGCCGACCAGGTCGGGAATGAGGAGGGCGGTGTCGGCGAACTGCAGCAGCTCGTGCGGTTCGGCGGCCAGCTGGTAGAGGGTGTTGAACGGCAGGAACTGCAGGCCGTTGCGCTCGAATAGCTCGGCGTGCGGCATGCGCGCGTGCACCGCCTCGACGCCGCGGGCGGTGCGCTCGTCGCGGTAGTGGAACGGGTTGCCGAGCAGTCGCCCGTCGCGCAGCATCCCGTAGTCCACCGCCCACGAGTCCACGCCGATGCTCGCGATCTGCGGTTCGCTGCGGAACGCCTCGCGGAGCCCCTTGACCGCCGCGCCGTAGAGCGACAGGACATCCCAGTGCAGTCCATCGCCGGCGGTGACCGGGTCGTTCGCGAACCGCGCGACCTGCGTGGTCTCGAGGGTGTCCGGGCCGACGTGGCCGACGATGACCCGCCCGCTCGTCGCCCCGAGGTCGACCGCCGCGACGCTCCCTCCGGTCATCGCAGGAATGCCGCCGCGACGCCGGAGTCGACCGGGATGTGCAGGCCGGTGGTGCGCGAGAGCTCAGGGCCGGTCAGCACGTAGACCGCGTCGGCGACGTTCTCGGGCACGACCTCGCGCTTGAGGATCGTGCGGTTCGCGTAGAACTGGCCGAGGTCTTCCTCGTCGACGCCGTAGGTGGCGGCGCGGTTTGCGCCCCAGCCGGACGCGAAGATGCCGGAGCCGCGCACGACGCCGTCGGGGTTGATGCCGTTCACGCGCACGCCGTGCTCGCCGAGCTCGACCGCGAGGAGGCGCACCTGGTGCGCCTGGTCGGCCTTGGTCGCCGAGTAGGCGATGTTGTTCGGGCCCGCGAACACCGAGTTCTTCGACGAGATGTAGATGACGTCGCCGCCCATCTTCTGCGCGATGAGGGCGGATGCCGCGGCCTTCGACACCAGGAACGAGCCCTTGGCCATGACGTCGTGCTGCAGATCCCAGTCCTTCTCGGTGGTCTCCAGCAGCGGCTTCGACAGCGACAGTCCGGCGTTGTTGACGACGAGGTCGATGCCGCCGAAGGCGAGCACGGTGGCGTCGATCGCGGCCTGCACGCCCGCGGCGTCCGCGACGTTCGCGGCCACGCCGATCGCGACGTCGGTCGAGCCGAGCTCCGCGGCGACCGCCTGCGCCTTCTCGAGGTCGAGGTCGGCGACGACGACGCACGCGCCCTCCGCCGCCAGCCGCACCGCGATGGCCTTGCCGATGCCGGAGGCTGCGCCGGTCACGAACGCGATGCGCCCCTGGTGGGTCTTCGGCTTCGGCATCCGCTGCAGCTTGGCCTCCTCCAGCGCCCAGTACTCGATGCGGAACTTCTCCGCGTCCGAGATGGGGGAGTAGGTCGACAGCGACTCGGCGCCGCGCATCACGTTGATCGCGTTGACGTAGAACTCGCCGGCGACCCGGGCGGTCTGCTTGTTCGCGCCGAAGCTGAACATGCCGACGCCCGGCACCAGCACGATGAGCGGGTCGGCGCCGCGGATCGCGGGCGAATCCGCCGTCGCGTGCGCGTCGTAGTACGCCTGGTAGTCGGCCCGGTACTCCTGGTGCAGCTCCGCCAGACGGGCGAGCTGCTCGTCGAGCGTCGCCGTCGCGGGCAGGTCGAGCAGCATCGGCTTGACCTTCGTGCGCAGGAAGTGGTCGGGGCAGCTGGTGCCGAGGGCGGCCAGTTCGGGCGCGCGCTCGGCGGCGAGGAAGTCGAGCACGACGTCCGCGTCGGTGAAATGCCCGACCATCGGCTTGTCGTGCGAGGCGATGCCGCGGATCGTCGGCGCGAGCGCTGCGGCGCGGGCGCGACGGTCCGCCTCCGGGAGCGCGTCGAAACCGGGACGCACGCCGCCGAACGGGTCGGGGCGGCCGTGCTCGGCGATGTACGCCTCCGCCGTGCGGATGATCCACAGCGAGTGGGCCTCCGCCTCGTCCGACGTGTCCCCCCAGGCGGTGATGCCGTGCCCGCCGAGGATGCAGCCGATCGCGTCGGGGTGCTGCGCCTTGATGGCCGCGATGTCGAGCCCGAGCTGGAAGCCGGGGCGCCGCCACGGCACCCACACGACCTTGTCGCCGAAGATGGTCGCCGTGAGCTGCTCGCCGTCGGCGGCGGTCGCGATCGCGATCCCGGAATCCGGATGCAGGTGGTCGACGTGCGCCGCATCCACGAGTCCGTGCATCGCGGTGTCGATCGACGGCGCCGCGCCGCCCTTGCCGTGCAGGCAGTAGTCGAACGCGGCGACCATCTCGTCCTCGCGCTCGACGCCCGGGTAGACGTTCACGAGCGCGCGCACGCGGTCCAGACGCAGCACCGCGAGCCCCTCGGGCTTCAGCGTGCCGAGGTCGCCGCCCGAGCCCTTCACCCACAGCAGCTCGACCGGCTGCCCGGTCACAGGGTCGGTCTCGGTGCCCTTGGCGGAGGTGTTGCCGCCGGCGTAGTTCGTGTTCTTCGGGTCGGAGCCCAGACGGTTGCTGCGCGCGACGAGCCCTTGGACAGGCTCAGGAACCGGAACGGTGGTGTCGTTCGTCATCGCGGTCACGCGCCCCATCCGGCCTGCACGCCGCCGACGCGATCGGCCTCGATCTTCTCCTGATAGCCGGATGCTGCGAACCCCGCCATCGGGTCGGCCGGCAGTCCGCGCGACTCGCGCCATTCGGCCAGGGCCGGACGCACGTCGGTGTAGAACGCGTCCATGAGCACGGCGTTCGCGGCGAGCACGTCGCCGGAGACCTGGGCGGCGCGCAGCGCCTCGGCGTCGACGAGCAGCGCGCGAGCGGTCATCTCCTGCACGTTCAGTACCGAGCGGATCTGGCCGGGGATCTTCTTCTCGACGTTGTGGCACTGGTCGAGCATGAAGGCGACATCGGGGTTGTTGAGCCCGCCGCCGCGGATGACCTCGTAGACGATCCGGAACAGCTGGAACGGGTCGGCGGCCCCGACGATCAGGTCGTCGTCGGCATAGAACCGCGAGTTGAAGTCGAACGAGCCGAGCTTCCCGAGCCGCAGCAGCTGCATCACGATGAACTCGATGTTCGTGCCGGGCGCGTGGTGGCCGGTGTCCAGGCACACCATCGCGCGGTCGCCCAGTGCGGCCACCTGCGCGTAGCTGGTGCCCCAGTCCGGGACGTCGGTGTGGTAGAACGCCGGCTCGAAGAACTTGTACTCGAGCACGAGCCGCTGCTCGCCCGACAGGCGGGCGTAGATCTCCTGCAGCGACTCGTGCAGGCGATCCTGCCGGCCGCGGAGATCGGCCTGACCGGGGTAGTTCGACCCCTCCGCGAGCCAGATCTTCAGATCGCGGGAGCCCGTGGCGTCCATGATGTCGATGCACTCGAGGTGGTGGTCGATGGCCTTTCGGCGCACGCCCGCGTCCTCGTGGGTGAGGGCGCCGAACTTGTAGTCGTCGTCCTGGAAGGTGTTGGAGTTGATCGTGCCGAGCGCGACGCCGAGGTCCTCGGCGTGCCTGCGCAGCACGGCGTAGTCGTCGACCTTGTCCCACGGGATGTGCAGCGCCACGCTCGGGGCGAGGGCGGTCACCCGGTTCACCTCGGCGGCGTCCGCGATCTTCTCGAACGGGTCGCGCGGGGTGCCCGGGGTCGTGAACACCTTGAAGCGGGTGCCCGAGTTGCCGAACGCCCACGAGGGGAGTTCGATGCCCTGCTGCTCCAGGGTGGAGAGGATGTCGGGAGTCAGAGTGCTCACGATGCGTCGCTTTCGGTGAGGGTGTCGGTACGTGGGGTCTGCGCGCTCGCCGCGGCGAGCTGGTCTTCGAGGTGGAACACCTCGGTCAAGGGGGTGGCCGCCTGGTCGGGGCGTCCGTCGAGGCCGACGAAGAATCGGCCCATCTCCGCTTCCCAGCGGGCGGCGACGGGGGAGGCGGCGAGATATGCCTGCGCTGCCGCGTCGTCGTCGGTCTCGTAGTAGCCGAACAGGCGGCCGCCGTCGCCGAGGAACAGGGAGTAGTTGCGTCGCCCGGCTGCCGCGATCTCTGCGAGCATCTCGGGCCAGACGGGGGTGTGACGGGCGATGTACTCGTCGAGCAGCTCGGGTGCGACCTGGAGCTGGAAGGACACGCGCGTCATGGTTTCCTCTTTCGGGGGGTGCCCGGCCGGCCGTTGCCGACCGGCCGGGCGTGGCGGCTTCTTAGAAGTCGAAGTCGCCGATGTTGTCTGCGTCGAAGACGTAGGGGTCGCCGAGCAGGACGGTGCCGTCGGCGCCGACCTCGTAGTCGCCGAGCTTGCCGGCCGAGAACGAGTCGCCCTCTGCGCCGGTGATCTCACCGGTGATGAGCGCCTGCGCGGCCCACGCGGCGAGGTAGCCGAGGTCTTCCGGGTTCCACAGCGCGAACGCGGTGACGGTGCCGTCCTCGACGAACTCGCGCATCTGGTTCGGGGTGCCGAGGCCGGTCAGCGCGACCTTGCCCTTGTAGTCCGAGGTGGACAGGTAGCGGGCGGCGGCCGAGATGCCGACCGTGGTGGGCGAGATGATGCCCTTCAGGTTCGGGTGGGACTGCAGCAGCGCCGCCGTCTTGTCGAACGAGGTCTGGTCGTCGTCGTCGCCGTACACCGTCTCCACCAGGGTGATGTTCGGGTGGTCGGCGGCGAGGATCTCGGTCATCGTCTCGATCCACGCGTTCTGGTTGGTCGCGTTGGCCGAGGCCGACAGGATCGCGATCTCGCCCTCGTCGCCGATCTGCTCGGCGATCAGGTCGACCTGGATCTTCGCGATGCCGTCCGCGGTGGCCTGGTTGATGAACAGGTCACGGCAGTCCGGGTTCGTGTCCGAGTCGAACGTGACGACCTTCACGTCGGCGTCGCGCGCCTCGTTCAGGGCGTCGCAGATCGCCTGCGGGTCGTTCGCGGAGACCACCAGCGCACCGACACCCTGCTGGGTCGCGGTGTTGATGTAGGAGACCTGCGCGTCGGGGGTGGCCTCTGCGGGGCCGACCTCGGCGAACGTGCCGCCGAACTCCTCGACCGCCGCCTTGCCGCCCTTGCTGGACGTGTCGAAGTACGGGTTGCCGAGGTTCTTCGGCAGGAACGTGACCGCCAGGTTGCCGGTGTCGCCGGAGCCCGGCTCCTCCGACGGCGAGCCGGAGGTGCCGGTGTCGGCACAGCCGGACAGGGCCAGCGCAGCCGCCACGGCCACCGCCGCCACCCCGGCCACACGCTTGCGTGCAAACGTCATTGTTCTTTTCCTTTCGTGGGGTCCGCCGTGACTGCTGTCGTCGGCGGGGAGTTGCGACCTCGTCATGGTGCTGTGGAGGTCGCGACGCGTGGGGGGCGCCCCGGGCGGCGTCTGGCCTTCTGCAGCCACGTCAGGACGCTGGCTGCGACGACCGAGAGCACCAGGAGCACGCCGGTGATGATGTTGATGACGTCGGAGGTGACGTTGGCCAGGCGCAGAGCGCTGGCGAGGACGCCGATGAGGAGCGCGGCGGCGACGACCCCGTAGAGCTGGCCTCGGCCGCCGAAGACCGACACCCCGCCGAGCACGACCGCTGCGATCACCTGCAGCTCGAGCCCGGTGGCGTTGTCGCCGCGGGCGCTGCCGAAGCGCAGCGTGTAGTAGATGCCGGCGAACGCCGAGACCACTCCGGCGAGCACGAACAGCACCATCTTCGTGCGCTCGACGTCGACGCCGGAGAAGCGCGCAGCATCCTTCGACAGGCCGATGGCGTAGATCCCGCGCCCGAACGGGGTGAAGTGCAGCATGATCACGAAGATCGCCAGCAGGATGAGGAACGGCACCATGATGTACGGGATCGTCGTGCCGGCGATCTTCGCCTTGGCCAATGCCGTCCAGGTCTCCGGGAAGTTCGTCACCGCTGTGGTGCCGAGGAGGCCGACCGCGAGCCCGCGGAACAGCGCCAGGGTTCCGATCGTGACGGCGAGCGAGGGCAGGCCGACGACGGTCACGAGGAAGCCGTTGAAGGCGCCCCCGACCACGCCGACGAGCAGCGCCAGCAGTGCGGCGACCTCGAAGGGGAGCCCGGCCTGGATGCCGACGCCGGTGACGACGCTGGACAGGCCGACCATGCTGCCGACCGACAGGTCGATCTCGCCGGTGATCATGATGAGGGTCATCGGCAGCGCGATGAGGAGGATCGGCGCGATGTCCAGCAGCAGGTAGTTCAGCGTGATGGGCTGACCGAAGCCGCGCACCGTGGCGGAGGCGACGACGACGACCAGGATCAGCAGGCCGACGATGGCGGCCTCGCGCGTCAGCAGCAGCCGGCGCCACAGGGGCTTGTCGTAGTCGCGGATCACGCGGGTGGTCTCGGT
This sequence comes from Microbacterium terricola, assembly GCF_027943945.1. Taxonomy (NCBI): domain Bacteria; kingdom Bacillati; phylum Actinomycetota; class Actinomycetes; order Micrococcales; family Microbacteriaceae; genus Microbacterium; species Microbacterium terricola. The sequence goes on along the minus strand of NZ_AP027141.1, from coordinate 2,862,404 downwards.
GGTGGCGGTGGTGGTCATGATTGGTCCCTCGCCTCGATGAGCCGCCGTCTCTGTCTGACCGCGAGCACGCGGTCGAGCACGATGGCGCCGATGATGAGCACGCCGACGACGGCGCGCTGCCAGAAGTCGGGGATGCCGAGGATGGGCAGCGCCCGGTTGATGGTCATCAGCAGGACCGCGCCGATCGCCGCGCCCCAGACCGAGCCGACACCGCCGGTGATCGCGACGCCGCCGATGACGGCGGCGCCGACAGCATCCAGCTCCCATCCGGCTCCGGCCTGCGAGCTGACCGAGCCGTAGCGGGCGGCGTAGAACACACCGGCCAGGCCCGCGAGCGCCCCGGAGAGGATGAAGGCGGTGAGCACCCGGCGGGTGACGCGCAGGCCGTACAGCTCGGCGGCTGCCGGGTCGGAGCCGATCGCGTAGTACTCGCGGCCGCCGCGGGTGTTGCGCATGTACCAGGCGGCCACGGCCAGCACGACGACGGCGACGATGGAGAGGATCGGGATCCACAGGATCGAGCCGGTGCCGAGGGCCAGGAACTCCGGCGGCATGTCCGAGGCGTTCACGCGGTTGCTGCCCGCCCACATGACGTTGATGCCGCGGTAGGCGTACAGCGTGCCGAGGGTGATCACCATGGCAGGCACCCGCGCGAAGGCGACGAGCGCACCGTTGATCGCGCCGAGCAGGGCGCCGAAGACGACGGCGATGAGGACGACGACGGGGATCGGCAGGGCCGGCACGTTGATGAACAGGCTGCCGGTCAGGTAGGCGGACAGGCCCATCACCGATCCGACCGAGAGGTCGACGTTGCGGGTGATGATGACGATCGCCTGGCCGACTGCGACGAGCACGAGGATCGACGGGGTCAGCAGGAGGTCGCGCCAGCCGTCGGCGCTGAACAGGAACGCCGGGTTCTTCACGGTGGCGGCGATCACGACGAGGGCGAGCGCGATCAGGATGCCGAACTCGCGCGCCTTGCCGAGCGCGCCGATGTGCTTGGTGAGCCCGGAGACGGGGATGCGGGTCGTGGGTGCGCTGGTCACTTCAGCTGCTCCGATGCGTGGGTGGCGGCGAACATGACGTTCTCGGAGGTGGCCTCCGAGCGGGCGATCTCGGCCGTGATGCGGCCTTCGCGCATGACGAGGACGCGGTCGGCCATGCCGAGCACCTCGGGCAGCTCGGACGAGATCATCAGGATCCCCATGCCTTCGCCGGCGAGCTGCGAGATGAGCCGGTGCACCTCGGACTTCGTGCCGACGTCGATGCCGCGGGTGGGCTCGTCGATGATCAGCACCTTGGGCTGCGTGGCGAGCCACTTGGCCAGGACGACCTTCTGCTGGTTGCCGCCGGACAGCGTCGCCGCCACGGTGTCGAGCGCATGCGTCTTCACCTCGAGGCGGCTGGCCCACTCCTTCGCGGCGCGGTTCTCCATGCCGGTGGTGAGCAGGCCGAACTTCGCGAGCTGCTTGCGGATGGCCAGCGTGATGTTGTGGCCGACGCCGGACTCGACCACGAGCCCCTGCTTGCGGCGGTCTTCCGGGACGAGCGCGATGCCGGCGCGCATGGCGTCGACGGGGCGGCTGCGCCCGATCGTCTTGCCGCTCACGCGGACGGTCCCGTCGCGGTACCCGTCGACGCCGAAGACGGCGCGGGCGACCTCGCTGCGACCGGCGCCGACGAGGCCCGCGAGCCCCACGATCTCGCCGGCGCGCACCGTGAAGGAGATGTCGTGGAAGACGCCGGGGCTGGTCAGCCCCTCGACCTCGAGCAGAGGCTCGCCGACTGTGGTCTCCTGCTTGGGGTACAGCTCGGTGACCTCACGGCCGACCATCTGGCGCACGATCTGGTCGACGGAGGTCTCGGAGATCGGGCTGGTGGCGATGTAGGCGCCGTCGCGCATGACGGTGATGGTGTCGCAGAGTGCGAACACCTCGTCGAACCGGTGCGAGATGAAGATGAGGGCGCGGCCCTCGTCGCGCAGGCTCCGCGCGATCGTGAACAGCCGCTCGACCTCGACGCCGGAGAGCGCGGCGGTCGGCTCGTCCATGATGAGCAGCGTGGCGTCGAGCGACACGGCCTTGGCGATCTCGATGACCTGCTGGTCGGCGATGGAGAGTCCCTCGGCCGGACGGTCCGGGTCGATCGCGACGCCCAGCCGCGTGAAGAGCCGCTCGACCTCGTGGCGCATCGACTTGCGGTCGATCCGGCCGAGCCGGCCGGTGGGCTGGCGTCCCATGAAGATGTTCTCGGTGACGGAGAGGTCGGGGAAGAGCGTGGGCTCCTGGTAGATCACCGCGATCCCCGCGGCCTTCGACTGGGCGGTCGAGGTGAAGTCGACGTCCTCGCCCTTCAGTCGGAAGATGCCGCCGTCGCGCTGGTACAGCCCCGCGACGATCTTCACGAGCGTCGACTTGCCCGCACCGTTCTCGCCGACGAGCGCGTGGATCGAACCCGCGTCGACCGAGATGGTGCCTGACCGCAGGGCGATCACCGCGCCGAAGGCCTTCTGAACGTCCGCGAGTTCGAGCACTGGCGTCGCGCGCATCGAGGACATCACCCACTCTCTCCATTGAGGGATGAATCGTTTCATGCCCTGCGAATGCGAGATTAGGGCACGCGCCGAATGGCTGTCAAGCGAGCGGGGAGATCGTGAGTGAGTCGTTTCATTCGGGTGTTGGATAGAGTGCACCAACGAAGGAGGGCCGATGACGGTCAGCGTGCGGGACGTCGCCGACGACGCCGGTGTGTCGGTCGGCACGGTGTCGAATGTGCTCAACCGGCCCGAGAAGGTCGGCGCCGAGACGGTGGCCCGGGTGCAGGCGTCGATCGAGCGACTCGGGTTCGTGCGCAACGACGCGGCCCGCCAGCTACGTGCGGGGCGCAGCCGCACGATCGGGCTGGTCGTCCTCGACCTGCGCAACCCGTTCTTCACGGAGGTCGCGCGCGGTGCCGAGGAGCGTGCGGGCGAGCACGGGCTCTCCGTCCTGGTGGCCAACAGCGACGAGCGGCAGGACAGGGAGGCGACGCACCTCGATCTGTTCGAGCAGCAGCGCGTCTTCGGGGTGCTGGTGACCCCGGTCGCCGAGAACCTGCCCCGCCTCAGCCGGATGCGCGACCGCGGCATCCCGACGGTCCTGGTCGACCGCGAGTCGCACGATCCGACGTTCGCGTCGGTCGCGGTGGACGACGTCGAGGGCGGCCGCATCGCCGCACGTCATCTGCTCGACATCGGACGCCGGCGCATCGCGTTCGTGGGCGGGCCCGTCTCGATCCGCCAGGTCTCCGACCGCCTCGCCGGCGCGCAGGGCGCCGTGGCCGACGCCGGTGCGTCCATCGAGTTCATCGGCACCGACGCGCTGACGGTGGAGGAGGGTCGGCGGGCCGGCGCCCGCATCCTGCAGCGTGACGCATCCGCCCGTCCTGATGCGGTGTTCGCCGCGAACGACCTGCTCGCCCTCGGCATCCTGCAGAGTCTCGTGATGACCGGCGACGTGCGCGTGCCCGACGACATCGCCCTGATCGGCTACGACGACATCGACTTCTCCGCGGCCGCGGTCATCCCGCTCAGCTCGGTGCGTCAGCCGGCCACGCTGATCGGCTCGACCGCGGTCGACCTCCTGCTCGAGCTGCAGCAGGGCGAGGCGCGGCCGCGCGAGCACATCGTGTTCCAGCCGGAGCTGGTCGTGCGAGCCTCGACCGCCGGCAGCTGAGAGTCGCCCGCGCACCGAGATCACGTGATCTCGATGAGCGCACATGTTCTGGTGCCCCATAGCGGGTGGGCTCGCCGAGATCACGTGATCTCGCGCACACGCGAGGCTCGGAAGAGCGGCGGATGCTGCGCGTCAGCGCGTGGGCCGCGGCAGCGCGATCGGGGTGGTGCCGGCGACCTCGTCGCTGAACTGCTCAGGCTCCGGGCGGATGACGGTCACCGGGACGGTCTCGTCGATCGTCAGGGTGAACCGCTTCGTCTCGTGCCGGTGCACGCGGCCGGATGCCAGCATCCAGGTCGCCCCGATGGCGAAGGCGACGAACGCGGCCGCCGCGCCGAGCAGGATGGCCGACCGCGGGCCGAACTCGGATGCCACCCAGCCGACGATGGGAGCACCGAACGGCGTTCCCCCCATCAGGATCGCCATGTACAGGGCCATCACGCGGCCACGCAGCACCGGGTCGGTGGTGGTCTGGACGTAGCCGTTCGCGGTGGTCAGGGTCGTGACGACCGCGAATCCGGTGAACATGAGCGTGATGGCATATGCCCAGTAGGTGGGCATGAACGAGGACACCGCCGCGGCCACCGCGAACAGTGCGGTGCCGCCGACGACGAGTCGGATGCGGGCGCGGTCGCGACGGGCGGCCAGCAGCGCGCCGGCCAGCGAGCCCACGGCGAGGATCGAGCTGAGCAGGCCGTAGCCGTCGGCTTCCTGGCCGAACTCGAGCGCCATGGTCGAGGCGAAGATCGGGAAGTTCATGCCGAAGGCGCCGAGCAGGAACACCATCGCGAACGTCACGAGCAGGTCGGGGCGTCGCCCGACGTAGCGGAACCCGTCGGCCAGGCGCGCCGCCCCGGTCGCCTTCGCGCGGGGGATGAGGTCATCGATGCGGATGAGCCGCAGCGCGACGATCATCGCGAGGAAGGTGACCGCGTTGACGAGGAACACCCAGCCGGTGCCGACGGCGACGATCACGATGCCGGCCACCGCGGGGCCGATCATGCGCGCGCCGTTGAAGGAGGCGGCGTTGAGCGCGACCGCGTTGGAGGCGTTCTCGCGGCTCACCAGATCCGAGACGAAGGCCTGCCGGGCGGGATTGTCGAACGCCGAGACCACACCGAGCGCGAGGGCGAAGCCGTACATGATCGGCAGGGTCATCGCGCCGAGCAGCAGCATGACGCCGATGGCGAGACCGAGCACCAGGAGCAGGCTCTGCGTGAGCATCAGCAGACGGCGGCGCTCGAACCGGTCGGCGACCCAGCCGGTGACTCCCACCAGCAGCAGCGGCGGCGCGAACTGCAGCGCCATCGTGACGCCCATCGCACCGGCGTCGTTGTTCGTGAGCTCGGTGAGCACCACCCAGCTGAGGGCGGTCGCCTGCATCCAGGCGCCGATGTTGGACACCAGGGCGCCGATGAACCAGACCCGGTAGTTGAAGACGGCGAACGAGCGGAACATGGCGCTCATCGTGCGGCCACCTCCCGCATCAGGTCCGCCGCGCGGGCGACCGTCTCGAGGTCGTCGGCGGACAGCGACGAGAGCGCGCCCTCGAGCCACGCGTCGCGGCGGCGCGTCGTCTCGTCGACGACGCCCAGCCCCGCCTCGGTGAGGGCGATGTTGACCTTGCGGCGGTCGTCGGTGTCGGGCGTGCGGCTGAGGTAGCCGAGCTCCTCGAGGCAGTTCACTGTGCGGTTCATCGAGGGGGCGGAGACCCGCTCGCGATCGGCCAGCTCGCCGAGGGTGTGCGGGCCGTGCACCTTGAGTGCGGCGAGCACCGCGTACTGCCCGTCGCTCATCGTGTCGACCGCCTGCTGTGCGCGCAGGCGCCGGGCGAGGCGGAACGTCGCCATCCGCAGATCGGATGCGGCGTGGGCGAGGTCGATGGCAGGGGGCTCTGGAGTCGGCGGCATAGATTAGTTAGCTTAGCTCATTAGCCTTGCTAAGTAAATGCGAGGGAGTACCGGCGCGGATCGGGTGCGGAACCGGTGCGACCTCTAGAGTCGGTGCATGCCCGAGCCCACCGAAGCCCGTTCCTTCACGGACGCGCACGGCGTCGAGATCATCTACGACGTCCACCCCGCCGCGACGACCCCGCGCGCCGTCGTGCAGCTGCTGCACGGCGTCGGCGAGCACGCCGGCCGCTATGCGGCCACCATCGCAGCCCTCACCGCGGAGGGGTACATCGTCTATGCCGACGACCACCGCGGCCACGGTCGCACCGGCATGGGGCAGCACGGCGGCGACGCCGCGAAGCTCGGAACCCTCGGTCCGGGCGGGCTGCGCGCGGCAGTCGCGGCGATCTGGCATCTGACCGGTCTGATCCGCGCCGAGAACCCCGGGCTGCCGCTCGTGCTGCTGGGCCACTCGTGGGGGTCGTTCCTCGCGCAGATCCTGGTGAACCAGCATCCGGAGGCCTACGACGCACTCGTGCTCAGCGGGTCGTCGCTGCGCTGGCCCGGCTCGCTCAACTCCGGCGACCTCAACAAGGCCTGGCGCGGCCCCGACGCACTGGGCACCGAATGGCTGTCGTCCGACCTCGAGGTGGGACGTGCCTTCCTCGACGACCCGCTCACGACCACCCGCACCCTGCCGCAGCTGTTCGGGCCGCTCGACACCCTGCGCATCATCGGCAAGCCGCGCAAGGGTCTCGGACGCGACATCCCGACTCTGCTGATGGTCGGTCGCGACGACCCGGTCGGCGGTCCGCGCAGCGTGCACCGGCTGGCCGACGCCTACCGGCAGCGCTCCGGGTTCACGGATGTGACCACGCTCGTGTACCCAGGCGCGCGCCACGAGATCTTCAACGAGGTCGCCCAGGCGGACGTGCGCGGCGACCTGCTCGCCTGGCTCGACCAGCGCTTCGCCGCCCGGGACTGACGCCGCGCGCCCTGCGCGACTCTAGGCTGGTCGCATGCACGGCGAATACAAGGTCCCCGGCGGCAAGCTGGTCGTCGTCGACCTCGAGGAGCGCGACGGCCGCATCGCGGACTTCCACCTCGCGGGCGACTTCTTCCTCGAGCCGGATGACGCGCTCGCCGACATCGACGCGGCGGTGACGGGGCTCCCGCTCACCGCGGATGTGGCGACGATCGCGGCGGCGGTGCGCGCGGCGCTGCCTGAGGGTGCCCAGCTGCTCGGATTCACGCCCGAATCTGTGGGCACGGCCGTGCGCCGCGCGCTGATCACGGCGCCCGGCTGGCGCGACTTCGAGTGGGAGGTCGTGCTCGACGAGGCGCGCTCGCCGCACATGAACCTGGCGCTCGACGAGGTGCTCACCACCCGCGTCGGCGACGGTCGGCGGCGCCCGACGCTGCGGTTCTGGAAGTGGGACTCCTCGGCGGTGGTGATCGGCTCGTTCCAGTCGTATCGCAACGAGGTCGACCCGGACGGGGCGGAGCGGCACGGCTTCGAGGTCGTGCGGCGCATCTCCGGCGGCGGCGCGATGCTGATCTCCTCGGAGTGGATCATCACGTACTCGCTGTACGTGCCGGCATCCCTCGTCGCGGGGATGACCTTCGCCGACTCGTATGCGTTCCTCGACGACTGGGTGCTGCAGGGGCTGCGCGCGCTCGGGATCGACGCGACGTACAAGCCGCTCAACGACATCGCGAGCCCCGACGGCAAGATCGGCGGAGCCGCCCAGAAGCGCCTCGCCAACGGGGGAGTGCTGCACCACGCCAGCCTCAGCTACGACATGGACGGCGAGGTGCTCACCGACGTGCTGCGCATCGGCCGCGAGAAGCTCAGCGACAAGGGCACGACCTCGGCCGCGAAGCGCGTCGATCCGCTGCGGAGCCAGACCGGGATGCCCCGCGAGGAGATCATCGCCGCGCTGACCTCGACCTTCACCACGCTGTACGGCGCGACCGAGGGGCGCGTCACCGACGACGAGGTGGCCGAGGCGGAGGCGCTCGTGGCGTCGAAGTTCGCGACCGACGCGTGGCTGCACCGCGTCCCGTGACCGGCCAGGCACCGGAGCCGGCCGCGGACGCTGAGCCTCCGCTCGCCGATCCCGCCGCAGGGTCGGTGGAGATCCACCAGGGCGACAACCTCGACGTGGTCCGCGGCTTCGCCGACGGCTCGGTCACCCTCATCTACCTCGATCCGCCGTTCAACACCGGGCGCTCGCGCGGGCGCGCGGTCGAGACCGCGGTGCCGCGTGATGCGCCCTCGGCGGGTGGGCAGGTCAAGGCCGGGTATCGGGGCCGCGACTACGAGCGACTGGTCGGCGACCTGCGCCGCTACGACGACCGGTTCGACGACTACTGGGGCTTCCTCGAGCCGCGACTGGTCGAGGCGTGGCGGCTCCTGGCCGACGACGGCACGCTGTACCTGCATCTCGACTATCGCGAAGCGCACTACGCGAAGGTGCTGCTCGACGCGCTGTTCGGCCGTGAGCACTTCCTCAACGAGCTGATCTGGGCCTACGACTACGGGGCGAAGAGCAGGAGCCGCTGGCCCACGAAGCACGACACGATCCTGGTCTACGTCAAGGACCCGGATCGGTACTGGTTCGACAGCACCGCCGTCGACCGCGAGCCCTACATGGCCCCGGGTCTCGTCACGCCGGAGAAGGCTGCCCGCGGCAAGCTCCCCACCGACGTCTGGTGGCACACGATCGTCCCGACCACGGGGCGCGAGAAGACCGGGTACCCCACCCAGAAGCCCGAGGGGATCCTGCGCCGCATCGTGCAGGCCTCGAGTCGTCCCGGGGATCGCGTGCTCGACTTCTTCGCCGGCAGCGGCACGACCGGGGCCGTCGCCTCGGCGCTGGGGCGTCACGCCATCCTGGTCGACGACAACCCCGAGGCGATCGCGGTGATGACCGCGCGCATGCCCCACGCCCGGCTCGTCGTCTCGCCCTGACCCCGCACCGTTTACGGACGCGACACGCCGCATCCGATCCGTGCGATGCGGCGTGTCCCGTCCGTAAACGGGATGGGGCGCGGATGGGGGATGCTGGACCAATGCGATTCGGAACCTTCATCCCCCAGGGCTGGCGTCACGACCTCGTCGGCATCGAGCCGTCTGACCAGTGGCGGGTGATGCGCACGCTCGCGCAGCGCGCCGACGAGGGGCCGTGGGAGTCGCTCTGGGTCTACGACCACTTCCACACGGTGCCGGTGGTCAGCGAGGAGGCGACGCACGAGGCGTGGACGCTGATGGCCGCGTTCGCGGCGGTGACCGACCGCATCCGTCTCGGCCAGATGTGCACGAGCATGGGCTACCGCAATCCCGCGTACCTGGCCAAGGTGGCCGCGACCGTCGACCACGTCTCCGGCGGGCGGGTCGAGATGGGCATCGGCGGCGGCTGGTACGAGCACGAGTGGCGCGCGTACGGCTACGGCTTCCCCGCGATCGCCGACCGGCTGGGCGCCCTCGACGAGGGTGTCCAGATCATGAAGCAGGCGTGGGAGACCGGCACGGCGACGCTGGCGGGAACGCACTTCCAGGTCGACGGCGCGATCGTGCGGCCGCTGCCCGTGCAGGCGGGCGGCATCCCGATCTGGGTCGCCGGCGGCGGGGAGAAGAAGACGCTGCGCACCGTCGCCAAGTACGCCGACTACGCGAACTGGGCCTCGAACCCCACGGAGTTCGCCCACAAGCGCGAGATCCTCGCCCGGCACGGGGAGGCGGTCGGGCGCGACATCTCCGAGATCGTGCTGTCCGCGAACTTCAACACCGTGGTCGGGGTGGACGACGCCGACGTCGCCCGCCGCCTCGACGCGATCGAGGCGCGCGTCGCGCCCTTCCTCGGTGACCGCCTCGACGCCTTCATGCACGACTACCGGTCCGGCGTGGCCCTCGTGGGCACGCCGGCGCAGGTGATCGAGCGGCTGCGCGCCATGGCCGATGTGGGCATGACGTATGCGATCCACTACTTCCCCGAGCTGGCGTACGACCGGTCGGGTGCGCAGCTGTTCGAGACCGAGGTCATCCCTGCGCTGAGCTGAGCCCGTTTCGTCTCGGTCGCTGCGCTCCCTCGCTCAACGAGCGCCGGCTCGTCTGGGCTGAGTCCGCTCAGACGAGCGCGCGCGCCGAGGCGAAGGCGTCGGCCTGCACATCCGGGCTCGTCGCGTCGGCGTCGAAGACGCGCGCGATCCCGGGGTGAGCCGACCACGGCGTCCAGCCCGGGTCCCCGTCGCGGATGAACGCGACGGCGGAGCCGTGGGATGCTGCCGCCAGCCCCCGCGGCGGGCGCGGCCCCGCGATGGCCCCCACCCCTTCGGCGTCGAGCACATCGAACCAGAAGGGCACGTCGAGGCAGTGGCACGCCCAGCCGTTCACCGGTGAGGCCCACGCGAACCGGTACGCCCAGGTGGGGGCGACGCCGCGTGCTTCGGCCACCTGCACGACAGTGCGGCGGAACACCCAGTCGGAGACGAACCGGCCGAGCACGGCCGCGGTGCCCTTGCGGCGCTGCGCGGTGTTGGCGGCGAGGTACGCCTTCCGCACCGCGGCGTCCGGCAGCAGTCGCCCGAGCGCGAGACCGGCGGGGACGAGCCGCAGCTTCCCCTTCGCCCCGTCGAGCGCCATCGAGAACTCGTCGTCCGTCGCGCCGAGCACGAGCGGCTTGTCGGCGCCGATTCCGGAGCGCAGCGCCTCGATGGTGGGCTCGGCGATGAGGTCGCCGTCGATCATCGGCCCCCACGACAGGCCGTCGTGCAGCAGGGAGGTCACACCGGCCATCGGCGAGGTGGAGCCGTGGGAGATGGCCTTCTCCTGCAGATCGATGAGGGTCTGCTCGTCGGCGCCGGCGAATCCGTCGCGGGTGGGGACGACGCCGGCCAGGTGCGCGAGCTTCGCCGACAGGGTCCGCGCGCGCTCCGGCGTGACGTTCGCGATCGCGCCCGACAGCGCCCACACGCCGTGGAAGAGGTGCTGTGCGGCCGGCATGCCGAGCAGGGTGAGCACGGCGCCGCCGCCGGCGGACTGACCGGCGATCGTCACGCGGGCCGGGTCGCCCCCGAAGGCGGCGACGTTCTGCTGCACCCACTCGAGTGCGAGCAGCCAGTCCCGCACGCCGCGGTTGGACGGGGCGCCCGCGATGTGCCCGAACCCGTCGAAGCCGAGCCGGTACGAGACGACGACCGTCACCACGCCGTCGCGCGCGAACGCGGCCCCGTCGTACCAGGGGCTCGCCGGCGACCCGGCGACGTACCCGCCGCCGTGGATGTACACGAGCACCGGCAGCTGCGCCCCGGCGGTACCGGGCGACGGGGTGAACACGTTGACGTTCAGCGTCGACGCACCGGGCACCGACGGCTCGGGGATCAGGGTGATGCCGGGGTCGCCGCGCTGTGCGGTGGCGCCGAAGACGATGGCGTCGCGGACGCCCTCCCAGGGCTCGGGCGGCACAGGCGCGGCGAACCGCAGGCCGCCGACCGCCGCCTGCGCGAACGGGATGCCGAGGAACGCGGCCGATGACCGCGCCTCGTCGCGCCAGAAGCCGCGGATCTCGCCCGGCCCGATCCGCACGACGGGCGCGGCGCCGGCCGTGGACGCTGAGGGCTCAGCGCTCATCGGAGCCGCCCGGCCACAGCACCTCGAAGAGCGCATCGATCGTGCCGGCCATATCGACGTCGGGCTCCAGCATCCACTGGATCTGAAGTCCGTCGGCGACGGCCTGGAAGATTCGTGCCAGCGTCTCGGGGGGCACGGAGGTCGTGAGCGTGCCCGCGGCCTGGCGCTGGGCGAGAGCGGCGGTGAACGTCGAGCGCAGCAGCGTGCCGCGCTCGACGAAGAAGTCGTGGGCGGGATGCTGCGGGTCGACCGCGTCGACCGCCAGCCGCGAGAACAGCTGCACGAGACCCGGCACGTCGGCGTTGTGCCTGATCAGGCTGAGGTACGCGACCCGCATGTCCGGCGTCTCGTCGGCCTCCGCATCAAGGGGGCCGAACGCGGCGCTGTCGACCTCATCGCGCTTGCGGAGGATCTCGGTGAAGAGCTCCTCCTTCGAGTCGAAGTAGTGCAGCAGCCCTGCCTGGCTGAGTCCCACCGCTTCCGCGAGCTCCTTCACGGAGGCGCCGCGATACCCCTCACGGGCGATCACCTCGAGGGCGCGGGTGAGGATCTCGTCGCGCTTGGCGACGCCCTTGGCATACGCGCCACGGCGGCGGGGAGCTTCATCGGTCATAGGAAAGAGTAAAACCGAATGACGCTTGTTTCTCAAAACCAAATGTCATATGGTTTCTACGCGCAGCCACGGTGGCTGCCGAGAGGAACCGACGATGACGTCAGAATCCCTGGTGGAACCCGCCGCCCCCATCACCGAGAACACCTTCGTCGCCACCGCCGCAGGCAACGACGACCCGCCCCCGCCGATCAAGGGCCTGCGCCGCCTGTTCGGGTGGGTCATCCCCGCGAACCTCGCGATCTTCATCGTCTGGGGCGCCGTGCCCGGCATCCTCCTGCCCGCGCAGATCACCGCGCTGTTCGGCGAGGGGAACAAGGTCGCCAACCTCGCGATCGTCGCCACGATCGGCGCCTTCGCAGCCATGCTCGCCCAGCCGATCGCGGGGCAGATCTCCGACCGCACCCGCACCCGGTGGGGCCGTCGCGCGCCGTGGATGGTGATCGGCGCGCTCACCGGTGCCCTCTCGCTCGTCGGGCTCGCCTTCGCGGACAGCCTCATCGGCGTCGTGATCGCCTGGACCCTCGTGCAGATCACCTACAACTTCGCGCAGGGGCCCCTCAGCGCGGTCATGCCCGACCGCGTCCCCCTCGCCCGTCGCGGCACCTTCGCCGCGCTCTCCGGCATCGGACTCATGGTCGGTGCCCTGGGCGGCTCGATCGTCGGCGCGCTGTTCTACAACAGCATCGCCGCCGGCTATCTGACGTTCGCCGTCATCTCGGTCGTCGGGCTCAGCCTGTTCGTGATCTTCAACCCCGACTACCCGAGCACCAGGCTCGTGCTCGAGCCGTTCAAGCTCGGCGACTTCCTCCGCACCTTCTGGGTGAACCCGATCAAGCATCCCGACTTCTTCTGGGCGTTCACCGGCCGACTGCTGCTCTACACCGGCTACTTCGCGGTGACGGGCTACCAGCTGTTCCTGCTCACCGACTACTTCGGGGTCGAGCACCCCGAGACCGTCATCCCGCTGCTCGGTCTGATGAGCCTGGTCGGAATCATCATCTCGACCGTGGTGGCCGGACCGCTCTCCGACCGGATCGGCCGCCGGAAGCCCTTCATCTTCGCGTCCGCCGCCGTGGTCAGCCTGGCGTTCCTGCTGCCGTGGTTCTGGCAGGACCTCACCGCCTGGATCCTGATGACGATCATCGCCGGCTTCGGGTTCGGCATGTTCCAGGCGGTGGACACCGCGCTGATGAGCGAGGTGCTGCCGTCGGCGAAGTCGTTCGCCAAGGACCTCGGCGTCGTGAACATCGCCGCAACCCTCCCGCAGACCCTCGCCCCCGGCGTCGCCGGCGTCATCGTGCTGATCTTCGGCTACGCGGGGCTGTTCCCCGTGGCGATCGTGCTGGGCCTGCTCGGCGCGCTCGCCGTGTGGCCGATCAGGTCGACGCGCTGACCGGCATCCGCGCTACTGAACCGATAATACGAATCGACACGAAAGCGAATCTCATGACCGAAACGAGCACCACGGCGCCTGACGCGGCCGTCGCCGACCTGACCCTCGAGGAGAAGGCATCGCTGACCAGCGGCGCGAGCTTCTGGTACACGAAGGCGATCGACCGCGTCGGGGTCCCCAGCATCATGGTCACGGACGGCCCGCACGGCCTGCGCAAGCAGGCCGAGGGTGGCGACCACCTCGGCCTCGGCGCCAGCGTGCCGGCGACCTGCTTCCCGCCGGCCGTGGGCCTCGGCTCGTCGTGGGACACCGAGCTCGTCGAGCGTGTCGGTGAAGCCCTCGGGGTCGAGACCTCGATCGAGAACGTCGCAGTGCTGCTCGGACCCGGCATCAACATCAAGCGCTCGCCGCTGTGCGGCCGCAACTTCGAGTACCTCTCCGAGGACCCGATCGTGTCGGGCGTGATCGGCGCCGCCCTGGTGAAGGGCATCCAGTCGAAGGGTGTGGGCACCTCGCTCAAGCACTTCGCCGCGAACAACCAGGAGAACGACCGGATGCGGTCGAGCTCGGATGTCGACGCGCGCCCGCTGCACGAGATCTACCTGCGCGGGTTCCAGCGGGTGGTCGAGGACGCACAGCCGTGGACCGTCATGTGCTCGTACAACCGCATCAACGGCGTCTACGCGTCGGAGGACCCGTGGCTGCTGACGTCCGTGCTCCGCGATGAGTGGGGCTTCGAGGGTCTCGTGGTCTCGGACTGGGGCGCCGTCAACGATCGCGTGACGGGCCTCGCCGCGGGCATGGACCTCGAGATGCCCTCGTCGAACGGCGTGACCGACGCGCAGATCGTCGCCGCCGTCCAGGACGGCTCGCTCGACGAGTCGGTCGTCGATGTCGCCGCCGGCCGGGTGCTCGACCTGGTGCGCAAGGCCCGGACCGGTGCCGGTGCGGTCGAGGGCCCGCTCGACGTCGATGCCCACCACGCGCTCGCTCGCGAGGCCGCCGGCCGCTCGATCGTGCTGCTGCAGAACAGGGGCGCCGTCCTGCCGCTGTCGCCCGAGTCGTCGATCGCCGTGGTCGGCGTCTTCGCCGAGAAGCCCCGGTACCAGGGTGCCGGCTCGTCGATGATCAACCCCACGCGCCTCGACAGCGCGCTGGACGAGATCCGCGCGGCAGCTTCCGGCGAGGTCGCCTACGCGGCGGGCTTCAGCGTCGCCGTCGACCCGTCGGCGGACGAGACGACCGCGCTCCGCGAGGAGGCTGTGGCCGCGGCATCCGCTGCCGATGTCGCGGTCGTCTTCCTCGGTCTGCCTGCCCGCCTCGAGTCGGAGGGCTACGACCGCGAGGACATCGACCTTCCTGCGGCGCAGCTCGAGCTGCTCGACGCGGTGCTCGAGGTCAACCCGAACACGGTCGTCGTGCTCTCCAACGGAAGTGTCGTCGCGCTGCCCTTCGCCGACCGGGTCCCCGCGATCCTCGAGGGATGGCTGCTCGGCCAGGCGGGCGGCGGCGCCACCGCCGACGTGCTGTTCGGCGCGGTGAACCCGTCGGCAAAGCTCACCGAGACGATTCCGCTGCGGCTGGAGGACACCCCTTCGTTCCTCGACTTCCCCGGCGAGCACTCCCACACGCGCTACGGCGAGGGGCTGTTCGTGGGCTACCGCTGGTACGACGCGCGTCGCATGGACGTGGCGTTCCCGTTCGGCCACGGCCTCTCGTACACGACCTTCGCGTACGGGGATGCCGCGGCCGCCGTGCGCCCGGACGGCGACATCGAGGTCTCGGTGACGGTCACCAACTCCGGCGACCGTGCCGGCCGCGAGGTCGTCCAGGTCTACACCTCCCTCCCCGGCGGCACGATCCAGCGTCCTCAGCGCGAGCTCAAGGCGTTCACCTCGGTCGGACTCGAGGCGGGCGAGAGCCGCGAGGTCGTGCTGACGGTGCGCCGAAAGGACCTCGCCTACTGGGACACCCGGATCGACGGCTGGCTCGTCGAGGGCGGCGACTACGTGGTGGATGTCGCCGCGTCGAGCCGCGACATCCGCTCCTCCGTCACGGTCGCCGTAGAGGCCGACGCCTTCGTGCTGCCGCTGTCGCGCACCTCGTCGATCGGCGAGGTCATGGCCCACCCGGTCGTCGGAGCCATGGTGCAGGCGGCGATCAGTCAGATGATGGGCGGCATGGAGGGGGTCGAGGCGATCATGCCCGAGGGCGTCGACGCGTCGAAGATGATGGAGTCGTTCCCGATCGGCCGCGCCGGCATGTTCGCCGGCGCCGATTCGGGCGGTGCGATCAACTCCGAGATGATCGACGGCCTGATCGCGATGGCGAACGCCCCGCAGCAGTAGCCCGGGTCACCCTCCCCGCCGAATCCATGCCCTTCGCGCCGAGTCCAGCCCTTCGGGGTGCGCGAGGGCATGGATTCGGTGCGAAGACGGTGGATTCGACGAAGCTCACGGCGCGCAGCGACGCAGCGCGGCGGCCCCGCGGTGCGGGTCAGCCGGCGAGGAACTCCAGGATCGCGGCGGAGACCTCGTCGCCGTGGGTCCACAGCATCCCGTGCGGGGCTCCTTCGATCTCGAGATAGGTCGCGGTCGGCAGCAGGTCCTTGAAGCGACGCGCGGTCACGTCGATCGGGAGGATGTTGTCGGCCGTGCCGTGCACGATGAGCGAGGGCACGTCGATGTGCGGGATGTCGGCGCGGAAGTCGGTCGGCCAGGTCAGCGGCGCCGCGACGATCGCGGTGTTGCCTGCCTGATTCGCGATCTGGATGCTGGCATCCAGCGCTTCCTGCGAGATGCGCTCATCGAGATTCTCGTCGAGGTTGTAGAAGTCGCTGAAGAACCCGGTGAGGAACGCGTACCGGTCGTCGCGGACGGCGGCACTGGTGTCGTCGAAGAACGACTGCGGGCCGGCGCCCTCCGGGTTGTCGTCGGTCTTCAGCAGGTACGGCTCGAGCGAGCCGAGGAAGACCGCCTTCGACACCCTGCCGCTGCCGTAGCGCGACAGGTAGCGCGCGATCTCGCCCGTGCCCATCGAGAAGCCGACCAGCACCGCGTCGCGCAGGTCGAGGTCTTCGATGATCGCGTGCAGGTCAGCCGCGAACGTGTCGTAGTCGTAGCCCGAGCCCGCCTTGGTCGAGGCCCCGAAGCCGCGCCGGTCGTACGCGATCACGCGGTAGCCGGCATCGAGGAGCGCGGCCTGCTGCTTGCCCCACGACTCCCCGTTCAGCGGGAATCCGTGGATCAGCACGACCGGATCGCCGGTGCCCTGATCGGTGTAGAACAGCTCGACGTCGACCGAGTTCTCGGTGCCGACGGTGATGTACGCCACGGTCGCTCCTCACGCGCCGGGGCCCGGTGCTCCGGCTTCGTCCACGACGTTACGGCGGAGCATCCGCCCACGGGAAGGGGGTTGACGCCCAGCAGGCTCGGCCTAGGCGTCGCGGCCGGCCCCGGCCGACGGCGACACGGTGAAGATGTGCGGGGCGGCGAAGCCGCGCTCGGCGAAGGCGGCGGCGACAGCATCCGTCACGCGCTCCGCGTCGGCGTGGCGCACCAGGGCGATCGCCGCACCGCCGAAGCCGCCGCCGGTCATCCTGGCGCCGATCGCACCGGCCGACATCGCCGCCTCGACTGCCGTGTCGAGCTCGGGCACCGAGATCTCGAAGTCGTCGCGCATCGAGGCGTGCGACGCCAGCAGCAGCGGCCCGATCGCGTCGGGGCCTTCTTCTGCGAGCGTGGCGACGGTGTCGAGCACGCGCTGGTTCTCGGTGACGACGTGGCGCACGCGCCGGAAGGTGACGTCGTCCATCAGCCCCTGCGCGCGGTCGAGGTCGGCGACCGACAGGTCGCGCAGCGCCGGGACGCCCATGATCCGGGCGCCGAGCTCGCACGACGCGCGGCGCTCGCCGTAGCCGCCGGTGGAGTGCGCGTGCTTGACGTGGGTGTCCATCACCAGGAGTTCGAGGCCCGCGGCGGCGAAGCCCAGGTCGATCACCTGCGCCTCGAGCGAGCGGCAGTCGAGGAAGATCGCGGCGTCGGCGCGGCCGAGCATCGCGGCCATCTGGTCCATGATCCCGGTGGGTGCGCCGACAGCCTCGTTCTCGGCGGTGCGGCCGACCTTCGCGAGGGCCACGCGGTCGAGTCCGAGGCCCCACACGTCGTTCAGGGCGGATGCGGTGGCCCCCTCGATCGCGGCGGACGACGAGAGGCCTGCCCCGACCGGAACGGTGCTCGAGATGTCGAGGTCGACGCCGGAGACGGCATCCGCGCCCGTGGCCTGCAGCAGCGCCCAGGCGACGCCGAGCGGGTAGCGCGTCCACTCCGGCACCTGCTCGCGGTCAGCGGGGAAGATCTCGGCGAGGGTGTCGATCGACACCTCGGCCGGCTCGGGGTCGAACGTCGAGGTCACGCGGATGCGGCGGTCGTCGCGAGCGGTGAGGGCGACCGTGGTGCGGTGCTCGATCGCGAACGGCAGCACGAAGCCCTCGTTGTAGTCGGTGTGCTCGCCGATCAGGTTGACGCGGCCGGGGGCGGACCAGGTGCCGGTGGGGGTGCTCACAGCGTGACTCCTTCGACGGCGGCGCGCAGGCGCTCGGCCGACTGCTCGGGCGGGACGTCGCCGATCCAGGCGCCCATGGCGGCCTCGGATCCGGCCATGAACTTCAGCTTGTCGGCCGCGCGGCGCGGGCTGGTGAGCTGCAGGTGCAGGCGGGCGGTGTCGCGGCCGCGGTGCACGGGCGCCTGGTGCCAGGCGGCGATGTAGGGGGTGGGCGTGTCGTAGAGCGCGTCGACGCCGCGCAGCAGGCGCAGGTAGAGCGGGGCGAGCTCGTCGCGCTCCTCGGGGCTCGTCGCGGCGAAGTCGGCGACGTGGCGGTGGGGCAGCAGGTGCACCTCGAGCGGCCAGCGCGCGGCGAACGGGACGAACGCGGTCCAGTGCTCGCCCTGCAGGATGACGCGGGGTCCCTGCTGCTCGAACTCGAGGATGCGCTGGAACAGGTCGGGCGCCGTCCGGTCGATGGTGTCGAGCAGTCGCTGCGTGCGCGGAGTGATGTACGGGTACGAGTAGATCTGGCCGTGCGGATGCTGCAGCGTCACGCCGATGGCCTCGCCCCGGTTCTCGAACGGGAACACCTGCTCGATGCCCGGCAGCGCGGAGAGCGCGGCGGTGCGGTCGGCCCATGCCTCAATCACCGTGCGGGCGCGCGTGACCGTCAGGGTGCCGAACGATCCGGCGTGCTCGGGGCTGAAGCAGACGACCTCGCACCGGCCGACCGAGGTGCGGGTGCGGCCGAGGCCGAGCGCATCGAGATCGTCGAGCCCTCGGGGTGGGTCGGCCGCCGCGGGGGCGTCGCCGGTGGCCTCGGCGAGGGCGGGGCCGAACGACGGGGACTTGTTCTCGAACACCGCGACGTCGTACATCGACGGCACCTCGGACGGATTGGTCGGGGTCTGCGGGGCGAGCGGATCGAGCTCGGCCGGCGGGAGGAACGCGCGGTTCTGGCGGGCCGAGGCGACCGAGATCCAGTCGCCCGTGAGGATGTCCTGGCGCATCGTCGCCGTGGCCGGCCGCGGGTCGAGGGTGCGGGCGTCGACGGCGCGCTCTGCTCCGAGCGTGGTGCCGGGGTCGTCGAAGTAGATGAGCTCGCGGCCGTCGGCGAGGCGGGTGGACCGCTTCACCACTCCGGCACCGAGTGCGGTGGGCGCGGTGAACTCCTCAGACGTCATGACCTGACGGTATCAAGCGTGCGTGTTATCGTCAACATGGCGGGATGCTCGCGAGGCTCCGCCCGGCGGAAGGACGCGCATGGAGACCGATCGGACGGCGCAGGACGCGCGGCGGACGCGAGTGTCGATGGCCGACGTGGCGGCCGCGGCCGGGGTGTCCGGCCAGACCGTGTCGCGCGTGGTGAACGGCAGCCCCCGCGTCGACCCCGCGACGCGGCTCGCGGTCGAGCAGGCCATGGCGCGACTCGGCTATCGCATGCACCGGGCGGCGCGGGCGCTGCGCACCGGGCGCACCCACACGATCGGCGTGGTGGTCTCGACGCTCGCGACGGTCGGCAACTTCCGCATGCTGCAGGCGCTGACGGATGCTGCGGCGACCCGCGACTACGCCGTCACGGTCGTGACGCTCGGAGCGGGCGCGACGGTCGCTGACGCGTTCGAGCGGCTGCGCGACCAGGGCGTCGACGGCGCGGTGGTGCTGAACGAGGCGACCGCCGCCGTCACGGATGCGCCGACCGGGCTGGAGCTCGTGGTCGTCGACGCCCCGCCGGAGGCCGGGCTGCGCATCGTGCAGTCGGATCATGCCGGCGGTGCCCGTGCGGCCGTCGAGCATCTGCTCGCGCTGGGCCACCGCACCGTGCACCATCTCGCGGGGCCGGTCGGCTCGTTCGCTGCCGCGGAGCGCGAGCGCGGGTGGCGGGAGGCGCTCGCCGGGCGCGAGGTGCCCGAGCCGCTGCGCGGAGACTGGGCGGCAGCATCCGGCCATCGCGCCGTCGCGGCCCTCGACGCGGACGCCACCGCGCTGTTCGCGGCGAACGACCAGATGGCGCTCGGCGCGCTGCGCGGGCTCGCCGGGAGCGGGCGAGACGTGCCGGGCCGGGTGAGCGTGGTCGGGTTCGACGACGTCGCCGATGCCGCCGACTACCGCCCGCCGCTGACCACCGTGCGGCAGGACTTCGACGCGCTCGGCGAGCACGCCGTCGCGGCCCTGGTCGCCGCGATCGAGGGCGCCGCGGGTGCCGCGTCGCGGGCCGAATCCGTGCCGACCACCCTCGTCGTGCGCGAGAGCACCGCGGTCCCGCCGGCCTGAGGTCGCTCCGACTCTCTCTCTCTCTCTTCTGTCGCGAGATAAGGAGATGACGCCGGGGGAGGTCTCCTCGGTGCGGACCCATCCTCCGGTAGCCCCATTTCCTTATCTCGCGACAAGGGGGGCGGGGGCGTGACCGGGGGACGTCAGCGCGCGGCGGTGCGGGCCTCCCAGCCCGAGCGCACCATCTCGTCGACCGAGTAGCGGTTGGCCCAGTCGAGGTCGCGCGCGGCCAGTTCGCCGGTCGCGACGATCCGGTCGGGGTCGCCGGGGCGGCGCGCCGCGATCTCGGGCGTGAAGTCGATGCCGGTCACCCGGGCCATCGCGTCCATGATCTCGCGCACGCTCAGGCCGTTGCGCGAGCCCAGGTTGTACGCGGGCTCCACCGGCTCGCCGGCGGCCAGACGCTGCGCGGCCACGACGTGCGCGGCGGCGATGTCGGCGACGTGCACGTAGTCGCGCACGTTGGTGCCGTCGGGAGTGCCGTAGTCGTCGCCGTAGATGCGGGGGGTCCTGCCTTCCACGAGCGCCTCGAAGACGAGCGGGAACAGGTTGTGCGGGCTGGTGTCGTAGATCGACGGGTCGCCGGATCCGACGACGTTGAAGTACCGCAGCGAGGTGTGCCGGAGCGGATGCTGCGCCCCCGCCGTCGCGACCGCCTGATCGCGGAGCAGCCACTCGCCGATGAGCTTCGACTCGCCGTAGGGGGAGGCGGGACGCTTGGGCAGGTCTTCGGTGACGAGCTCGACGTCCGGGGTGCCGTAGACCGCCGCGGACGAGGAGAACACCAGACGCGGGACACCGGCCGCATCCATCGCCTCCAGCACGATCCGCGTGCCCTCGACGTTCTGCGAGTAGGTGTGCAGGGGACGCTGCACCGAGACGCCGGCGTACTTGAAGCCGGCGACGTGGATGACGCCCTCGACATCGTGCTCGCGCAGGGTGCGCTCGACGAGGTCGCGGTCGAGGATCGAGCCCTGCACGAACGGCACCCCGTCCGGCACGAAGGACGCGTGCCCGCTGGAGAGGTCGTCGATGACGACGGGGGGCAGACCGGCATCCGCCAGTGCACGGACGATGTGGGCGCCGATGTAGCCGGCGCCGCCGGTCACAAGCCAGGACATGTCACTCCTCGAGAGATGGGTGGGCGACGAACTCTCATTCTGCCCTGCGGCCGTGCGCCGCGCCGAACAGCCGAGGCGTCGCCGCGTTCACGCGTGGCCCCGGGCGCGGATGGGAGGATCGGCCCATGCGTCGCACCGTCGTCATCGCCCCCGACAGCTTCAAGGGCTCGATCGCCGCGGCGGCGGCCGCCTCGGCGATCGCCGACGGCTGGCGCGAGGTCGATCCGGGCGCCGAGCTCGTCCTGCGGCCGATGGCCGACGGCGGCGAGGGCACGCTCGACGCCTTCGCTGCCGCGGTGCCCGGCGCGCGCCGCATGCCCGTGCGCGTCACCGGCCCGGATGGTGCCGAGGTCGGCGCGGCCTGGCTGCTGCTGCCCGACGGCACGGGAGTCGTCGAGCTGGCCTCGACCTCGGGCATCGAGCTGCTCGGCGACCGGCGGCTCCCGCTCGATGCGCACACCCTCGGATTCGGCCAGGCGATCGCCGCCGCCCTGGATCACGGCGTCGCGCGTCTCGTCCTCGGCATCGGGTCGAGCGCGTCCACCGATGGCGGCACCGGGCTCCTGGCGGCGCTCGGCGCGCGATTCGCGGATGCTGCCGGCCACCCGATCGCGCCGGGCGCGCGTGGTCTGGGCGCACTGGCGTCCGCAGACCTGTCCGCGCTCCGCCGCGTGCCTCCGGGCGGGGTGGTCGTGCTCGGCGACGTGACCAATCCGCTCTGCGGGCCGGAGGGTGCGGCTGCGGTGTTCGGACCCCAGAAGGGGCTCGACCCCGCGCAGGTGGCGGCTGCCGACGCGGGACTCGCTCGGCTGGCCGCCTCTGTCGCGGGCCAGGGTGGCGTCGACCCGTTCGCGCCGGGCGCGGGGGCAGCCGGCGGCACAGGCTTCGCGCTACTCGCGTGGGGAGCGGAGATCGTGCCGGGTGCCGTGGCGGTCGCCGACCTGATCGGGCTGCCGGATGCGGTGGCGACAGCATCCGTCGTCGTCACGGGGGAGGGGTCGTACGACCGGCAGTCCGCCGCCGGCAAGGCGCCCGCACACGTGGCCGCGCTCGCCGCGGGGCACGGGGTGCCCGTCGCGGTGGTCGCGGGGCGCATCGCCGCCGATGCCGACGTCAGCGCGCTCGCGGCCGCCGTCTCCCTCACCGATCTGGCGGGCTCCTCGGCTGCAGCGCTCGCGGATCCCGCGCGCTGGCTGTGCTCGGCCGGAGCCGATCTGGCCCGCAGAATCGGGTAGCGGCGCCCGCGGCCAACCAGCCCGCCGGTTGAGGTGTCAGTTGGTGCCGCTTCGCGCCGCCGACCCGACCAGAACTGCCACCTGGCGAGCGCCCGCCGGCCAGCCCGCCGGTTGAGGTGTCAGATAGTGCCGCTTCGCGCCGCCGACCCGACCATAACTGCCACCTCGCACCACAGCGGCAGCCCGACCCGCCCTCACCCGAGCGGGTCGCGCAGGAGCTCGGCGAACGCCGCCTCTGCCGCACCGAACAGCAGCCGGTCGCCGGCGAGTGCGGCCGGACGGATGCTGAGTCCCTCGGCATTGGCGTGCATCGCCTGGGCCGAGACCGCGGCGACGAGTCCGTCGAGGTCGCGGGCCGCGATCGTCGCGAGGAACCCGCCGAGGACCACGACCGACGGATTCAGCACGTTGACCGCGTTGGCCAGCGCCGTGGAAAGGATGCGGCGCTGCCGCTCGACCTCGTCGTGCACGGCGTCGTCCGCCGAGGCCGACAGTGCGGCGGCCAGGGTCGGCTCGTCGGCGTGCCGCAGCCGCAGCGCCGCCAGCAGGCGCGCGCGGCTGACCTCGTCCTCGAGCACCCCGGCGTCCGCACGCCGGTCGGCGCCCGCCGCGATGCCTGGACGGTTCTGCCCGAACTCGCCGGCGTAGCCTCCGGTTCCGCCGACGGCGATGCCGTGGACGATGAGCCCGCCGCCGATGCCGCTCGCGCCGCCGTTGAGGTACACGACGTCGTCGACGCCGCGCGCCGCCCCGAACAGGTGCTCGGCCAGGGTGCCGAGCGATGCGTCGTTGCCGATCGCCACGGGAAGCCCGGTCGCCTCGGCGACCAGGTCGCGCAGCGGCTCGTCGGTCCACTTCAGGTGCGGGGCGTCGCGCACCAGCCCGTCGGAGGCGCGCACCAGGCCAGGCACCGCGAGCCCGACGCCCGCGATGCGGGTGGATGCCAGCATCCCGCTCCGCCACTCCGCGAGCGTCGCGGCGATGAGCTCGGCGGTCTCGGCGGGGGAGAGCAGGTGATCGAGCTCGATGCGGGTGCGGACCGGGATGCTGCGATCCAGCGCCACGGCGGCGATCTCGAGCGCGTCGACCTCCGGGTTCGCCGCGATCGCCACCACCTCGGCGCTCGCCGAGACGACCGGCGACGGCCGCCCGACCCGGCGTGAGGGATCGGGGGCGTGCTCCACCACCAGCCCGGCCGCGACGAGATCGGCCACCAGGTCGGCGATCGTCGAGCGGTTCAGCGCGGTGGTCTCGGTCAGCGCGGCGCGCGAGAGCGGGCCCTCCACGTGCGCGAGGCGCAGGATGCGCGCGAGGTTGCGCTGGCGCACGCCCTCCGCGGCGCTGCCCTGTCGCGCGCCGTCCGCGGCGCCGGTGGAATCGGCCATCTGCTCACTGTATGAGATCCGATCGTGACCTTGCGCACATTTGTTGCTCTTGACCACGAAACCCCCGCAACCTATTCTGGCGATGTCCACATCACTTTTCGACATTGCAGTCGAAACTTTCGAGAGGTTCAAGGATGAACAGACGCAGCATGACGCGAGCCGCGGCAGGGCTCGCAGCCGCGGGATTGGCGATCGGCGCACTGGCCGGGTGTGCGGGCAGCACGTCCGCCGAGCCGAGCGACGACGCCAGCGGAGGGGACGTCACCCTCACCTGGTGGCACAACGCCACCTCCGGCCCGCTCCCCGCCGTGTGGGAGAAGGTCGCGAAGGACTTCGAGGACGCGCACCCGGGCGTCACCGTCGAGCAGACCGGCTACCAGAACGAGGACCTGCAGCGCACGCTCATCCCGAACGCGCTCGCGGCGGGCGACCCGCCGGACCTGTTCCAGGTGTGGCCGGGCGG
Organism: Microbacterium terricola; assembly: GCF_027943945.1. Taxonomy (NCBI): domain Bacteria; kingdom Bacillati; phylum Actinomycetota; class Actinomycetes; order Micrococcales; family Microbacteriaceae; genus Microbacterium; species Microbacterium terricola. Next base: position 2,838,138 of record NZ_AP027141.1, on the reverse strand, counting down.
CGAGATCCGCGGGCAGGTCGAGAACGGCTACCTCATGCCGCTCGACGATGTCATCGGCGACACCATCACGAGCGTCGGCGCCACCGTCAACCCGTGGCAGGTCGACGGCAAGACCTACGCGGTGCCGTTCACCTTCGGCATCGAGGGCTTCTGGTACAACACCGACCTGTTCGCCGAGGCCGGCATCGACGCGCCCCCGACCACGCTCGACGAGCTCAAGGACGACGTGGCCAAGCTCCGCGACGCGGGCATCACCCCGATCTCGGTCGGCGCCGGCGACAAGTGGCCAGCCGCGCACTGGTGGTACCAGTTCGCGCTGCACTCCTGCTCGCCCGAGACGCTGCAGGCCGCAGCAGCCGACTTCGACTTCAGCGACCCGTGCTTCGTCGACGCCGGTCAGGAGCTCGAGGACTTCATCGGCATCAACCCGTTCCAGGACGGCTTCCTCGGCACGCCGGCCCAGACCGGCGCGGGCAGCTCGGCTGGTCTCGTCGCCAACGGCGACGCGGCCATGGAGCTGATGGGCCACTGGAACGCGGGCGTCATCGGCGGCCTCACCGAAGACCAGAAGGTGCCTGCCTTCCTCGGCTGGTTCCCGTTCCCGGCGATCGAGGGCTCGGCCGGCGACCCCGGCGCCGCGCTCGGCGGCGGTGACGGCTTCGGCTGCTCGGCGGAGGCTCCGCCCCAGTGCGCCGACCTGCTCGCCTACATCATGAGCGAAGACGTGCAGAAGGAGTTCGCCGCGAGCGGCTCCGGCATCCCCACGGTGGCAGCCGCCCAGGCGTCGCTCGAGGACCCGAACCTCAAGCTCGTCGCCGACGGCCTCGCGCAGGCATCGTTCGTGCAGCTGTGGCTCGACACCGAGTACGGCACCACGGTCGGCAACGCGATGAACGAGGGCATCGTCAACCTCTTCGGCGGGGCGGGAACGCCCGAGGACATCGTCAAGAAGATGGAAGACGCGGCCGGCACGCTGTGACGATGACCGCTGCACAGCCCGGGCTCGCGGTGACCACCGCGGGCCCGGGTCCCACCCCCGTCCGACGCCGCTCGGGAGCGAAGGCGCGCAAGCGCGCCGAGATCGCCCTGTTCACGGCACCCGCGCTGTTCCTGTTCCTCGGCTTCGTGATCCTGCCGGTGATCCTCGCCGCGGTCTACAGCTTCTACAACCTCCCCGCGGCCTTCCAGTGGAGCCACCTCGCCGACCCGGAGCGCTTCGTCGGCTTCGAGAACTACGTCCGCGCGCTCACGACGCCCGAGTTCCTCAAGGCGATCGGCAACACCTTCCTCATCCTCTTCGCCTCGCTGCTCGTGCAGGGACCCATCGCGATCGGGGTGGCGCTGCTGCTCAATCGCCCGATGCGGGGACGCGCGGCGCTGCGGCTGCTCATCTTCGTGCCCTACGTGCTCGCCGAGGTCATCGCCGGCCTCGCCTGGAAGCTGCTGCTGCAGCCGAACGGCGGCGTCAATGCGATGCTGGCCGCATTCGGTCTCGAGGACCTCCAGCGCGCCTGGCTCGCCGACCCGGCGATCGCCCTGTGGACGATCTTCCTCATCCTGACCTGGAAGTACGTCGGCTTCGCCATCCTGCTCATGCTCGCCGGCCTGCAGGGCGTGCCCGAGGAGCTCGCCGAGGCCGCGCAGCTCGACGGCGCGAGCTGGTGGCAGATCCAGCGCCACATCACGCTGCCGCTGCTCGGACCCACCATCCGCATCTGGGCGTTCCTGTCGATCATCGGCTCGCTGCAGGTCTTCGACATGGTGTGGGTCACGGTCGCCCCGACCGTCCGCCAGATGGCCACGGAGACCATGGCGACCTACATGGTGCAGCAGGGCCAGTTCGCCGGCCAGCCCGGCTACGGCAGTGCCATCGCCGTCATCCTGTTCGTCATCTCCCTCGTCATCGCGCTCGCCTACCAGCGCTTCGCCCTCCGCCGCGATCTCGCCGGCGCCGTCACCTCGGGAGTGCGCTGACATGACCGCCACCGCCACCCTCGTCACCTCGCGCAGCGCGCCACCGCCGGCATCCCCCGCCGGTCGCCGCTTCGACTGGGGACAGCCGTTCGTCTACCTGATCGCCCTCGTCATCGCCGCCATCGCCATCGGGCCGGTGCTGTACGTCTTCATCGGCGGCTTCCGCACGACGGCCGACCTGAACGCGAACCCGGCCGGCCTGCCCGACCCGTGGACGTTCCAGAACTGGTCGGCGGTGCTGTCGGCCCCGCGGTTCTGGGGCAACGTGTTCGCCAGCATGGTGCTCGCCACCGCGACCACCGCCGGTGTCGTGATCGCGGGCATCATGGCCGCGTTCGTGCTGGCGCGCTACGACTTCCGCGGCCGGCAGGGGCTGTACACCCTGTTCGCCGCGGGGCTCATGTTCCCTCTCACGGTCGCGGCGCTGCCGCTCACCCTCCTGCTGCGCACCCTCGGGCTGCACGGCACGTATCTCGGCGTGATCATCCCCGGAATCGCCTTCGCCCTGCCCACCACGATCATCATCCTGGTGCCGTTCCTGCGGGCCATCCCCGACGAGCTCGAGGAAGCCGCGACCATCGACGGCGCGACCAGGATGCAGTTCTTCTGGCGCATCCTGCTGCCGCTGTCGAAACCCGGTCTGGTGACCGTGGGCATCCTCGCGTTCGTGGCGAGCTGGAACGGCTACCTGCTGCCGCTGCTCGTGATCAGCACCGGGTCGCTGCCGCAGGAGCTCTGGCCGCTGCCGCTCGGGGTCACCCAGTTCTCGACCCAGTACTCGCAGGACACCGGCGCCGTGCTCGCCTACACGTCGCTGGCGATGATCCCGGCACTGGTGTTCTTCCTGATGGCAGAGAAGCGCATCGTCGGCGGCCTCACCGGGGCGGTGAAGGGATGACCCGCGTCGACGAGCTCATCGCCCAGATGACGCTCGAGGAGAAGATCGCCCAGCTGTACGGCGTGTGGGTCGGCGCGTCCGACGAGGGCGGCGACGTCGCCCCGCACCAGCACGACCTGGACGACGCCGTGGACCTCGACGAGATCCTCCCCTCCGGACTCGGCCAGCTCACCCGGCCGTTCGGCACGAAACCCGTCGACGCGGCCACCGCCGCGCTCTCCCTCGCCCGCACGCAGGAGCGCATCCGCGCCGCCTCCCGGTTCGGCATCCCGGCGGTGGCGCACGAGGAGTGCCTGGCCGGCTTCGCCGCGTGGGGCGCGACCGCGTACCCCGTGCCGCTGTCCTGGGCGGCCACGTTCGACCCCGACCTCATCGAGGAGATGGGCCGGCGCATCGGCGACGACCTGCGCTCCGTCGGCGTGCACCAGGGCCTCGCTCCCGTGCTCGACGTCGTGCGCGACGCGCGCTGGGGCAGGGTCGAGGAGACGCTCGGCGAAGACCCGCACCTCGTCGCGACCGTGGGCACCGCCTACGTCCGCGGCGTCGAGGGAGCCGGCGTCGTCGCGACCCTCAAGCACTTCGTCGGCTACTCGGCCTCGCGCGGCGGGCGAAACCTCGCGCCCGTCTCGATCGGGCAGCGCGAGCTCAACGACGTGCTGCTTCCGCCCTTCGAGATGGCGGTCCGCGACAGCGGGGTGCGCAGCGTCATGAACGCGTACACCGATCTCGACGGGGTGCCGAGCGCCGCCGACCGGTCGCTGCTCACCGGGCTGCTGCGCGAGACCTGGGGCTTCGAGGGGACCGTCGTCGCCGACTACTTCTCCGTCGCCTTCCTCCGGCTGCTGCACGGCACGGCCGAGACCTGGTCGGATGCTGCCGCACAGGCCCTCGAGGCGGGCATCGACGTCGAGCTGCCCACCGTGAAGACCTTCGGCGAGCCCCTGCGGCGCGCGGTCGAGGAGGGTGCCGTCGACGTCGCGCTCATCGACACAGCCCTGCGGCGCGTGCTCGCCCAGAAGGACGACCTCGGGCTGCTCGACCCGGACTGGTCGGCGGTTCCTCCCGCACTCGCGGGCGCCGACCTGTCCGACCCCGACGCGCTGCGCGGGACGGTCGACCTCGACCCGCCGGAGAACCGCGCGCTCGCCGCGCGGATCGCGGAGCAGGCTGTCGTGCTGGTGCGCAACGACGGGATGCTGCCGTTCACGGCCCCGCGGTCGATCGCGGTCATCGGGCCGAACGCGGACGACCCGTACGCCATGCTCGGCTGCTACTCGTTCCCCGCGCACGTGGTGTCGCAGCATCCAGGCGTCGACATCGGCATCCGGATCCCGACGCTGCTGGAGGCGCTGCGCGCAGAGTTCCCCGACGCGCACATCGCGCACGCCCTCGGCACCTCGGTCGACGGCGGCGAACGCGACGGGTTCGCCGATGCGGTGGAGCTCGCGGCCGCCGCGGACGTCGTCGTGGTGGCCGTCGGCGACCGGGCCGGACTGTTCGGCCGCGGCACGAGCGGTGAAGGCTGCGACGCGGAGACGCTCGACCTGCCCGGCGCGCAGCAGGCGCTCGTCGACGCTGTGCTCGACACCGGAACCCCGACGGTGCTGACGCTGCTGGCCGGACGTCCGTATGCGCTCGGCAGAGCGGTGGCCGAGGCGGGCGGGATCGTGCAGGCGTTCTTCGCCGGCGAAGAGGGCGGGCCGGCGATCGCCGGCGTGCTCAGCGGCCGGGTGAACCCGGTGGGGCGGCTGCCCGTCAGCATCCCGGCCGGGTCCGGATCGCAGCCGACCACGTACCTCGCTGCGCCGCTCGCACGCCGATCGGACGTCTCGAACGTCGACCCGACCGCTGCATTCCCGTTCGGGCATGGACTGTCGTACGGCGCATTCGCGTGGTCGGAGCTGGACTCCGACACGCCGTCGCTCGTCACGGACGGATCGGTGTCGGTGGTGCTCACCGTCACGAACACGGGCGAGCGGGCCGGGGCGGACGTCGTGCAGCTGTACCTGCACGATCCGGTCGCCGAGGTCGCGCGGCCGGTGCAGAAGCTGATCGGCTACGCCCGCGTCGAGCTCGCACCGGGCGAAGCCGCCGACGTGCGCTTCGACGTGCCCGCCGACCTGTTCGCGTACACGGGCCGTGACCTGCAGCGCATCGTCGACGCCGGCGAGGTGGTGCTGAGCGCAGGTCGCTCGAGCGGCGACCTGGTCTCCGCGGTGGCCCTGCGCGTCGAGGGCGAGAGGCGGGTCGTCGACCACACCAGGGCGCTGCGCCCCGGGGTGCGGGTCGGCGAGATCGCAGCGCGGGTCTGATCGCCGGCGCACATTCGTCCGCCGCAGCTGTGCCGCCGAGAGATCCGTTCAGGCCCGGACGGGCGCCGTGCTGCCCCGCACGATGAGGTGGGTGGCGAGGTCCATCCGCAGGTTGTCCGGGCGCTCGCCCTGCGCCATCCGCAGCACGAGCCTGGTCGCCTCCTCGCCCATCCGGCGGAGGGGCTGGTGCACGGTCGTGAGCTGCGGGCTCATCCACCGCGACAGGGCGATGTCGTCGTAGCCGACGACGGAGAGGTCGCCCGGTACGGAGAGCCCCACCTCGCGGCCGGCCGCGATCGCGCCGAGCGCCTGCAGGTCGCTGCCGGCGAAGATCGCGGTCGGCGGATCGGGCAGGGCGAGCAGCTCGCGGGCCTGGATCTCGCCGCCCGTCGGGTGGAAGTCGCCGTAGCGGACCCACGCGGGGTCGATCGGCAGCCCGGCCGCGTTCATGGCCGAGCGGTAGCCGTCCAGCCGGGCGAGTGAGCACATCATGTCGTCGGGCCCGGTGATGGCCGCGATACGCCGGTGCCCGAGCTCGATGAGGTGCCGGGTGGCCATCAGACCGCCCGACCAGTTCGCCGACCCCACCGACGGCACGTCCGGCGACGGGTCTCCGGCCGGGTCGACGATCGCGAAGGGGATGCCGCGGGAGCGGAGCTTGTCGCGGTGCGGGGCGGCGATGTCGGAGAACACCAGGACGACCCCGGCGGGACGGCGCCGCAGCACTCCCTCGATCCAGTCGGGCGCGGGGGAGTGCCGGTTGCCGCTCACCGTCAGCACGACCGACAGCCCGGCGGCCGCGGCGACGTCCTCGACGCCCTCGACGACCTCCATCGACCAGCTGCTGTCGAGCTCGTGGAACACCAGCTCGATGAGCTCCGCCCGCTGCGCGGTCGCCCTGCGGCGGTAGCCGTGGCGGGTGAGGTGCTCCTCGACCCGTGCGCGCGTGCTCGGCGACACATCGGTGCGGCCGTTGAGCACCTTCGAGATGGTGGCGAGCGAGACCCCGGCCTCTTCGGCGATCTGGGCGAGGGTGACCCGCGGTGCTGCTGTCATCTTTCGATCCTAGAGGCCGAAACTATCGAGATCGCGGTAGACGCAGCATCCCCTTCGGGTATAGGTTGTTGTTCACAACAATTGGATCGGACGCGAAGGAGCGCCATGCCCACCCCCACTCGCGAGGACAAGTTCTCGTTCGGCCTCTGGACCATCGGCTACAACGGCACCGACCCGTTCGGCGGCCCGACTCGCCCGCACCTCGACGTCGTGCACGCGGTCGAGAAGCTGGCCGAGCTCGGCGCCTACGGCCTCACCTTCCACGACGACGACCTGTTCGCGTTCGGATCGACGGATGCTGAGCGCCAGACGCAGATCGACCGCCTGAAGGGCGCGCTCGACGACACCGGGCTGATCATCCCGATGGTCACCACCAACCTCTTCTCCGCCCCCGTCTTCAAGGACGGCGGCTTCACCTCGAACGACCGTCAGGTGCGGCGCTTCGCGCTGCGCAAGGTGTTCCGCCAGCTCGACCTCGGTGCCGAGCTCGGTGCGAAGACGTTCGTCATGTGGGGCGGCCGCGAGGGTGCAGAGTACGACTCCGCGAAGGACATCCGCGCGGCGCTGGAGCGCTACCGCGAGGCCGTCAACCTGCTCGGCGACTACGTCACCGACAAGGGCTACGACATCCGCTTCGCGATCGAGCCCAAGCCCAACGAGCCCCGCGGCGACATCCTGCTGCCCACGCTCGGCCACGCGATCGCGTTCATCGACTCGCTCGAGCGCCCCGAGCTCGTCGGCCTCAACCCCGAGGTCGGCCACGAGCAGATGGCCGGTCTGAACTTCGCCGCCGGCATCGCGCAGGCGCTGTACCACGGCAAGCTCTTCCACATCGACCTGAACGGCCAGCGCGGCATCAAGTACGACCAGGACCTGGTCTTCGGTCACGGCGACCTGCACAACGCGTTCGCCCTCGTCGACCTGCTCGAGAACGGCGGCCCCGGTGGGGTGCCCGCCTACGAGGGGCCGCGTCACTTCGACTACAAGCCGAGCCGCACCGAGGACGAGAACGGCGTGTGGGATTCGGCATCGGCGAATATGCGCACCTACCTGCTGCTCAAGGAGCGGGCCGCGGCGTTCCGCGCCGACCCCGAGGTGCAGGAGGCGCTCGAGGCCGCCAAGGTGTTCGAGCTCGCGCAGCCCACCCTGAACGAGGGCGAGAGCTACGACGACTTCCTCGCCGACCGGTCGGCCTACGAGGACTTCGACGCGGACGCCTACATGGGCGGCCACGGCTTCGGCTTCGTGCGCCTGCAGCAGCTGGCGACCGAGCACCTGCTCGGCGCGCGCTGACCCGGCGGTCGCACACCAGCCCCCACCCCGTTTACGGACGGGACACGCCGCTTCCCCGCACGGGCAGGCGGCGTGTCCCGACCGTAAACGGTGAGGGCGAGAAAGGTACGAGATGAGCTACGTGATGGGCGTCGACTCGTCGACGCAGTCGTGCAAGGTCGTCGTGACGGATGCGGCGACCGGCGAGATCGTCCGCGAGGGGCGCGCGTCGCATCCGAACGGCACGTCGGTCGACCCTGAGGCGTGGTGGGTCGCGCTGCAGGAAGCGATCGTCGCGGCCGGCGGGCTCACCGACGTCTCCGCGTGGGCGATCGCCGGGCAGCAGCACGGCATGGTCGTGCTCGACGCCGGCGGGCGGGTGATCCGCGACGCGCTGCTGTGGAACGACACCCGATCGGCGGATGCCGCTGCCGCCCTCACCGCCGAGCTCGGCGCCGAGGCGCTCGCAGAGCGGACCGGGCTGGTTCCGGTCGCCTCCTTCACCTCGACCAAGCTGCGGTGGCTGCGCGACAACGAGTCCGACAATGCGGCGAAGGTGGCCGCCGTCGCGCTGCCGCACGACTGGCTGACCTGGCGCCTGCGCGGCTTCGGCCCTGACGCCGAGGGCGGCGCGGCGCTCGACGAACTCGTCACCGACCGCTCGGACGCCTCGGGCACCGGCTACTGGAGCCCGGCGACGGGCGACTACGACCGCGAGCTGCTCGCGGCGGCGCTCGGCCACGACGCCGTGCTGCCGCGGGTGCTCGGGCCGCGGGAGCACGTCACCGACGCCGATGGGCGCCTGGTCGGCCCCGGCGCAGGCGACAACGCCGGCGCGGCGCTGGGCCTCGCTGCCGGGCCGGGCGACGTCGTCGTCTCGATCGGCACCTCGGGCACCGTGTTCGCGGTGAGCGAGGAGCGCACGATCGATCCGACCGGCACGGTCGCGGGCTTCGCCGATGCCGACGGCAACTTCCTGCCGCTGGTGGCGACGCTCAACGCCGCGCGCGTGCTCGACGCGGTCGCCGGGCTGCTCGGAGTGGACCACGGTGAGCTCAGCCGGCTCGCGCTCGCGGCGGAGCCCGGCGCGGGAGGCCTGTCGCTCGTCCCGTACTTCGAAGGAGAGCGGACCCCCAATCTGCCGGATGCGACAGCATCCCTCACCGGGATGACGCTCGCCTCCACGACCCGCGAGAACCTCGCGCGCGCGGCGGTGGAGGGGATGCTGTCGGGTCTCGGCGCGGGCCTGGAGGCCCTGCGCGGGCTCGGCGTGCCGCTCGAGCGCGCACTGCTCATCGGCGGAGGCGCGCAGTCCGAGGCGGTCCGAACGATCGCGCCGCTGGTGCTGGGGCTTCCGGTCGACGTGCCGGAGCCGGCGGAGTACGTCGCCCTCGGCGCCGCACGGCAGGCCGCGCGTCTGGCGGGGTGAACCCGGCCGCGAACCGGCGGCGTCCCGTGATTGCAACGTTGTAGAGTCGGGGGTGCGCTGGGGAGAGGAGTGCCCGTGTCGGTGACCCTGCATGATGTGGCTCGCGCCGCCGGGGTGTCGATCAAGACGGTCTCGAACGTCATCAACGACTACCCCCATGTGCGCCCCGCCACGCGCGCGCGGGTCAACGAGGCGATCGGCGAGCTGGGCTACCAGCCGAATCTGTCTGCGCGGAGCCTGCGCTCCGGCCGCACCGGAGCCATCGCCCTCGCGCTCCCCGAGCTGAGCCTGAGCTACTTCGCCGAGCTCGCCGATTCGGTCATCCGCGCTGCAGAGCGCGTGGGCCAGGTCGTCATCATCGAGCAGACCGGCGGCGACCGTGAGCGCGAGCTGCAGCTGCTCTCGAGCTCGCAGCGGAAGATGACCGACGGGCTCATCTTCAGCCCGCTCGGGATGGGCATGGACGACGCGGCGCGCCTCGATGTCTCCTACCCCCTCGTGCTGCTCGGCGAGCGCATCTTCGACGGCCCGACCGATCACGTGACGATGCGCAACATCGATGCGGCCCGTGCGGCGACCGAGTACCTCATCTCGCAGGGCCGCCGCCGGATCGCGATCGTCGGCGCCCACGAGGGAGAGGTCGTCGGATCGGCAGGCCTGCGTCTGCGCGGATATCGCGAGGCGCTCGACGCCGCCGGCATCCCGTTCGACGAGCAGATCATCGCGTACACGACGCTCTGGCACCGCTCGAACGGCGCGACGGCGATGCGGGAGCTCCTCTCGCGCGACGTCGACTTCGACGCGGTGTTCGGGCTCAACGACACGCTCGCGCTCGGTGCGATGCGCGTGCTGCAGGAGGCCGGCTACCGCGTCCCGGGCGACGTGTCCGTGATCGGATTCGACGATCTGGACGAGGCGATGTACTCGCTGCCGAGCCTCACCACGGTCGACCCCGGCCGTGCCGAGATCGCGGAGATCGCCGTGCGATCGCTGATGGAGCGGATCGAGACCCCGCAGGCGGTGGAGGCTCCTCGCCTCCACCTCGCGCAGTTCCGCATCGTCGAGCGCGAGTCGACGGCAACTGCCTGAAGCGCTTGACACGCTCGCGCGACAGGGGCAAGATGCCATTTACAACGTTTACTTTACAACGTTGTAAGTCAGCCGGAGCAAAGGTCGACGGATCGAGGGTGATCGCGTTGGGGCGCAGTGGCCCCAGTCCGAAACCACGCTCGAACGTCCGGCCTGCTGGGTGACGCACCGACAAAGAAGTCCTCACTCACACCCTGAAGGGAACCGAGCACAGTGAAGAAGAAGCTCGCGCTCGCGGCCGGATCGGCCCTGGCGATCACCTGTCTGCTGACCGCCTGCACCGGCGGCAACGGCGGCGAAAGCACCGAGAACGGCAACGGCGGCGAGGCCGCCAGCTGCACCAACACCATCACGAAGACCGACCTCCCCACCGTCACCGTCTGGGGCTGGTACCCCAACATGGACAAGGTCGTCGACAACTTCAACGAGGGCAACGACGAGGTCCAGGCCTGCTGGACGAACGTCGGCCAGGGCAACGACGAGTACGACAAGTTCCAGACCGCGATCTCGGCGGGCACCGGAGCCCCGGACGTGATCATGCTCGAGGCCGACCGCATCCCGAACTACGTGGTGCAGGAGGCACTCGTCGACATCTCCGGCTTCGGCGTCGAGGACGTCAAGGACAACTTCAGCGCCGGCGCGTGGAAGGACGTCTCGGTCGGCTCCGCGGTCTACGGCGCTCCGGTCGATGGCGGCCCCATGGGCATGATCTACCGCACCGACATCTTCGACGAGTACGGCATCACGCCGCCCACCACGTGGGACGAGTACGAGACCGCAGCGCAGAAGATCAAGGATGCCGGCGGGCCGCTCTTCGGCGACCTCGGCGCCAACGTGCCGGCCGTCTTCATGGCCCTCACGATCCAGAACGGCGCGACGCCCTTCACCTACGACCCCGCCACTCCCGAGGAGATCGGCATCAAGGTGAACGACGACGCGTCCAAGGAGGTGCTCGACTACTGGGCCGGTCTCGTCGAGAAGGGCCTCGTGGGAACGCAGGACCAGTTCACGCCCGAGTACATCTCTGGTGTCGTCGGCGGCGACTACGCCACCTACGTCTCGGCCGCATGGGCGCCCGGCTACCTCACCGGTGCCGGCGTCGGCGAAGGCGAGGACGCGGGCAAGTTCGCCGTCGCCCCGCTCCCGCAGTGGGACACCGCGAACCCCGTGTCGGTCAACTGGGGCGGCTCGGCCTTCTCGGTGACCAGCCAGTCGACGCAGCCGGAGCTCGCCGCGAAGGTCGCGCTCGGCATCTACGCCGACGACGCCTCCCTCACGGACGGCTGGCAGAACCAGATCATCTTCCCGCTGAACAACAACGTCCTCACCTCGGACGAGTTCGTCGACGCGGAGGTCGGGTTCTTCAACGGACAGCAGGCCAACAAGGAGGTGTACGTCCCCGCGGCGGACGCCTACGAGGGCTTCACCTACAGCCCGTTCGGCTCGTTCTACTACGCCGAGTTCACGAAGGAGCTCGCCGCGATCAACGCCGGCGAGAAGACCGGATCCGAGGCCGCCGACAGCCTGCAGAAGACGCTCGTCGACTACGCCACCGAGCAGGGCTTCACCGTCACCGAGTAGTCCTCTCGCCCGGGCCGGCTCCGCTCTCGGGGTCGGCCCGGCGCGTCCCCACCGCAAGGATCAGCACATGACAACTACGACTCTCGCGCCGGCGAAGCCGCGCGCAGGCTCCAGACGGGCGTTGCGTCGCCGCTCGGCAGTGGGGTGGATCTTCATCGCCCCGTTCGGGATCGTCTTCTCGATCTTCCTCATCGCACCGCTGGCCTACGCGTTCTACCTCTCGCTGTTCAAGAAGGCGCTCATCGGCGGCACCCAGTTCGTCTGGTTCGACAACTACCTGAAGGCGTTCACCGACGACAGCTTCCTCAACGGCGTCTGGTTCGTCGTCCGCTTCTCGATCGTCCTGATCCCGCTGCAGATGCTCGTCTCGCTGGTGATCGCACTCGTCCTGGATGCGGTGGTCACGCGGTTCACCCGCTTCTCGCGGCTCATGGTCTTCCTGCCGTACGCGATCCCCGCCGCGATCGGCGCCCTCATGTGGGGCTTCCTGTACAGCGACAACTTCGGCCCGCTGAGCGACCTCTTCGGGCTGTTCGGCCAGACGGCCCCCGACTTCCTGAGCCCTGACCTGATCTTCTTCGGCCTGCTGAACGTCGTCACCTGGCAGTGGGCGGGCTACTACATGATCATCCTGTACGCGGCGCTGCAGGGCATCGACCCGTCGATCTACGAGGCGGCGCGCATCGACGGCGCGAACGCGTGGCAGATCGCGGTGCGCATCAAGGTGCCCATGGTGAGCAGCGCGCTCCTGCTGATCCTCGTGTTCGCCCTCATCGGGACGCTGCAGTTCTTCAACGAGCCGATGATGCTGAAGTTCCTGGCAGCGGGATCCATCGGGCCCGACTTCACCCCCAACATGTACGCGTACCAGCAGGCGTTCGCGCTGGCGAACTTCAACTACGGCTCGGCGATCTCGTTCGCGCTCGGCTTCGTCGTCTTCGTCTGCGTGTACATCTTCATGTTCGCAACGCGCAAGCGGGGAGGGTTCCTGCGATGACCACCACTCGGACTCTCACGGTGCCCGGTCGGGCCGCCACGGCCCCCGGAGTCGGCCACGGGCCGAAGCAGCCGCGGCGCATCGGCATCCAGGTCATGCTCGGCCTGCTCGTCGTCTACTTCCTGATCCCGTTCTGGTGGATCGTCGTCAACTCGTCGAAGGACGCCGCTGGACTGTTCGGCGGCGGGAACTCGCTGTGGTTCGCCGACACGATCGACTACCTCGGCAACCTGCAGCAGCTCTTCACGTACAACGGCGGCATCTACGTGCAGTGGCTCCTGAACTCGGCGTTCTACGCGCTGACGGGCGGAGTGGGCGCGACCGTCCTCGCCGTGCTCGCCGGATACGGCTTCGCCAAGTACGCCTTCCGGGGTCGTGACTTCACGTTCGCGCTGCTGCTGGGCTCGGTGATGGTGCCCCTCACGGCCCTCGTCATCCCGACGTTCATCATGCTGTCGCAGGTCAACCTCACCAACACGGTGTGGGCGGTCATCCTGCCGTCGCTGCTCAACCCGTTCGGCGTCTACCTCATGACCGTCTACGTGCGCGACTCGGTGCCCGACGAGCTGATCGACGCGGCGCGCGTCGACGGCGCAGGGGAGTGGCGCACGTTCTTCCAGGTGGCTCTTCCGCTGATGCGCCCGGCGGTCGTCACGGTGCTGCTGCTGTCGATCGTCGCGACGTGGAACAACTTCTTCCTCCCGCTGGCGATGCTGCAGAACAACCGCCTGTTCCCCGTCGTGGTCGGCATCAACCAATGGCAGAGCCTCGCTGCGGCGAACAACGGCGGCGGCACGTCGCTGTGGAGCCTCATCATCATCGGCTCGCTCGTCTCGATCGTGCCACTCATCATCGCGTTCCTGTCCCTGCAGAAGTACTGGCAGGGCGGCCTCTCCCTGGGAAGTCTCAAGTGATCTCTGCTCGCCTCACCATCGATCCCCGCTTCGCCGTCGGACCGATCAACCGCCGCCTCTTCGGCTCGTTCGTCGAGCACCTGGGTCGCTGCGTCTACGACGGCATCTACGAACCCGGGCACCCCACAGCCGACGCCGAGGGCTTCCGTCAGGACGTCATCGATCTGGTCAGCGGACTCGGCGTCTCCGCCATCCGGTATCCGGGCGGCAACTTCGTCTCCGGGTTCCGCTGGGAGGACAGTGTCGGCCCGAAGGAGGAGCGTCCGCGGCGGCTCGACCTGGCCTGGCACTCGACCGAGACCAACGAGGTGGGCCTGCACGAGTTCGCGTCGTGGCTCGACAAGGTCGGCAGTGAGCTCATGCTCGCGGTGAACCTCGGCACCCGCGGGACGCTCGAAGCCCTCGACCTGCTCGAGTACTCGAACATCCGCGGCGGCACGGCGCTGTCCGACCGTCGCGTGGCGAATGGCCGTGCCGAGCCGTTCGACGTGCGCATGTGGTGCCTCGGCAACGAGATGGACGGCCCCTGGCAGCTCGGGCATCGCTCGGCCGACGACTACGGCAAGATCGCGTCGCAGACCGCCAAGGCGCTGCGGCAGGTCGACCCCGACCTCGAGCTCGTCGTGTGCGGCTCGTCGAGCGCGCACATGCCGACGTTCGGCGAGTGGGAGCGGGTCGTGCTCACCCACACGTACGACGACGTCGACTACATCTCGTGCCACGCCTACTACGAGGAGCGCGGCGGAGACCTGGGCAGCTTCCTCGCGTCGGCCGTCGATATGGACCACTTCATCGAGACGGTCGTCGCGACCGCCGACCACGTCGGCGCCGTCAAGGGCAGCACGAAGAAGATCGACATCTCGTTCGACGAATGGAACGTCTGGTACATCGACCGCTACCACGGCGTCGACAAGATCACCGGGGTCGACAACTGGCCGGTCGCCCCGCGCCTGCTGGAAGACGCGTACTCGGTGGCGGATGCCGTCGTCTTCGGCAACCTGATGATCTCGCTGCTCAAGCACGCCGACCGGGTGACGAGCGCTTCGCTCGCGCAGCTCGTCAACGTGATCGCCCCGATCATGACCGAGCCGGGCGGACCCGCCTGGAAGCAGACGACGTACTTCCCGTTCGCGACGACCTCGCGCCTCGCGGTGGGGCACGCGCTCGAGGTGCGCCTCGAGTCGCCCACGTACACGACCGAGGTCTACGGGGAGGTGCCGGTGCTCGACGCCGTGGCCACTCACGACCCCGAGACCGGCGCGGTCGCGCTCTTCCTGGTCAACCGCGACCAGAACGAGTCGCATGAGGTGACCGTGGACATCTCGGCGATGTCCGGGCTCGTCGTCACCGAGGCGGTGTCGCTGTGGGACGACGACCGCTCGGCCGCGAACACCCTCCACGACACCGAGCGCGTCGGGCTGAAGCCCAACGACTCGGCGACCGTCGAGGGCGGTCGCCTGACCGTGACGCTTCCTCCGGTCTCCTGGACGGCTGTCTCGCTCAGCGCCTGATGACTCGTCGACGGATGCTGCGGGCTCACCCGATCGTGGCGCTCGCGGTCGCGGCGGCCGCAGCATCCGCTCTCCTCACGGGGTGCGCGCCGGCGGCGTCGGGCGCGCGGGAGCTGACCGGCGATCTCGCGACCCACGATCCCGCCTATGCGGTCTCGGGCGATGTCGAGTACGTGTACTCCACGGGTGACCCGAACGTCGCCGACGGGAACATCCAGATCAGGTCGTCGGCCGACGGCACGACGTGGAACGCGCGCGGCGCGGTGTGGGACGAGAAGCCCGACTGGCTCAGTGAGGCGGTGCCGGGCGTCTCGAATCTGTGGGCACCCGAGCTGATCGAGCACGACGGCACGTGGTACCTCTACTACGCGGCGTCCACCTTCGGCCAGAACACCTCGGTCATCGCGCTCGCGACGAACACGACGCTCGATCCCGACGACCCGGATTACCGCTGGGTGGATCGGGGCGAGGTCATCTCGTCATCTCCGGCCGACGATTTCAACGCCATCGACCCGGGCGTGATCGTCGACGAGGCGGGCGACCCGTGGCTGGCGTTCGGATCCTTCTGGAGCGGCATCCGCATGGTGTCGCTCCAGTGGCCGGACGGCGGACGAGCGGATGCTGCGGAGCCGCTGCGCTTGGCCGACCGCGGCGTGCCGCCGAACGCCATCGAGGCGCCGTACATCGTCGAGCACGATGGCGACTACTTCCTGTTCGTCTCGTTCGACTCCTGCTGCAAGGCGCTCGCGAGCACGTACCGCGTGATGGTGGGCCGGGCGGATGCCGTGACGGGCCCGTACGTGGATCGAGCCGGCGTGCCGCTCCTGGAGGGCGGCGGCACCAGTGTGCTCGAGGGCGACGGGCAGGTCCACATCGGCCCAGGCGGGCAGTCCTCCGCCGCCGGCACACTCGCGGTGCACTACTACGACGGGCGGCTCAACGGGGCGTTCCAGCTCGCACTGCTGCCCCTCGTCTGGGACGCCGAGGGCTGGCCGACGGTCACCTGGTGACTTCGCCAGGGTTCGGGTGTCCGTTCGTGCCGCTCCGGCGGGCGCGAGCGACCACAACTGCCACCTGAACAGCCGGGTCGGTGAGCGAGCGCAGCGAGACGAAACGCCCCGGTCAGCTCCCGAGGGCGGCCGCGACGACCGCGCGGGCCTCTTCCTGCACCTGCTTGAGGTGGTCCTCGCCGCGCAGCGACTCGGCGTACAGCTTGTACACGTCCTCGGTCCCCGATGGACGGGCCGCGAACCAGGCGTGCTCGGTCTGCACCTTGAGGCCGCCGATCGCGGCCCCGTTGCCCGGGGCGTGCGACAGCTTGCCCGTGATGGGCTCGCCCGCGAGCTCGGTCGCGGTGACCGCATCCGGTGCCAGCTTGGCGAGCTGCGCCTTCTGCGCGGGCGTCGCCGGGGCGTCCACCCGCTGGTAGGCCGAGGCGCCGAACTGCTCCTCGAGCTCGGCGTACCGCTGCGAGGGGGTCTTGCCCGTGACCGCGAGGATCTCCGCGGCGAGCAGGCACAGGATGATGCCGTCCTTGTCGGTGGTCCACACCGTGCCGTCGAAGCGCAGGAACGAGGCGCCTGCCGACTCCTCGCCGCCGAAGGCGACCGAGCCGTCGAGCAGGCCGGGAACGAACCACTTGAACCCGACCGGCACCTCGAGCAGGGTGCGCCCGAGCGACTCCGCGACACGGTCGATGATCATCGACGAGACCAGCGTCTTGCCGATCGCGGCATCGGCGGGCCAGCCGTCGCGGTGCGCGTACAGGTAGTCGATCGCGACCGCGAGGTAGTGGTTCGGGTTCATCAGCCCCGCGTCCGGGGTCACGATGCCGTGCCGGTCGGCATCCGCGTCGTTGCCCGTGAGGATGTCGTAGTCGTGGCGCTTCGCGACCAGCGAGGCCATCGCCGACGGCGATGACGGATCCATCCGGATCTTCTCGTCCCAGTCCAGGGTCATGAACCGCCAGGTCGGGTCGACATCGGGGTTCACCACGGTCAGGTCGAGCTCGTAGATCTCGGCGATGAGCGCCCAGTACTCCACCGACGCGCCGCCCAGCGGGTCGGAGCCGATCCGCACGCCCGCACGCTTGATCGCCTCGACGTCGATGATGTTCGCGAGGTCGCGCACGTACGCGTCGCGGAAGTCGTACTCGCCGAGCGCGTCACCGTCGATGTCCTTGTACGGCGTGCGGTGCACCCCGTCGAGCCCGGCCGCGATCAGCTCGTTCGCGCGGTCGGCGATCCAGCCGGTCGCGTCGGTGTCGGCCGGTCCGCCGTTCGGCGGGTTGTACTTGAAGCCGCCGTCGCGGGGCGGGTTGTGCGAGGGGGTCACGACGATGCCGTCGGCGCGGCCGGGGTCGTCGAGCGCGCGGCCCTTGTTGTACGTCAGGATCGCGTGCGAGAGCGAGGGCGTCGGCACCCACGAGTCGCGGGAGTCGACGCGCACGTCCACGCCGTTCGCGATCAGCACCTCGATGGCGCTGCGCTCGGCCGGCAGCGACAGGCCGTGCGTGTCGCGGCCGAGGAAGAGCGGCCCGCCGATCCCCTGGCCGTTGCGGTAGTCGACGATCGCCTGGGTGGTCGCGAGGATGTGGTCCTCGTTGAAGCTGGTCGACAGGGCCGACCCGCGGTGGCCGCTGGTGCCGAAGGCGACCCGCTGCTCGGGCACCGCCGCATCCGGCTTCTTGTCGTAGTACGCCGAGATCAGTTCATCGATGTCGATGAGGTCGGATGCTTCGGCCGGCTGTCCTGCGCGAGTCATGGGCCTAGTCTGCCCCGTCCACGGCGATACCGCGCCCCCGGGTTCGCCTGAAGTCCGCGGATGTCGGGCCGGATCGGGGTCAGCGGCGCGTGAGGGTCAGGGTCGCGACGCCGTCGGCGACCGCGGTGTCGAGCTCGAGCGTGTCGGGGGTGCAGGCGAAGGTCGCGTCGCCGACCGGAGCCTGCACGATCTGCTCGACGATCTCGGCGGCGTCGATGGCCTGGCCGGCGGCATCGGCGACGATCTCGAGGTCGTTCGCGACGGTCGCATCGGTGGCGATGTGGCCGGGAGTCGCCGTGTAGGTGCCGCTGATCGACCCGCTGATGTCGACCGACATCGGGGTGCCGGCAGCATCCAGTTTCAGCGTCAGGTCGGGGGTCCAGGTGTAGTCGTCCGCGCCGATCGTCAGGGCGGCGGTGCCCTCGGGCGTGAACGTGATGCCCGCCTCGCCCGCGATCGCGCTCACCTGGGCGTAGAAGTCGGTGAGCGACTGCTCGTCGACATCCCAGTCGCCGATGAGGCAGGCGGGGTCGTCCGTGTCGCCGGCCGAAACGGTCGGCGAGGGCTCACCCGACGCGGATCCGCTCTCACTCGGCGCCGTGGATGCCGTCGGCCCGGGGTCCGGATGGTTCGTCTGGCCGGTGCAGCCGGCGAGCAGCAGCAGCCCGGTCATGGTCGCTCCTGCGACGGCGGTGGTGCGCAGCATCCGGAATCGGTCGGTCATGTTCGCCCCCTCGGCTGTCCGCTCGAATCTAAGCGGGGGATCCGGCGGATGCAACGCCCGGCGGTGCCCCGACTAGGCTGAATCCCCGTGAGCACCGAGCCCGACGCCCCCACCCGTCGCACGTACAGCTACCTGGGTCCGGCGGGCACCTTCACCGAAGCGGCGCTCGCGCAGGTGCCCGAGGCCCGAGGCCAGAACTGGCGCTCCGTCCGCAACGTCGGCGAGGCGCTCGCGGACGTCGTCGAGGGCCGCGCCGACGCCGCGATGATCGCCATCGAGAACTCGGTCGACGGCGGCGTCTCCACCGCGCAGGACGCCCTCGCGACCATGCCGGGGCTGCGGATCGTCGGCGAGTATCTCGTGCCCGTCGACTTCGTGCTGGTCGCCCGGCCGGGCACGCGCCTCGACCAGGTGTCGCTCATCGCCGCGCACCCCGTCGCGTACGCGCAGTGCCTGCAGTGGCTGACCGAGCAGCTGCCGGCGCACGCGCACGTGCCCGCGGCCAGCAACGTCGCCAGCGCGATGGGGCTCCTGGAGGGGACCAGCGATGCGGATGCCGCCATCGCCGCGCCCGGGATCCTCGAGCACCACGAGCTCGAGCTGCTCGCCGCGCACATCGGCGACAACGAGCGCGCCGTGACCCGGTTCGTGCTCGTCGCACGCACCGTCGCGCCGCCGCCCCCGACCGGCGCCGACAAGACCTCGCTCATCGTCGAGCTGCCCGAAGACCACCCGGGCGCCCTGCTCGAGCTGCTCGAGCAGTTCGCCACCCGCGGCATCAACCTGTCGCTGCTCGCCTCGCGTCCGATCGGCGACGAGCTCGGCCGCTACCGGTTCGTCATCGACGCCGACGGCCACATCGAGCACGAGCGGATGGCCGACGCCCTGATGGGGCTGCGGCGGTTCAGCCCGAAGGTCATCTTCCTGGGCTCGTACCCGCGCGCCGACCACGCCATCGTGCGCTACCCGCAGCGCTACTCCGACGACGTGTTCGTCGAGGCGCGCGACTGGCTGCGCGGCCTCATCTCGGGCGAGCCCGACGCCTGAGATGCCCGAGGTGCTGCGGTACGCCGCCTTCATCGATCCCTCAGAGGCCGATGGCGGAAACCCCGCCGGTGTGGTGCTGGACGCGGACGGGCTGGACGATGCCGAGATGCAGCGGATCGCTGCCGACGTCGGCTACGCGGAGACCGCATTCCTCGTCGGGCAGGACGGCGCAGCGCGCCGCATCCGCTATTACTCGCCCATCGCTGAGGTCCCGTTCTGCGGGCACGCCACCATCGCGACAGCGGTCGTGCTCGCCGAGCGCGAGGGTGCAGGGCTCTTCCGCTTCGCCACCCCGGTCGGCGACGTGCCGATCGAGACGATCGCGACAGACGCCGGCATACGGGCGACCTTCACCAGCGTGGATCCGGTCGTGTCCGACCTTGCGCCCGACGTGCGCGAGGCGCTGCTCGCGCTG
Organism: Microbacterium terricola; assembly: GCF_027943945.1. Taxonomy (NCBI): domain Bacteria; kingdom Bacillati; phylum Actinomycetota; class Actinomycetes; order Micrococcales; family Microbacteriaceae; genus Microbacterium; species Microbacterium terricola. The sequence continues at coordinate 2,818,156 of NZ_AP027141.1, read as the reverse complement.
CTCGGGCTGAGCGAGAGCGACCTCGACGGCGCCTACGGTCCGCGGATCGCCCGCGCGGGCAACCCGCATCCCGTGCTCGTCATCGCCGATCGGGCGCGCTTCGACGGCTTCTCGTTCGATCCGGTCGCCGTGCGCTCGCTGATGGACGAGCAGGGCTGGACCGGAACGGTCACCGTGATGCACCGCGACCCCGCCGGCGACTGGGAGGCACGCAATCTCTTCCCGGTCGGAGCGATCACCGAAGACCCGGCCACAGGGTCGGCGGCCGCGTCGTTCGGCGGCTATCTGCGCGCGCTCAGGGCCGTGCCCGTCGGAGAGACGACGCACGTGCGCATCCGCCAGGGGCGCCATGTCGGTCGTCCCTGCCTGCTCGAGGTCGAGATCCCCCCGACGGGCGGGATCCGGGTGTCGGGCTCCGCGGCCGCGCTGTAGGAGAACTCGGTCGTGCCGCGGCGGGAACGCCGAAGCCCGCTCACCGGTGACGGCGAACGGGCTGCGGTGGGGCATGGCGCCCCGGGGGGGAATCGCGCGGTCAGGGACCGCGGGGCAGAGGCTGCGGTCAGAGAACCGCGGTGGCCTCGAACGTGACGTCTGCGGGCAGGTCCAGGAACAAGCCCTCGAACTGGGCTGCGCCCTCGGTGGGCAGACGGTCGATGAACGCCGTCGTCGAGCCGACCATCGTCCCGCTGTCGTCGCGGGCGATGATTTCGACGGACACCAGCTCCTGGTCCTCGCCGAGCGTGCTCGACACGGTTCCGCTGACCGTGGTCATGCCGTAATCGGTCGACGCCTTGATGTCGCTGACCGTCATCACACCTGTCTCGTTGGCGGGGGAAGAAGTCGCGTCGTCGGCGCCCGGTCCCCGCACGTCGAGGTGGTCGATCGTGCTGGAGCCCACACTGAAGAACGTCCCGGTGAGGATGGTCTGTCCCTGCAGCAGGGTGACATAGCTGGTTGCGGAGTCGAGGATCGTGCCATCCTCGGCGACAGCCTCGACAGTCACCGGTTCGGACGTGAAGACGTAGTCGCTGTTCGGGTTGTCGATGACGACCCCGTACCAATACGAACCGCTCGACTCGGCGCCGAAACCCGACTCGACGATCTGGATGTCGTCGACGGCAGCGGCTGCCGCGGCTGCGGACTCCGCCGGCACGTCGACTGCTCCGCTGTCGGCCGGCGCGACCGCCACGGCCTCCGAACCCGAGAAGGCATCGTCGACCGCGTCGACGGCCAGGGAGGCGAAGACGCTGGCACCGATGACTGTTCCGACGATCGAGAGAATCAAGCCCGTCAGGCCCGCGGACTTGCCCTTGCCCGTGCGGAAGAGCGAGACGATGCCGAGGACGAAGGCGATCGGCAGCAGGATCCAGCCGATGATGAGCGCGCCTGGAATGCAGGCGAAGATCATGCCGATGATGGCGACGACCAGGGCGACCCGGCCGAGGACGTTCCTCGGCTTCTTCACGGCCTGCTCCGGCGTGGCGGGACCCGTCGCGCCGAGCGGCGCCGGCGGGGGCGCCGGATTCGTGACGGTGTCGTAGGACATGGGTTCCTCTTCTCGGTGGTGCGAGCCATCCGAGGCATGCCGAGTACGACGCCGTGCCCGGGCAGTCGAGAGTTCGGCGCGACCGGGCGGCGATGGAGTGATGAGGGCAGACGGCGGTCGGTGGAGGACCGCGAACGGCTGCTCTTGCGATCAGGTTAGCATGTGGTCCGACCACAGATCCAGCGCGCCGAGGAACCTCTCAGGTTCGGGCGAGCAGCCTCAGTTCAGGCCGGCGGCGATCAGTTCGAGCGTCTGGATGCGGCCGGGCGCAGCATCCATCGCCTCCGCGTCGAACGAACCGGACACGGGCGAGAGCATCACCTCGTCGACCCCGTGCGTGGCCGCGAAGGAGCGGAGGGATGCGGCGACCTCTGCACCGGTGCCGATGAACCACCGCTGGCGGAGGCCCTCGAGGATCGGGGCGGCGAGGAGGTCGCTCGCCTCGGCGGCCGCGGCCTGCTCCACCGTCTCGAGCGGAACGAGCGGGCGGCCGCCGCGGAGCCTGGACATCATGCGCGCCTGGGGCAGCGCGCGGGCGTGCGCCTCGTCGGCGGTCGGCGCCGCCACCACATTGACGGTGAGGAACGTGCGCGGCTCGGGGTGAGCCTCGCTCGGCCGGAACTGCCCGCGGTACAGGCTGAGGGCACGCTCGAGTCCGTCGCCGGAGAAGTGGTTCGCGAACACATAGGGGAGTCCGAGCGACGCAGCGAGCTGGGCCGAATAGTCGCTGGATCCGAGCAGCCACACCTCGGGAGTCGTCTGTGCGGCGGGTGTCGCGTGCACGTCGTAGGTGCCGCCGGCGGTGAACTCGAGGGTCGCGCCTTCCGGCGAGACCAGCGCGAGGATGTCGCGGATGTGCTGGGGGAAGCGCTCCACGTCGCTCGGGGTGCCCGACATGCGCAGCAGCTGGGTGATCACCGGGTCGCTGCCGGGCGCGCGGCCGATGCCGAGGTCGATGCGACCGGGCGCGATGGCCTCGAGCGCGGCGAACTGCTCGGCGACGATGAGCGGAGCGTGGTTCGGCAGCATCACGCCACCGGACCCGAGACGGATGGTCGACGTGCGCCCCGCGGCGGCGGCCACCAGTACGGGCGGCGTGGTCGAGGCGACCGCCGGCATGTTGTGGTGCTCGGCGAACCAGTAGCGGCGGTAGCCCAGCCGGTCGGCGACGGAGGCGAGGTCGAGGGATGCCGACACCGCCTGTGCGCTGGTCTGCCCGGCGCGCACGGGCACCAGGTCGAGGACGGAGAGGGCGGGGGCGGGGGAAGGGTTCATCACCGTGGTGCAACCGCGCGGGATCCCCGACGCATTCCCGCTAGCGTGACCGCTTCACGGCGTCGTACGCATCCAGCGCGGCGCGGCGGGTCTCGCCGAGATCGACGATCGGCTGCGGATCCTCGCCCGCCGAGTACTCCGGCGCCCACCGTTTCACATACTCCCCGTGCGGGTCGAACTTCTTCGCCTGCAGCTCGGGGTTGAAGATGCGGAAGTACGGCGCCGCATCCGCTCCGGAGCCCGCGACCCACTGCCAGTTGAACGGGTTGCTCGCCGCATCCGCATCCACCAGCGTGTCCCAGAACCACTGCTCGCCGTGCCGCCAGTCGATCAGCAGGTTCTTCACCAGGAACGAGCCGACCACCATGCGCACCCGGTTGTGCATCACCCCGGTGTGCCAGAGCTCCCGCATTCCCGCGTCGACCAGCGGCACTCCGGTGCGGCCGCGCTGCCATGCCGTGAGGTGCGATCTATTGAGTCGTGGCCAGGGGAAGGCGTCGAACTCCGAGCGCCAGTTCTTGGTGGCGAGGTCTGGCGCGGAGAAGAGCGTGTATGCGGCGAACTCGCGCCAGCCGAGCTCCGAGAGGAAACGCTGGGCGGATGCGGCGTGCGCACCCGATCCGCGATGTGCGACCGTCTCGTGCCACACCTGATGAGGGCTCAGCTCGCCCCAGCGCAGACGCGGCGAGAGCCCGGACGTCACGCCGGCCGCCGGCTCGTCCCGCGCGCGGTCGTAGGCACCGAGGTCGTCCTCGAGGAAGGCGCGCAGGCGCGCGCGTGCGGCCGGCTCGCCGGGCTCCCAGGTGTCGCGCAGGCCTTCGGCCCAGTCGGGCTCCGTGGGCAGCAGCTGCCACGCGTCGAAATCGTCGGACGCGGGTGGGGTGGACGGGCCGGGGACCTCGCGCGGCTCGGGCAGGGGAGCGCGCGGCGCCGGCATCGACTGGCACGCCCGCCAGAACGGCGTGAAGACGGAGTAGGGCGTCCCCGCACCGGTCTGCACGGTCCACGGCTCGAAGAGCAGGGACGCGGCGAACGAATCGACCTCGAGCCCGTCGTGGCGCAGCACGGTCTTGATCTCGGTGTCGACCTCGCGCTCCGCCCCGCCGTAGCGGCGATTCCAGAACACCGCGCCGGCTCCGGTCGCCGCGGCGATGTCGCGGACGACGGCCGCGGCGGGACCCCGCCGCAGTACCAGGATCGAGCCTCGCTCGGAGATGCGCTCGCCGAGCGAGGCGAGCGAGTGGTGCAGCCACCACTTCGCCGCTCCGCCGAGCGGACGGATTCCCCTCGACTCCTCGTCGAGCACGTAGAGGCCGATGATCGGCTCGCCGCGGTGGATCGCCGCACGCAGCGCCGGATTGTCGGCGAGGCGCAGGTCGTCGCGGAACCAGACGAGCGAGGGACCGGGCACGCATCCATCCTGACGCGAGCCCCGCGTGCACGGATGGGCTTGACAGGCGGGCTCACCTTGTCTCCCGCACGGCTTGCGTGGCATTTGCGCGCCTGTGCAAGTTCTTGCGTACACTGACCGCATGTCGAAGCGTCTCGCCGAGGTGGCGCGCAAAGTCGGAGTCAGTGAGGCCACGGTCAGCCGCGTGCTCAACGGCAAGCCGGGGGTGTCCGAGGCCACGCGCCAGGCCGTGCTCACCGCGCTCGATGTGCTCGGCTACGAGCGGCCGACCAAGCTGCGCGGCGAACGGGCTCGGCTCGTCGGCCTGGTGCTGCCCGAGCTCACGAACCCGATCTTCCCCGCGCTCGCCGAGATCATCGGCGGGGGGCTCACCCAGAACGGCTACACGCCGCTGCTGTGCACGCAGAACGCCGGCGGGATCAGCGAGTCGGAGTACGTCGATCTGCTCCTGCAGCAGCAGGTGTCCGGCGTGATCTTCCTCGGCGGCAACTACAGCCAGGCCGACGCCCCGCACGAGCACTTCGAGCGCCTGCGTCAGGTCAACCTGCCGACGGTGCTCGTGAATGCGCGCATCCCGTCGCTCGACTTCGCCACCGTGTCGACCGACGACGTCGCGGCGGCCGAGCAGGCGGTGCTGCACCTGCACCAGCTCGGGCACCGCCGCATCGGGATGGTGCTCGGGCCGCTCGACCACATCCCCTCACGGCGGAAGCTGGATGCGGCGACCCGCCTCCTCGAACGCCTCGGTTCGCCGCTCGACGAGGATCTCGTCGTGCGCGGGCTCTATTCGCTCGAGTCGGGGCAGGCCGGCGCCGCCCGCCTGTTCGCGGCCGGAGCCACCGCCGTCGTCTGTGCGAGCGACCCGCTGGCGCTCGGGGCCGTGCGCGCGGCCCGCCGGCTGGGCATGCGCGTGCCCGAGGATGTCAGCGTCGTCGGCTTCGACGACTCGGCCCTGATGAGCTGCACCGAGCCTCCGCTCACCACCGTCAGGCAGCCGATCGAGCCGATGGGCCGCACCGTCATCGAGCTGCTGCTCTCGCAGATCGCCGGGACGACCGAAGCGGGGGACGAGCTGCTCTTCGAGCCCGAGCTCGTGCTGCGCTCGTCGACGGGTCCCGTCCGGGCCTGAGCTCGCTCCGTTTCGTCTCGCTCCGCTCGCTTAACGGGCCGGGGTGGGTGTCTGCCTGCGGGTCGTTGAGCGAGGAGCGCAGCGACGAGACGAAACGGCGTGAGCTCGCTCCGCTTCGTCTCGCTGCGCTCGCTCAACGGGCCGGGGTGGGTCTCTGACCGCAGCTCGACGAATCCAGAACCCGCCGTTGCATAATCGTGATCTTGCAGATACTTGTCAAAGAGTTGCGCGCAAAGGATCCCAAAGCTACATTCATCGGTAGCCGCCCCATCACCGACGAAGGAGCCCCGTGGACAGCGACGCCCGCGATGACGCACTGTGGTGGCGCAGCGCCGTGATCTACCAGGTCTACGTCCGCAGCTTCGCGGACGGGAACGGCGACGGCACCGGCGACCTCGCCGGCGTGCGGCAGCACCTCGGGTACCTCAAGGACCTCGGCGTCGACGCGATCTGGTTCAACCCCTGGTACCCGAGCCCGCTCGCCGATGGCGGCTACGACGTCCAGGACTACCGCGACATCGACCCTCGCTTCGGCACGCTCGCCGAGGCCGAGGCGCTCATCACCGAGGCTCTCGCGCTGGGCATCCGCACGATCATCGACGTGGTCCCGAACCACATCAGCGACCAGCACGAGTGGTTCCAGGCGGCGCTCGCCGCCGGCCCCGGCAGCCCGGAGCGCGAGCGGTTCTGGTTCCACCCCGGCAAGGGCGAGCACGGCGACGAGATCCCGACGCACTGGGTCTCGAGCTTCCAGGGCACCACATGGACCCGCACCACCGACGCCGACGGCACGCCGGGCGAGTGGTACCTGCACATGTTCACGCCCGAGCAGCCCGACCTGAACTGGAATCACCCCGACGTCCGCCGTGAGCACGAGGACATCCTGCGCTTCTGGTTCGACCGCGGAGTGGCCGGCGTCCGGATCGACTCCGCGGCGCTGCTGGTCAAGGACGCCGACCTGCCCGAGGTCGGTGAGAAGCCCGACCACCCCACCGAGGACCGCGACGAGCTGCACGACATCTACCGGTCGTGGCGGTCCATCGCCGACTCCTACCCCGGCACGCGCGTGCTCGTCGGCGAGATCTGGGTGCCTGACATCGAGCGGTTCACCCACTACCTGCGGTCCGACGAGCTGCACACGGCGTTCAACTTCGACTTCCTCGCGCGGCCGTGGGGCGCAGCATCCTTCCGCGAATCGATCGAGCAGACCCTCGCCGCCCACGCCCCCGTCGGCGCGCCGAGCACCTGGGTGCTGAGCAACCACGACGTGACGCGTCCGGCCACCCGGTATGGGCGGGAGGACACCGCGTTCGCGTTCCTGAAGAAGCGCTTCGGCGTGCCGAGCGACCCCGAGTTGGGCCTCCACCGCGCCCGCGCCGCCGCTCTGCTCGTGGCGGCGCTCCCCGGCAGCCTCTACATCTACCAGGGCGACGAGCTCGGGCTGCCCGAGGTCGAGGACCTGCCGCGCGAGCTGATCCAGGATCCGATGCACTTCCGCTCAGGCGGCGTCGACCCCGGCCGCGACGGCTGTCGCGTGCCGCTGCCCTGGTCGGGTGCCGAGCCGCCGTACGGCTTCGGCCCCGCCGGCACCGAGCCATGGCTGCCGCAGCCCGCGGACTGGTCCACGCTCACCGTCCAGGCGCAGGAGGCCGACCCGGCGTCGACCCTGCACCTCTACCGGGACGCGCTGCGGCTGCGGCGCGAGATCCCCGCGCTCGGCGACGGCCCGCTGACCTGGTGGGACGATGCGGTCCCTGCCGCCGGTCACCGGGGCGCCGCATCCGAGATCCTGGCCTTCCGCCGCGGCGACACCTTCGCGTGTGTCGTCAACACCGGCGACGACCCCGTGCCCCTGCCCGAGGGCACGACCGTCCTGCTGTCGAGTGCACCACTCGACGCGGGGCGCCTTGCGGGCGATTCCACAGCGTGGCTGCAGGTCCCTGCGCCCACGACCACCCACACCCCCGAGGGCTGACGCGCAACGAGGCAGGCGCGGTCCTCACCACGAAAGGAAAGACGATGAAGTCACCAGCAAGGGTCCTGCTCGCCGGTGTCGCCGTGGCGGCGACCATCGGCGCACTCGCCGGCTGCTCCGCCGGCGAGGGAGAGGAGAACGCCGACGGCAAGGTCGAGCTGCGGGTCGCCACGTTCCCGCCCGGAGCGGATGCTGCGGCCTACGAGGCCTTCGCCACCCAGGAGAAGCAGTTCGAGGACGAGCACCCCGACATCGACATCATCGGTGTCGAGTACGAGTGGGAAGGCCCGACCTTCGCCGTGCAGCTCGCCGGCGGCAGCCTGCCGGACGTGTTCACCGTGCCGTTCACCGACTCCAAGACGCTGCTCGAGAACGGCCAGCTCATGGACGTCACCGACGAGATCGAGGAGCTGGGCTACACCGACAGCTTCAACCCGATCATCCTCGACGGCGTCACCGACGGCGAGGGCCACATCTTCGGGTTCCCGCGCCAGGCGTACGCGATGGGTCTGCACTACAACCGCGACCTGTTCGAGCAGGCCGGCCTCGACCCCGACAGCCCGCCGACCACGTGGGAGCAGGTGCGCGAGTACGCCAAGAAGATCTCCGACGCCACCGGCAAGGCCGGCTACGCGCAGATGGCGATCAACAACACCGGCGGCTGGCAGCTGACGGCGCAGACGGTCGCGCGCGGCGGTCGCACGCAGGTCGACAACGCCGACGGTACGGCCGAGTCGACGATCGACAACGACGGCACCCGCAACACGCTGCAGTTCCTGCACGACCTGCGGTGGGAGGACGACTCGTTCGGCTCGAAGGTCGACCTCGACTGGGGCACGATCAACCAGGAGTTCGCCGCCGGCAACATCGGCATGTACACGTCGGGCTCCGACGTCTACACGGCCCTCGTGCGCGACTTCGGCATGAGCCCCGACCAGTACGGCCTCGGCGTCGTCCCGGTCGAGGGTGACGACCCCGGCACGCTCGGTGGTGGCGACATCGCGGTGATCAGCCCGACCGTCGACGACGACACCAAGGCGGCCGCGGTCACCTGGATCGACTGGTACTACATGCAGAAGCTGCTCGACGAGGATGCTGCCGTGGCCGACGCGAAGGCGCTGTCCGACTCCGGTCAGGCCGTCGGAACCCCGGTGCTCCCTGTGCTGAGCCGTGAGCTGTACGAGGAGTCGCTGACCTGGATCGAGCCGTACATCAACGTGCCGCGCGACCAGATGGCACCCTTCATCGACTCGATCTGGGACCAGACCCCAGTCGGCGAGGCGAAGAAGAGCACCCAGGAGGTCTACGCCCTGCTCGACGGTGTCGTGCAGACGGTCCTCACCGATGAGAACGCCGACATCGACGCGCTGCTCGCCAAGGCGCAGACCGACGCGCAGGCGCTGCTCGACCAGTAACCCCCCCCGCCCCACCCCGTTTACGGACGGGACACGCCGCTTCCCGCACGGAGCAGGCGGCGTGTCTCGTCCGTAATCGGACCCACCGAGTTGGAACCGACGTGACCATGACCCTGCCGCCACGTGCTGAGGCAGCATCCGCCCCTGTCGCGCCTGCGCGACGCAAGCCGCGCCGCAGCCCGGTGACCTGGTACCGCGGGGGCGGCCTCTGGAACCTCCTGTTCCTGCTGCCGATGATCTTCGTGTTCTTCTTCTTCTCGTGGTCGCCGATCGTGCAATCGGTGATCATGAGCCTGCAGAAGACGAACCTGATCGTGTCGGAGTGGGTCGGGCTCGACAACTACGTCACCGTGCTGAGCGATCCCGAGCTCGGTCGCGCGGTGATCAACACCCTGTACTTCGCTGTGCTCGCGCTGCTGTTCGGGTTCCCGCTGCCGCTGTTCATGGCCGTGCTGATGAGCGAGGTCAAGCGCGGCAAGGGCGTCTACTCGGCGCTCGCCTATCTGCCCGTGGTGATCCCCCCGGTCGTCGCGGTGCTGCTGTGGAAGTTCTTCTACAGCGCCGACCCGGCCGGCGTGTTCAACACCGCGCTCGGCTGGGTCGGCATCCCTCCGCAGCCGTGGCTGTCGTCGGCGACGCAGGCGATGCCCTCGCTCGTGCTCGAAGCGACGTGGGCCGCCGCGGGCGGGTCGATCATCATCTACCTCGCTGCGCTGCTGAGCGTGCCGCCCGAGCTGTACGACGCCGCCGAGGTCGACGGCGCGAGCATCTGGCGCAAGGTCTGGCACGTCACGATCCCGCAGCTGCGCGGCATCCTCTTCATCATGCTGATCCTGCAGGTGATCGCGACGGCGCAGGTGTTCCTCGAGCCGTTCCTGTTCACCGGCGGCGGCCCTGCCGGTGCGACGAAGACCGTGCTGCTGTACATCTACGACAAGGCGTTCCGGAACAGTCTGGGCGGCGACTACGGCGAGGCGACCGCGGTGTCGGTGCTGCTCGCGATCGTGCTCGCGATCCTCTCCTGGCTGTACTTCAAGCTGACCAACCGCTGGAGCACCTCATGACCTCCTCGATCTCCACCACCATGCGCAAGGAGGGGATGCGTGCCTTCCTGACCGCGCGGCGCGGACGGTCGCTGGGCTCGCCGAAGGGCATCGACGACCTCGCCGAGCGCACCATCGTGTCGGACTCCGAGCGGCGCCGCCCCGGCACCCGCGCCGGGATGACGATCACGCACATCTTCCTCACGGTGTCGCTCGTCGTCGCCGGGCTCGGGCCCATCCTCTGGCTCGCGAAGGCCGCGATCACCCCGACGCAGGACACCCTGTCCCAGCCGTTCGCGCTCTGGCCGAACGGGATGGACTGGGCGAACCTGTCCACCGCGTGGAACGACATCCACATCGACCAGTACTTCTTCAACACGGTGGTCATCGCCGCGGGGGCCTGGTTCTCGCAGCTGTTCATCGCCACGACGGCGGGGTACGCGCTGTCGGTCCTGCGTCCGAAGTACGCGCCGATCCTCAACGCGCTGGTGCTGGCGACGCTGTTCATCCCGGGCATCGTGCTGCTCGTGCCGCTGTACCTCACGATCGTCAACCCGCCGCTGCTGGGCGAGGTCAGCCTGCTCAACAACTACCTCGCGGTGTGGCTGCCGATGGCGGCGAACGCGTTCAACATCCTGCTGGTCAAGCGGTTCTTCGACAACCTCCCGCGCGAGGTGTTCGAGGCGGCGACCACGGATGGCGCAGGGCCGTTCCGGCTGTTCTGGTCGATCGTGCTGCCGATGTCCAAGCCCATCCTCGGGGTGGTGTCGGTGTTCGCGATCATCGCGGCGTGGAAGGACTACCTCTGGCCGAAGCTCGTGCTGCCGAACCCCGCGGTGCAGCCCCTGTCGGTCCGGCTGCCCGATGTGCAGAGCCAGACAGAGCTGGATGTGTTCCTCGCCGCACTCGCGATCTCGACCCTGATCCCGATCGCGATGTTCCTGCTGTTCCAGTCGGTGTTCCTGCGCTCCGCCGGCCTCGGCGGCGCCGTGAAGGGCTGAGGCCGCCCGATCGGCGGGGCGCCTCGGCCCCCATCCCGTTTACGGACGGGACACGCCGCGTGGCCGCCGACGCAAGCGGCGTGTCGCGTCCGTAAACGGTGGGGGGGCGGCGGTCACACGCGGGCGCCGCGCGAGCGGAGCGCCGCGCGAACCCGGGCGGCCACCTCGCGCGGGTCTCGGTCATGACGTCGGACTCGGATCACCAGCCATCCTGCGCTTATGGCCCGCTCGAGGTCGCGGGCGTCCTTGTGGTACTGGTGCGAACTCGTGCGGTGCTGCTCGCCGTCGTACTCCACCAGCACGCGCTGCTGTTCGTAGACCATGTCGCCCAGCTTGATGTGTCGACCCTGCTGATCGCGTACCGAGACGTTGATCGCGGGCTCGGGCAGCCCGGCGCGCACGAGGTCGAGTCGCAGGCTCGTCTCCCTGCTCGAGTCTGTCCGCTCTCTGACGAGGTCGACCGCCATCCGGAGCACCTTCGCGCCGTGTCTGCCCGCGTAGCGGCGGACCGCTTCACGCAGTTGATCAAGGGACGCGACCGGATGCTGGCGCCGCACCAGATGATCCCCGATCTCGACGAGTTCGTCGAGGCTCAACATCGCTGAGAGCGCGCACCAGGTGTCGATCGGATGGGTGACGAGCAACCCATCCACCATGACGCGGCGCTCGTCGCGAGGGAGCGGGTGCACCGTGACACCCCGGTGGCGGCGCCTCGCCGCATCGGAGTATGTGGTGATGTGGAGCTCGGACATCCGCAGATGTCTTGCGCGCAACGGGAAGCCGTGGACGGCGGCGGCCGTCGTGTGGCTGAACGCCGCTCCGACCGCAAGGCGCGCCTGCTCGTATCGTGCGCGCTGGATGACCTGCTGGCGCAGCAGCAGCCAGGGCTCGACGCCCTGCTCGGCGAGGTCGCGGATCGGTTGCAGCCCGGCGGCCGCGCCGGCGGGTACCTCATCGGGTCCCTCCGAGGCCAGGATGCTGTCGGTCAGCGCCGTGCGCATGACACGTACGCCGCGGAGCGGGACCGTGACGTCGCTCCGCCGCAGGCGCGAGCGGGGTACGCCGAGTGCGTCCGCCTCTCGCAGGGCGAACGGTCTTCCGAGGAGCTCGGGCGGGAGTGGTGGAACCCGGTGCATGGCTCCACGGTGTTCCGCCCGCGTTGCGGGCGGGCCGCGGCATCCTCGATCCGTCGACTACTCGCGCAGCGCCGGTCCTGTTGAGGAGCGCGCCCCCTGACCGTTTACGGACGGGACACGCCGCGTCGACCCGCGTTCAAGCGGCGTGTCCCGTCCGTAAACGCGTTGGAGTGCCGGGCCCCCGAGACCCGGGCCCCAGCCGTCGGGGCGCGCGGCGCGGAGCGCCTCGACCTACAGCCGCGAGACGTCGTGGCCGGAGGGCATCGCGAGCAGCAGGCCGCCCGCGACCACCCGCGTGGTCACCTCGCGGGCCTCGCCGAATTCGTCGCCGTCGAGCTGCACGGGCCGCGGCTCGGTCGCGGCGAGATCGATGCCGGTGCCCCGGGAGTAGCGCATGGCGTTGTCCTTGGTGCGCAGCGCCAGCACCCGGCGCCCGGCGCGGAACCGCCGCAGGACCGAGTTGTCCCACGCGACACGGCGCCACACGAAGATCCACCCGAAGGCGCCCTTCGGCTGGATGATCACGATGTCCAGGGCCCCGTCGGCCACGGAGGCCTCGGGGATCAGCTCGAGCCCCGCCGGCAGCGACCCGCAGTTGGCGAACAGCACGCTCTGCACGCGGGCCGAGTGCAGGCGGTGACCCGGCAGCTGGTACATCACGCGGAACGGCTTGGCATTGGCCAGCGAGCGGGCCGCGCCGTCGACGTAGGCCACCCAGCCGACCGACTTCTTCAGCTGGGGGTTGGTGTTCGCGATCATGGCGGCGTCCAGCCCCATCCCGCCCATCACGACGAACGCGTGGTCGTTCTTCGTGCCGTCGGCGCGGGTGAGGGTCGCGAAACCGATGTCGATCGGATGGATGTCGCCGTCGAAGGTCGCCGCGATCATCGATGCGGGGTCGACCAGCGGCAGTCGCAGGTTGCGCGCCAGAAGGTTGCCTGTGCCGCTCGGCACGATCGTGAGGGGGACGCCCGACTCGCTCATCGCCTCCGAGACCGCACGCACGGTGCCGTCGCCGCCGGCGACGAGCACGGCGTCGACCTCTTCGGCGAGGGCCGCCCTGGTCGCCCCGTCGCCGAGGTCGTCGACCGTTGTCTCGTAGAACAGCGGCTCGGCCCAGCCGGCGGCCGCTGCCGCCTCGCTCACCTGCGCGCGCAGCTTCTCGGCGGTCACCTTGATCGGGTTGTACACGAGCGCGGCCCGTTTACGGGAAGAGGATGCTGCATCGATCGGGGCAGCCTCGCCCGCCGGCGTCACGCGGCGCGCCTCGTCGGACGCGGTGGTGCCGGCGGGCGACTCGCCTGCCGTCTCATCGCCGGCGGGCGTGCTGTCCGTTGCGGCCGTCATGTCTACACATTAGGGGTGGGGCGGGCCGCGCGGCCGTCTGCGATCGGATGCGGTGATGTCCGATATCGTGCGGGCGTGACGTTCTTCGAGTCGGGGCCCGTGCGTCCCGCGTCCGGCGGGTACGCCTCGTCCGGCGCGCGCCCGCCCCGGCGGCGGATGCCGCACGGCGTGGTGGCGGGAGTCGTGCTGGCCGTGGTGTCGGCTGGACTGTTCACCGCGGTGACGATCGCCGGGCCAGAACGCGTCGCCGCGTCGGCGCAGCGTGTGTTCGGCGGCGTCCCCGAGCCGGCGCCGGAGATCGTCGAACTCGCCGATCAGGCCTATCTCACCGACGAGGGGCGGCAGCTGCTCTACGCATCCCGGCCACAGCTCGCCCCGCCCGCCGAGGTCGAGGAGATGTGCGGCAAGAGCGAGGACGACGACCCCGATCTGATGGTCACCGGGTGCTACAGCTCGCTGGGCTTCATCCTCATCGCCGACGAGTACGACCCGAGCCTGGTGGGATCGCTGGTCACGACGCTGGCGCACGAGCTGCTGCACGCGGCGTACGACGAGCTCGACGCGGGGGAGGCCGGCCAGATCGACGCCCTGCTGCACACGGCCTATGCCGACATCCCGCCGACGGATCCCATACTCGAGCAGATCAGCGGGTCGGTCGGCGCCCACGACGCCTCGCTCGACACCGAGCTGTTCGCCTACCTCGGCTCGCAGGTGATGCCGTCAAGCGGCCTCGCCCCCGAACTCGAGGCGGTGTACGCCCGCTACTTCACCGATCGGGCGGCGCTGGTGTCGACCTACACCGGCTGACCGGCAGGTCACCGGCTGACCGACGGCCCGCGGCTAGACTCGATCTCGTGATCGATCCCGTTCTTCTCCGCGACAATCCTGACCTGGTCAAGCGCTCGCAGGAGGCCCGCGGGAGCTCGCCCGACACGGTCGACGCCGCCCTCGCCGCCGACACCGCACGCCGCCAGGCGATCACCGCCTTCGAAGAGCTCCGCGCCGCCCAGAACGCGCACGGGAAGAAGGTCGCGCAGGCTCCCAAGGAGGAGAAGGCCGCGCTCGTCGCCGAGGCCAAGCAGCTCTCCGAGCAGGTCAAGCAGGCGCAGCACGCGGTCACCGCCGCGGAGGAGGCAGCATCCGCCGCCTTCGCCCAGGTCGAGAACATCGTCATCGATGGCGTCCCCGCCGGCGGCGAAGACGACTTCATCACCCTCCGCACGCACGGTGAGATCCCCGCCTTCGACTTCGAGCCGCTCGACCACCTCGCCCTCGGCGAGAAGCTCGGCGCGATCGACATGGAGCGCGGCGCGAAGGTCTCCGGCGCTCGGTTCACCTTCCTCACGGGCATCGGCGCGCGGCTCGAGTTCGCCCTGATGAACCTGGGGCTGGAGCGTGCGCTCGCCGCCGGGTTCATCCCGATCATCCCGCCGACGCTGGTGCGCGCCGAGGTCATGCGCGGCACCGGATTCCTGGGTCAGCACGCCGACGAGGTCTACCGGCTCGAGGCCGACGATCTCTACCTCGTGGGCACCAGCGAGGTGCCGCTGGCCGGCTACCACATGGACGAGATCCTCGACCTGTCGCAGGGCGCGAAGCGCTACGCCGGCTGGTCGACCTGCTACCGCCGCGAGGCGGGCTCCGGCGGCAAGGACACCCGCGGCATCATCCGCCTGCACCAGTTCAACAAGCTCGAGATGTTCGTCTACACGACCCCGGAAGACGCCGAGGCCGAGCACCTCCGCCTCGTCGAGATGCAGGAGGGGATGCTGCAGGACCTCGGTCTCAGCTACCGCGTCATCGACGTCGCCGCCGGCGACCTCGGCTCGAGCGCCGCGCGCAAGTACGACGTCGAGGCCTGGGTGCCGACGCAGGGCGCCTACCGCGAGCTGACGTCGACCTCGAACTGCACCACCTACCAGGCGCGCCGGCTCGAGATCCGCCACCGTCCCGAGGACGGCGGCAAGACGCAGCCGGTCGCGACGCTGAACGGCACCCTCGCCACCACCCGCTGGATCGTCGCGCTCCTCGAGACGCATCAGCGCGCCGACGGATCGGTCACCGTGCCCGAGGTGCTGCGCCCCTACCTGGGCGGCCTCGAGGTCATGGAGCCCATCGCGTGAGCGAGGCGCATCTCCCGCCGACCGGCAGCATCCGGGTCGTCAAACCGACCAAGGCCGCCAAGATCGTCGAGGAGATCGCCGAAGACACCGAGAACCCCGACGTCGCCACCGAGCGTCTGCTCATCGCGCTCGACATCGACGGGACGATCCTCCTCGAGGACGAGTCGCTGAGCCCGGGAGTGGTGGATGCGGTCGCCCACGCGCACCGCGCCGGCCACGAGGTGATGCTCGCCACGGGCCGCAGCTGGGAGGGCACGCGCGGCACCGTCCGCGTGCTGAACATCGCGCCGGAGTACGTCGTCTGCTCCAACGGGGCGGTCATCATGAAGCGCGTCGACGCCGACGAGGTGCACTACGAGCGGTTCCACGTGGAGACGTTCGACGCGTCCGAGGTGCTGACGCTGCTCAAGCAGCACCTGCCAGATGCGCGCTATCTCGTCGAGCTCGCCGACGGCAGGCGCCTGTACACCGAGTTCATGGACGACTGGAACCTGACGCAGGCGACGCGAGTGCCGTTCGAGGAGCTGTCGGCGCAGCCGGTGTGCCGCGTCGTGGTCGTCTCGCCCGGCGACACCGCACAGGACTTCACCGAGCTGGTCTCGCGCATCGGCCTCCACCAGGTCTCGTACGCCGTGGGGTGGAGCGCGTGGCTCGACATCGCCCCGCACGGGGTCGACAAGTCCACCGCACTCGAGCGGGTGCGCACGAACCTCGGCGTCGACCCGGCGCACGTGCTCGTCATCGGCGACGGACGCAACGACGTCGGCATGTTCGCGTGGGCGCGCCGCAACGGCGGGCGCGCGGTCGCGATGGCGCAGGGTCCGCAGGAAGTGCGGGATGCTGCGACCGAGACCACGACGTCGGTGGATGCGGGCGGCGTCGCCGCCGTCCTGAAATCGCTGTAGGGACGGCATCCGTCTTTCAGAGGTTCCACAGGCCTACCTGCGAAAATGTCCTACGGCGCTGTCGGCTAGACTCGACGCCTGTTCGACAGGGGATCCCGATCCCCGGTCGGGAGGGTTGTCCGAGCGGCCGATGGACCTGGTCTTGAAAACCAGTGGGCAGCAATGTCCCGTGGGTTCGAATCCCACACCCTCCGCAAGCATGGGGACTGTGTTCCCGGCGTGGAGTTCCCCCAGCCCGAGAGGACTCGAGTGAGCAAGCAGAACGATGTGAAGGGTGCGCGTCGCCAGACGGTGGCGCGGCACGGCGTGCTGACGTCGCCGAACGCGTTCGCCCAGATGCTCACCATCGTCGCGGTCGGCCTGGCCGTCGTGCTCGTCTCGGTCCTCGGAATCACCGGCTTCGCCGTGCTCAACACCGCGCAGGCGATCGGCGCGAACGCTGTGTCGCTGGGCGATGACGAAGAGATCCCGCCGTCGATCGGCGCCATCGAGGGCGGCGTGAACCTGCTGCTCGTGGGCACCGACTCGTGCGAGGGCCAGGACGTCAAGCTCTTCCCGCGCTGCGCGCACGACGCCGGCGGCGAGCGCAACGACGTCACCATGCTCGTGCACATCAGCGACAACCCGCGTCGCGTCACGGTCGTCTCGTTCCCGCGCGACATGTTCGTGCCGATCCCGTCGTGCCCCTACGCCGACGGCACCGGCAACTACTCGGCGATGAGCGCGCAGAAGATCAACTCGTCGTACGGCTACGGCGGGCTCGCCTGCACCGTGCTCACCGTCGAGGCGCTGACCGGCGAGGACATCCAGTTCGCCGGCGCGATCCGGTGGACCGGCGTCATCAACATGTCCGACGCGATCGGCGGCGTCGACGTCTGCGTCGAGGGCGACATCAACGACAAGCACACCGGCCTGCACCTGAAGGCGGGCAACCACACCCTCCAGGGCGAGGAGGCGCTGCAGTTCCTGCGCATCCGCCACGGCATCGGCGACGGTTCCGACCTCGGCCGCATCTCCAACCAGCAGCAGTTCATGGGCTCGATGGTGCGCAAGCTGCAGTCCGAGTCGGTGCTCGCGAACCCGTCGGTGCTGTTCAACCTGGCGACCACCGCGATGGCACAGGTCGAGAACAAGCAGCTGGTCCTCAGCCAGTCGCTGACGAACCCGACCCTGATGGTGCAGATCGCGATGGCCGTGAAGGACGTCGACTACTCCGACATCGTCTTCGTGCAGTACCCGACCGCGTACGGGTCGGTCAACGGCGAGAGCGGCGTGCTGCCCCTCACGGAGCCCGCCGACGTGCTGTTCCAGGCGCTGCGCGACAACAAGGCTCTCGAGCTCACGGGCGAGGCGAGCGGTGGTTTCGGTGTCGAGGTGACGGGTGAGGCGACCAAGCCCTCGGCCAGCCCGACCGCGACTCCCGGCAAGTCGAGCTCGCCTTCGCCGTCCGCCACCGAGGAGCCTGACGAGGCGGTCGCCCTTCCGTCGCAGGTCACCGGCAGTACGGCTGCCGATGTCACCTGCACGAAGCCTGAGGGGTAGGCGCCCGGTTCGTCTGGAGGCCCCGCAGCGGTTATGATTGCTGGGCGCGTCCGTTCGCCTCGGTGCTCGGATGCCTGGAGACGTCGCATAGTTCGGCCTAGTGCACCACCCTGCTAAGGTGGAGTCCCCTTATGGGGACCGAGGGTTCAAATCCCTCCGTCTCCGCAGAAAAACCCCTGGATATCCGGGGGTTTTCGTCTTCATCCAGGAGCTTCTGATCGACTCGGCTACGGCGCCCAGATCGGCCTTGCCCGCGCCGGCATCCTTATGCGCGCATCCGTCCTACTTATGTGGGAATCGAGCCTAATCCTGCTAGTGTCGGCATCGATCCCTTCCAGACGAGTCGGTGGGATTCGATCAGAGAGCGAGCATCGATGCTTCTCGAAAGAGACCTCATCCAGTCCGTCGGGTTCCGCAATGTGAGTGAGGGCGGCCGGATCACCGGCTTCCAGATTCGCGTCCGGATGCCCTCCTACCGCGGGATGACCGCATCGCTCATCGACGGCATCGCCGTGAAAGTCGGCGACTTCGTCGATGTCGCGGCCGACGTGCCCCTGTGGACCTTCGCCGGAACCACTTACACTCTCGCCGAACTGTGGGAGAGCGAGGACGTGCGCTGGCCGCTCGAGGAAGCGGCGATCGTCACGGTGCCGCTGGAGGGCGGGCTGCCGGACGGGGTGCATGAAGTGACGATCGAGCTGCGGCTGCGCATGTCGTACATACCCGTCGAACACCAGCCGTCCACCTATCACGTGACCAAGCACGTGACCCTGTCGCCGGAGGCAGCGGGTGCGCCGTTCAAGTACGGTGTGTCGCTGTACAGCTTCATGGGTGACTACGGCACCGTGCTCGACCTCGAGACCGCTCTCGCCGGAATCGCCGACATCGGCGCGACAGGTGTCGAGATCCTCGGCGAAGGTCACATTCCGAACTACCCGCATCCCTCGCAGGAGTGGGTGGACGACTGGTTCCGCATGTTGGAGAAGTACGGACTCGAGCCCACCACCTACGGCTCGTGGATCGACACCCGCCTGCACTCCAGCGGCCCGAAGGGCCGCGACATGACGGTCGCCGAGGGGGCTGCGGCCCTCCAGCGCGACCTTCGCCTCGCGAAACGGCTCGGCTTCCGCTTTGTCCGACCCAAGATCGGCGTCATCACCGGTGACCTGGTGCCGCACCCGATCTGGACCGAGGTCGTCGAGCAGAGTCTGCCGCTCGCCGAGGAGCTCGACGTGATCATCTGCCCGGAGATCCACGCGCCGACGCCGATCAAGCACGCCGTCGTCGAGGAGTACGTCGAATTCATCAAGCGCACCGGAACCAAGCACTTCGGGCTGCTGATCGACACGGGCATCTTCCAGGATCGTCCCATTCCGCTGAAGCCAGGTGAGCTGCCCGGTCGGCGACCCGCGTTCCTCGACGGCATCGGTGTCGATCCGGCCGACTTCGCCGACGTCGCCGAGCACGTGGTCTTCGTGCAGGCGAAGTTCCACGACATCGACGAGAACCTCGACGACCAGCAGATCCCGTGGGAGCCCGTGCTGCGAGCGATGAGGGACGCCGGCTACACCGGCTATCTCTCCAGCGAGTACGAGGGAGATCGAATTCCGTGGCGTTCCATCGAACAGGTGCGGCGCCAGCACTCCCTAATCCGCCAGGTCGCGGACGGACTCTGAGCTCAGGCATCCGAGCTCTCCGCAGTGAAAGAAGAAGGCATCATGCCCAACGGACTGATCCACGAAGACAGCCTCCGCGTCCACCCCGAGGGGCTCGCGCTCTCTCTCACTCTGCCCTGGTATCGCAGTCTTTGGCTGTCATCGGTGTCCTCGCTGAAGGTCACGATCGACGGCACCGACGTGCCTGTGGAGCGCCTGTCCTTCGAACTCCAGGGTGTCCGGTACGCACTGGATGAGCTCCCTGCGCAGAGCGAGGTGCTCTGGTTTCTCCAAGAGCACCCGCTCCTGATCGTGGCGCGCGACACTCGGGTCGAGCTCGGCGAGATCCACGACGTGACTCTCATCGGCCAGTTGCGCCTGCCCTACATGCAGATCGCACCCGGCACCGACGGCGGCCCCGGCATGTATGTGCCGAACTTCGTCCGCGACGTCAAGACGCTGACGGTGACCGATCAGGATGCCGCGGCTCCCGCGCTCGTCTCCGATGTACCGCCACCGCCGCCGGCCACCGATGCCGATCCTTTCAAGCTCGGCCTGACGCTGTACTCGGCGAGCGCGGAGTTCCGCGCCGGATGGTTCGACTTCGAAGGTCTGCTGGGTAGGGTCGCCGAGCTGGGGATCGGGCCCGGGATCGAGATCGTCGCATCGCAGATGGTGCCGACGTATCCGGTGGTCTCGGACGAGTTCGTGCGCACCTGGCGTACCGCGTTCGACAAGTACGGATTCGACGAGAGCTCGTTCGGAGCCAACCTCGACATGGGCCGTCGTCGCGATCGCGACATGTCGCCGGACGAAGAGTTCGAATTCAGCGAGCTCATGTTCCAGGGCGCGGAGAAGCTCGGATTCCCGCTCGTGCGAATCCAGAGTGCCAAGCCCGAACTGCTGCGCCGCCTGCTGCCGGTCGCCGAGACGCTGAACCTCAAGCTCGCCTACGAGATCCACGCGCCGATGGGGCCGAACGCGGAGGCCGTGCTCAAGGTGCGCGACACCTACGCCGAACTCGACTCGCCCCTGCTCGGCTTCGTCGCCGATTTCTCCTCGACGATGCACAGCATGTCACCGACCCTTCTGCGCGCCGTGCAGCGAGCCGGTCTCGACGACGCAGCGCTCGCCACGCTGCAGTCGATCTGGGGGACCGAGGCGACGATGCAGGAGCGTCAGCAGGAGTTCATCGGCTACCTCCAGAGCCGCGACTTCGATCCCGGCCGTCTCGGCTCGTTCGCGCATCTGGCCTTCAACATGCACGGGCACGTCTCGCCGCAGGAGTGGGCCGATATCATGCCGCAGATCCTGCACGTGCACGCGAAGTTCTATGACATCGACGAGAACGGTCTCGAGCCGGCGATCGATTACCCAGACCTCGTGCGGGTGTTCGTCGAGGGCGGTTACCGCGGCTACTGGTCCAGCGAGTGGGAGGGGCACGCATTCGCCGAGCTCGGCGAGGTCGACCCGCTGCTCCTCGTTCGCAGGCAGCACGACCTGATCCGCAAGGCGATGCGTGAGCTGCAGCCGGCTTAGCTCGCTTCGATCGAGCGTCCGGCCTCCTCGAACAACCCGCGCATCCACAGATGCTCGGGGTCGCGATTGTGCACAGGATGCCACCACAGGGCGTTGCTGAGGGGCGTCGCGACAAAAGGCAGAGAGACGATTCTGGTCTTTCCCAGCCGCAGTACGGCCGGTGCGAGCGACGCCTGGATCAGCCCGACTCGGCGCGTTCCGGCGACGAAGGATGCAAGAGCGAGGAAGCTCTCGACGATGACTTCGATGTGCGGCTCGATGCCGAGCTGCTGGATCTGGCGGGCCGCTGACGTGAAGGCGGATCGGGACTGGTAGGTCATGACCCAGGGCAGTTCTGCGACGTCGGTCATGGTGAGTTCGTCGCCGACGGTGGTGTTGGTGTCTGCGACGACGGCGACCCAATCGTCGTGCCACAGATCCGAGTACGGGAGGTCAGTCAGATGGCCATGCGGCATGACCATCCCATCGGCGGACCGGAGGCGGTTGGCGGCGTCCTCGACGATGGACTGGTTGTGCAGCATGAACCGGAAGCGAACCCCCGGCGCACGTTCCGCGGCCAGTGCTGCCACCGCAGTGCCGATGGTCACGAATCCGTAGTCGCTGCCGTAGATGGCGAACTCACGCACCGATTCCGTCGGGGTCCAGCTCGCCTGACTCTCGAAGACTCGTCGGGCCGCCTCGAGCGCGGTGGTGGTGTGTTCCGTGAGACGCATGGCGAACGGAGTGAGTTCGTAGGTATTGCCGCGCCGGGCGAGGATCGGGTCGTTGAAGTGGTTTCGCAGTCGACTCAATGATGCGCTCAAAGCGGGTTGACTCAGATGCAGCCCCTCGGCGGCCCTGGTGACGCTGCGCTCGGTGAGCAGCGCGTCCAAGGCGACGAGCAGATTCAGATCGAGACGGGACAGGGGTGCGTGATCGGCCACGTCAATGTGTCCTTCGGGTGGTAGCTGGTTATCCGAATCTATCAGCGCTGTCTATGGGGGATCCACCTTTCATAGCTGATCTGGATGCAGCATTTCGCCGTCGCTCAGTCTTGCCCGGGCTTATGCCCTATATCCAAACTACTTATGTGCGTTTTCTGCACATCGGAACGATACTGGCAAGACAGCAGGCAACTCGATGAACGAGCGGCCGACAACGAAGTCAGAAAGGCTGACATGACACAGCATCGACGCACCCGCGTTCTCCGCAACGGCATATTCGCCGCGACGGCTGCGGGTGCCCTCATCCTCGCCGGCTGCTCCTCCTCGGCCACTCCCGAAGAGTCCGACGGTGGCGAGCAGGCGTTTTCGTTCACGTTCGCAACGTCGAACAACCTCGAAAGCCCTTATCAGACGCTCGCGGACCTCTATATGGAGGAGAATCCCGACGTCACGATCACCACGAACCCGACGCCGAACGACAAGTACGGCGAGACGATCCGCACCCAGCTGCAGGCGGGCAACGCCTCCGACGTGATCCAGACCACGCCCGGAAGCGGTGACGCCCGCGGGCTCATCGGCCTGGCCGATGCCGGCTTCCTCGAGCCGCTCGGCGACACGGCTGCGAGCCTGGTGCCGGAGGGCAGCGAGTCGCTCTTCGAGATCGACGGCAAGGTCTACGGACAGCCGCTCGACTTCACGATCGGATCGGTCGTCGCAAGCTTCGGCAATGCCGGCCGCATGGGCATCACGGACTTCGCATGGCCCGAGTCGATGGACGACCTGTACGCGGCCTGCGATGCGGCAGCAGCCACGGGCGGCTCCCTGTTCGCGCTCGCCGGCGCCGCGCCGCCGAACACCGGGCTCATGGCGCAGGCGATCTCGGCGACGCGCGTCTACGCACAGGACCCCGACTGGAACCAGCAGCGCCTCGACGGCGACACGACCTTCGCTGACAGCGATGGCTGGAAGGACACCCTCCAGACGATCATCGACCTCAACGACGGCGGATGCTTCCAGGCCGGATCCGAAGGTGGCGGCTTCGACGCCATAACCAACGGCCTCTCTGGTGGCACGTCGATCGGCGGGTTCATCCCCTCTGGTGCCGCGATCGAGATCGCCAAGGCTGCACCGCCGGAGGCGGCGTTCGCCGTCGAGCCTTTCCCCGCCGACGGTGGCGCGCCCTACATCATGGCCAGCTCCAACTACACGCTCTCGATCAACGCCGCCTCCAAGGCGAAGGACGCATCGGCTGCGTTCCTGGAGTGGATGGCCGAGGACGCTCAGCAGCAGAAGTACTACGAGCTTTCGGGTGAACTGCCGGTGTCCGCATACAAGGACATGGACCTCACCGGAACGATCTACGAGCCGGTCGTCGACCTGCTCGCCTCGGGCTCTTACACCTCGCTGCCGTCCAACGTCTGGCCCAACCCGTCGGTCTACGACGCGCTCGGGGTCGGCGTGCAGGGGCTCCTGACCGGGCAGAAGACGATCGACCAGGTGCTCACCGAGATGGACACCGCCTGGGATCAGTGACACCTGACCGCCCGGGAGACACTCTCCCGGGCGGTCAGCACTCAGTGCACGATGACGTGAGGAACACGAGGAATCATGACTGGAACAGTGGAGTCGGAGACAGAGCTCGTCGTCCTCCCGAAGAAGGGCGGCCGTCGCGGCCCTGAGGTCCAGCAGCCCCGCCGCCCGGGCCTGCTGAAGTTCGGCCACTGGTGGTGGGCCCTTCCGGGAATCATCCTCGTCATCCTGATCCACTATGTGGCAACAGCGGTCGGCGGATTCTTCGCCTTCACGGACTGGTCAGGCATCGGCGACTTCGCGTTCGTCGGCCTCGACAACTTCGTCAAGATCTTCCAGGACCCGACCAAGATCGGCGCACTGGGCAACACCCTGTTCCTCGCGTTCGCGTCCGTCGTCCTCAGCAACATCGCGGGTCTGGCGATCGCCCTCGGATTGAACCGCGGACTGAGGTCCAGGTACGTGCTTCGCGTCCTGTTCTTCATGCCGGTGGTGCTCAGCCCGCTGGCAGTCTCGTACATCTGGAAGTTCATCTTCGACTACAACGGGCCGCTCAATGCCGTGCTGAGCGCGGTCGGACTCGAGGAACTCGCGAAGCCATGGGTCGCCGACCCGACGTGGGCGATCTGGACGGTCCTGATCGTCATCGTGTGGCAGAACACCGGCTTTGCGATGGTCATCTACATGGCTGGTCTGGCGGCGGTCCCCGTGGAGATCGAAGAAGCCGCCGCGATCGACGGCGCGAACCTCTGGCAGCGCTTCTGGCACGTCACCCTCCCTTCGATCCGCCCCGCGGTCGCGATTGCGACGACGCTCGGCATCGTGAACGGGCTTCGGGTCTTCGACCAGATCATGGCGCTCACCGCGGGCGGGCCGGCCGGCGCCACCGAAACACTGGCGACGCAGGTCTACAAGCAGTCCTTCTCGCTCGGCAACTTCGGCTACGGTGCGGCTCTCGCGCTGCTGCTCACCCTGATCATCCTGGCTTTCGCGCTCGTTCAGCAGCGTGTCACCAACGGCCGCCCCGAGGAGAGCTGACATGTTCCGCTACACGAAGTTCACGGCGCTGCGCGAGGTCGTCTTCTGGATCATCGCCATCGCCTTCCTGGCTCCGTTCTACTTCCTGGTGGCGACGTCGTTCAAGTCCGACCAGGAGACCCTGACCACGACGGCCCTGACGCCGCCGTCATCCATCGACTTCAGCAACTTCATCGCAGTGCTGACCGCGACCGGCAACTCGAACGTGATCATGGGCCTGATCAACAGCATCCTGATCACGACGGGCAGCATCCTGCTGCTCGTGCTGCTCGGCGCGCTCACCGGCTATGTCATCGCCCGCAGCACGCGGCGGTGGAGCCGGGGCGTCTACTACCTGTTCCTCATCGCTATCGTGCTGCCCACGCAGCTCGGCACCGTCCCCCTCTACATCGGGGCCCGGACCGTCGGGCTCACCGGATCGATCTGGGGCATGATCGTCCTCTACACCGGGATGCTGCTTCCCCTGTCGATCTTCCTGTACGCGGGATTCTTCCGCGGGCTGGGGACCGAGTACGAGGAAGCGGCAACGATCGACGGTGCCAGCCGGACTCAGATCTTCTTCCGGATCGTGCTGCCGCTGATGTCACCGGCCACCGGAACCGTGGCGATCCTGTGTGGGCTCATCGTCTGGAACGACTTCTTCACCTCGCTCATCTTCCTCGGCGGATCCGCCAACCAGACGCTCCCCGTTGCGATGTACTACTACATCGGCTCGCTGGTCTCGGCGTGGAACAAGATCTTCGCGATCGTCATCGTGTCGATGATTCCGATCCTGGCGTTCTACCTGTTCGCGCAGAAGCGCTTCATCCAGGGCTTCGCCGGCGGGCTGAAGGGCTGATCAGATGAGCGTCGACAATCGTGCGGCGTTTGAGGCGTTCGTCGATCTCTTCTACACGCAGAAGCGCGTGGGAGATGCCTTCGACCTGCTCGTCTCTGACGACTATCGCCAGCACAACCCGACGATCGGCGATGGGCCGGCGGCCGCGATCGAGGCCCTGACGCCCAAGTTCGACGGGTCGCCCGAGGCGCGCTTCGAGATCCAGCGGATGCTTGTCGACGGCGACCTCGCGATGGTTCACGTGAAAGCCTCCAGACCCGGCGCACCCGACGCCGCGGTCGCGGACATCTACCGATTCGAGAGCGGCCGGATCGTCGAGCACTGGGACGTGCTTCAGCAGGTTCCCGTGCATGCCGCCCACGACCATCCGATGTTCTGATCACCGAAGGACTTTCCATGTCATACCAACTCGCCCCCAACATCGAACTGCTCTTCACCGAAGCCGGCGACTATCACGACCGCGTGCGTGCGGCCGCGGCATCCGGGTTCACGGCCGTCGAGATGTGGGGCCCGACCGGCGCAGACGCTCCCTCGACGCCGAAGGACCTCCCCGCGCTGAAGGCTGCGCTCGAGGAGACCGGCACCCAGCTGACCGCCCAGCTCAGCGAGCCGCGCACCCAGTTCATGATCCCGCCGTGGGATCACTCCGAGTTCTACCGCAAGCTCGACGAAGGTGTCGAGATCGCGCACTTCCTCGGTACGCCCCGCATGGTCGTCGGCAGCGGCACGGGATTCGGCGGCTGGAAGCGCCAGGTGCAGCTCGACAAGCTGATCGAGATCTACCAGAAGGCCATCGCGCAGATCGAGGGCTCGGGCATCACGCTCGTTCTCGAACCGGTCAACGTGCGCATCGACCACCCGGGTTCGCTCCTCGACCGCACGAGCGAGGGCGTCTACGTCGCGAAGGGCGTCGACTCCCCGTTCTTCGGGGTCCTCTACGACATCTACCACTCGGCAGTCGAGGGCGAGGACATGGCCGCCGAGCTCGCGAACGCCGGTTCGATCGTGAAGTACGTGCAGCTGGCCGACACCGAGGGTCGCGGAGAGCCCGGTACGGGTTCGATCGACTGGCCCGCAACCCTTGCGACGCTGCGCTCGTCGGGCTACGACGGACCGATCGGGCTCGAGTACTACCCGACCACCGAATCGTCGGAGTCGGTGAAGCTCATCCAGAAGCTCGCGGACGACGCATGAGCGAGCGCGTCTATCCGGCATCGGTCGACGTCGCCATCGTCGGCAGCGGCCCTGCTGGTTCGACCTACGCGCGCATCCTCAGCGAGAACGCGCCGGCAGCGACGATCGCCATGTTCGAGGTTGGTCCGACTGTCTCCGATCCGCCGGGCGCACACGTGAAGAACATCGCCGACCCCGACGCGCGCGCTCGCGCTCAGCTGCGCTCGGAAGGGCCGGACGCGCACGACGGCGGCGATCGTGTCGGCGGCATCGTCAAGACGGCGCAGCGCCGCGCTCGGCCCGGCACGTTCCTCCTCGAATCCGGATACCAGGTCGAGGGAGAGGAAGGACTGCCCGTCGCCGCGTTCTCGAGCAACGTCGGCGGGATGTCCGCGCACTGGACCGGCGCGTGCCCTCGGCCGAACGACAGCGAGCGCATCGGCTTCCTCGACGACAGCGGAGAGCTCGATGAACTACTGGCGGAGGCGGAGCGACTGCTCGGTGTCACCCGCGACGCCTTCGACGCCTCTCCGCACGCGCCTCTCGTGCGGGACCGGCTGGCTGCGGCCGCCGACGATGGCCGCGATGCGCACGAGCGGGTGCAGCGGATGCCGCTCGCCGTGCATCGTCGTGACGACGGTGTGCTGGTGTGGTCAGGGTCCGACGTCGTGCTCGGCGACAAGACCCGCGGCAACGCGCACTTCACCCTTTACGACGAGTCGCTCGTCACTCGGGTGCTCGTAGAGGACGGTCACGCGGCCGGAGTGGCCGTCACCGACGTGCGCACGGGCGAGAGTCACGAGGTCCGCGCCCGCCATGTCGTCGTCGCGGCCGATGCCCTGCGCACCCCTCAGGTGCTCTGGGCCTCCGGGATCCGTCCGTGGGCTCTCGGGCGCTACCTCAACGACCAGGCGCAGATCGTGTTCGCAGTGCGCATCCGTGACTTCGAGCCCACCGCGGATGCCGACGGCGCCCCGCGGACCGGGCTCAGCGAGTACAGCGGCGTCACCTGGGTGCCGTTCACCGATCAGATGCCGTTCCACGGGCAAGTCATGCAGCTCGACGCGTCGCCGGTGAAGCTCGCAGAGGATGATCCGGCGGCGCCCGGATCGATCGTGGGGCTCGGTCTGTTCTGCGCGAAGGACCTGCAGGCCTCCGATCGGGTGGAATTCTCCGACGAGGCGGTCGACGGGTACGGGATGCCGGCCATGACGCTGCACTACACGCTCAGTGCGCATGATCACGAGGTGATCGAGCGGGCCAAGGCCGAGATCGTCCGTCTCGGAAAGGCGATCGGCGAACCTCTCGACGAACGTCCGTTCACGATGCCGCTCGGAGCTTCGCTGCACTATCAGGGCACGACGCGCATGGGTGAGACCGACGACGGCGAAAGCGTCTGCAATCCCGACAGCGAGGTCTGGGGAGTGCCCGGCCTGTTCGTCGCAGGCAACGGAGTGATCCCCACCTCGACCGCGTGCAATCCGACGCTCACGGGCGTCGCGCTCGCCGTCCGCGGAGCACGGCATATCGCCGCCGAGCTTGCTTCTGTCTGATTTCGACATTAGAGTGTAGAAACAATGACAAAGATGTCCGGCCGACCGCGTCGGCCCAGAACCAGGAGGTTCGCGTGATCCCCGATCGCATCATCGAGCAGGGAACGCTCGTGACACACGGTGCCCGCGCTGCCGTCGAAGTGCGCCTTCCCTGGTATCGCGCGCTCCCGGGATCGTGCATCGCCGGCGCGAAGCTCACCATCGACGGAGTCGAGGCTCCCGCGGAGTCGCTGCGCTGGAACATGAACGGCCGCGAGTTCAGCTTCGACGAGCTGCGCACGAACACCGAGGAATGGTGGTTCCCCACCGACTCGGCGGTGCTCTCGGGCGACCTTCCGGTCGATCCGGATGCCGAGCACGAGGTGACCGTCGGCCTGACGCTCTACATCCCGTACATCATCATCTCGGACACCGAGACGCTCCACATCGACGAGACCAACACCAAGACAATGAAGGCGGTGGCGGCATGACCCTTCGACAGGCTCAGGACGGCGGCCTCGGTTCGCCCATCCAGGGCGTCACGCTCTACAGCTTCACCCGCGCGTTCCACGCACGCGAGTACGACCTCGAAGGACTGATCCGGAAGACGGCCGCCGAGGGCTTCGGCCCGGGCCTGGAGATCATCGGCTTCTCGAGCTTCCGCGGGTTCCCCGAGATCGACGACGCGTACGCCGCATGGTTCCGCGACCTCGTCGAGGAGGTCGGCCTCACCACGACCTCGCTCGCCGTGAACGCCGATATCGGCATCCATCGCGATCGCCTGTTGAACCAGGACGAGCTCATCGCGTACATGACGCGGCAGATCAAGGCGGCGGCGAAGCTGGGCTTCCCCATCGCGCGGGTGCAGATCTCGATCGAACCCGACTCGATGGAGGCCCTCGCGCCGATCGCCGAAGAGCATGGGGTGACCCTCGCCCTCGAGGTGCACGCCGACCAGTACGCCTCGCACCCGCGCATCCTGGCGCTGCGCGACCGGTTCGAGAAGGTGGGCTCCCCCTTCCTCGGCTTCACGATGGACTGGGGTGCGACGGTCAGCGGATTCGCCCCGTCGCTCATCGAGTCGTACCGACGCCGCGGTGCGTCGGAAGGGCTGCTCGGTCAGGTCGTCGAGCTGTGGAACACCTACTACGAGCAGGGACCGCCTGCGGATCAGGCCGAGCACGGGCAGCGCTTCGGCTCGTTCATCGGGCTGGCTGCGCGCAATGGGCGTCCCGACCTCGGCATCGACTTCGGCATCAACGGCACCGGGCTGTTCGGCCCGGCGCGAGTGGACGACTGGCTGGCGATCGCGCCGTGGATCAAGCACGTGCACGGCAAGTTCTTCGGCATCGATGAGAACGGCGAGGAGCCCTCGGTCCCGGTGCGCGATCTCGTCCGCCTGCTGGTCGAGAACGGCTACAACGGCGCGATCTCGAGCGAGTACGAAGGCTGGCACTGGAACAGCTGGGAGTCGCCGTTCGACATCATCCGCGCCGAGCAGGCCGTGCAGCGCTCGGCCGCTGCCGACGCCGGCTCGCGCATGATCACCGATCTGGCGGAGGCGCGAGCACAGCTCGGCGCTTGGCTGCCGACGACAGAAGGAGCAGGAGCATGACTGACGGAATCGCAGGAACCGGCATCAAGCTGGGGACGACCCTCTACTCGATGACCAGCGAGTTCGCGGCCGGGCTGTACACGCCCGAGACGCTAATCGCCGCCGTCGCGGAAGAGGGCATCGGCCCGGGCGTCGAGTTCAACATCGCCCAACTGCTGCGTACCTACCCTGACGTCGACGACGCATTCGTGAAGCTGTGGTTCGACTCGCTCGAGAAGTACGGACTCGAGGCGAGCGCGGTGGGCACGAACCTCGACATGGGCCGCCGCAAGGACCGCGACATGACGCCCGACGAAGAGCACGACTTCCTTGCCCGCCAGCTGAAGACCGCGCACACGCTCGGCTTCAAGAAGGTGGTCATCCGATCCCACGGCAAGGAGCTGCTGCGCAGCCTCCTCCCCCTGGCAGAGAAGTACGACCAGTACCTCGGCTACGAGATCCACGCGCCGTCGGGACCCAACGACCCGCAGGTGCTGCAGATGCGCGAGATGTACGACGAGCTCCAGTCGGAGCGGCTCGGCTTCACGGCCGACTTCTCCTCCACGATGCACAGCCTGTCTCCGACCCTGCTGCGCACGCTCGGTCAGATGGGCATGGACGAGAAGCACTTCCCCGTCATGGACGAGATCTGGCACGAGCCGACCCCGATGTACGTGCGCAACCAGAAGTTCGAGGACTACCTGACCGGTGAGGGCGTCGATTTCCTGCGCTTCGGCCCGTTCACGCGCCTGGCCTTCAACATGCACGGTCTGGTGCCGCCGGAGGAGTGGCTGGACATCATGCCGCAGATCTTCCACGTGCACGCCAAGTTCTACGACATCGGCGCCGACGGCGAGGAGCCGGCGATGGACATCCCGCGCATCGTGAAGCAGTTCGTCGACGGTGGGTACCAGGGATACCTCTCCAGCGAGTGGGAGGGCCACGCGTTCTCCGACCTGGGCGAATCCGACCCGATCGATCTCGTGAAGAAGCAGCACGTCCTCATGCGCAAGGCCATCGAGGACACCGTCGCCGCGAAGCAGAACGCGAATGTCTGACACGATCGCACCGGCATCCGTCGCCGAACTGCAGTCCGAACTGGCCGCGCTGCGCGAAGAGGTCATCGCCGTGCGCGCCGTAGCCCAGAGGGCCGAGGACCGCGGTCAGGTGGAGAACCTGTTCAACCGCTACATGTACCTGCACAACGCTTTCCAGGACGAGCAGATCATCCCGCTGTGGGTGAGCGAGGGCACCGAAGGCATCCGCGCCCGCTACACCAACGCGGGGCAGTACACGACGTGGGAGAGCGTCACGCGCTACCACCGCGATCGCCCGAGCCCCGAGGGCAAGCTCATCCTGCACGCCACGACGACCCCGGTCATCGAGGTCGCCGCCGACGGCAAGACGGCCAAGGGCGTCTGGCTCATGGCAGGCACCGAGTCGGGCCTGACCGACCGGAAGGTCGCCGAGGCGTTCCCCGACATGTACTCGCCCGACGAAGTCCTCGGCAAGAAGGTCTGGGCCCACTGGGTCTGGTGCAAGTACGCGATCGACTTCCTCAAGCAGGACGGCGAGTGGAAGTTCTGGAAGTTCCGCTGCTACGAACTCGCCCGCGCACCGTTCGAGGAGAACTGGGTCAGCTTCGGCCTGAAGAACCAGGGCGCGTTCGACCTCGACCTCATGTACTTCGGCGACGACGGCAAGCCCGTGTTCATGCCGCCTGCCGACGAACCCGTGCCCAGCACGAACCACCCGTACAGCCCCACGACGGTGCAGAAGCTCGAGCCGGCGCCGCCGGTCGCGCACGACACCTTCGCCGACACGTTCAAGTAGGGACCGATCATGGCAACGCACAATTCCCTCTTCTCCGAGAAGGACGTCCGCCGCACCGCCGACGGCATCGCCGTCTCGGTGCAGCTTCCCTGGTACCGCAGCCTGTGGCTGTCGGCAGTCGACGACGTCGCAGCATCCGTCAACGGCGTCGAGGTGCCGAAGGACGAGCTTCGCTTCGTGCTGAACGACACGAGCTACCGCATCGGGGAGCTGCCCCAGCAGTCCGAGACCCTCTGGTTCGTCGCCGACAAGCCGGAGGTCGTGATCCCGCTGGACCACGCCCCTGCGGCCGGCGAGAAGCTCACCGTCGAGGTCGTGCTGACGCTGCGCCTTCTGTACATGCAGATCATGCCCGGCGTCGACGGCGGCCCCGGTCGGTACGTCACCAATCGCGTCCCGGTCGAGCGCGAGGTCGTCCTGGCATGACCCTTCGGGTCGCCATGATCGGGTACGGCTTCATGGGAGCCACCCACTCGGTCGGCTGGCGTCAGGCGCCCCGCATGTTCGATCTGCCGGACGCGGTCGAGATGGCCGTGATCGTGGGCCGGAATGCGGATGCCGTCGCCGCGGCCGCCGAGAAGTGGGGCTGGGCGGAGTCGGCGACCGACTGGCGGTCCGTGATCGCGCGCGATGACATCGACCTCATCGACATCGTCACGCCGGGTGACTCGCATGCCGAGATCGCCATCGCGGCGCTGGAGGCGGGCAAGCACGTGCTGGTCGAGAAGCCGCTCGCGAACACGGTCGAAGAGGCCGAGGCGATGGCGGCAGCGGCGGCACGCGCGAAGGAGCGCGGGGTGCGTTCGATGGTCGGGTTCACCTACCGTCGCGTCCCCGCGGTGACCTTCCTGCGCGACCTCATCGCCGAGGGAGTCGTGGGCACGGTGCAGCAGGTGCGGGCGGCCTACCGCCAGGACTGGCTCGTCGACCCGACGATGCCGCTCGCGTGGCGCCTGCAGAAAGAGCACGCGGGTTCCGGCGCGCTCGGCGACATCGGAGCCCACATCATCGACATGACTCAGTTCGTGACCGGCCAGACCGTCGACGCAGTGTCGGGCACGATCGAAACGATCGTGAAGGAACGACCTCTGCTCGGCTCGGGCTCGGGACTGTCGGGAACCGCCGCAGAGGGCTTCGGCGAGGTGACGGTCGACGACGTCGCTCTCTTCACCGGGCGGCTTTCGAGCGGGGCCCTCGTCTCTTTCGAGGCGACGCGATTTGCCACCGGGCGAAAGAACGCGCTGACGATCGAGGTGTCCGGTGACGAGGGCGCGCTCGCCTTCGATCTCGAAGACCTCAACAGCCTGCAGTTCTATGACCGCAAAGTTCGCGACGACCGACAGGGTTTCACGAAGATCCTCGTCACCGAGGCGCGGCATCCGTACGTCGCCGCGTGGTGGCCCGCCGGGCACATGCTCGGCTACGAGCACGGCTTCACTCACCAGGTCGTCGATCTCGTGACCGCGATCGCCGAGGGCGCCAACCCCCACCCGAGCTTCGCCGAAGGATTGTCGGTGCAGCGCGTGCTCGACGCCGTCGAGCGCTCGAGCGCGAACGAGTCCGCCTGGGTCGTCACCGCTGCGGGCGTCCCCGTAGCCGTCTGAGAAATCGATCCGAAGGAGAACGCGATGACGCGCCCGATCACCCTCTTCACCGGCCAGTGGGCCGACCTGCCCTTCGAGGAAGTGGCCCGACTCGCCGGCGAGTGGGGCTATGACGGCCTCGAGATCGCCTGCTGGGGGGATCACCTCGACGTGTCCCGCTGGGACGATGTCGACTACGTGCAGTCACGGCTCGACATCCTTGAGCGCAACGGGCTGAAGGTCTACACGATCTCGAACCACCTCACCGGCCAGGCGGTGTGCGACGACCCGATCGACGAGCGGCATCGCGACATCCTCTCGGACCGCGTCTGGGGCGACGGTGACCCCGAGGGCGTGCGTCAGCGCGCCGCCGAGGACATGAAGGACACGGCCCGGTTCGCGGCGAAGCTCGGCGTGAAGACGGTCGTCGGCTTCACCGGCTCCTCGGTCTGGAAGGCCGTCGCGATGTTCCCGCCGGCCTCCGACGAGTTCATCGCCCGCGGCTACCGGGACTTCGCTGATCGATGGAACCCGATCCTCGATGTGTTCGAAGAGGTCGGCGTGCGATTCGCGCTCGAAGTGCACCCGTCCGAGATCGCGTACGACTACTGGACCGCGAAGGACACGCTCGAGGCGATCGGGCATCGCAAGAGCTTCGGGTTCAACTTCGACCCGTCCCACTTCGTCTGGCAGCAGTTGGACTACGTCGCGTTCGTCCTGGACTTCGCCGAGCACATCTTCCACGTGCACGTGAAGGAGTCGATCACCAACCTCGACGGCCGCAACGGCGTGCTCGGGTCGCACCGACCGTGGGCCGATCCGCGCCGCGGCTGGACGTTCGTCTCGACCGGCCACGGAGCGGTGCGGTGGGAGCCGCTGTTCCGCGCGCTCAACGCGATCGGCTACGAGGGTCCGACGAGCGTGGAGTGGGAGGACGGAGGCATGGATCGACTCATCGGGGCTCCCGAAGCGCTGGCGTTCGTGCGGAAGCTCGCCGAGATCACTCCTCCCGCCGCCGCGTTCGACGCGGCTTTCTCGACGCATCCCGAGGGTTGAGACGGTGGCCGAATCGCCGAAGGTCAAGTGGAGCTACATGGATCACTGGCGCAGCCAGGGTCCGGCGGGCCCGATCGACCAGTGGCAGTCCCGGACCGCGATGACCCGCTTCCTGCGCCAGGTCGCTGCCGTCGGCTTCGACGCGATCGACACGTTCGACTTCCGGTTCTGGCAGATCCTCGAGCAGTACGGATCCGTCGCGAACTACCAGGAGTTCGTGCAGGAGCAGGGCCTCGAGCGCATCGTGAACACGTTCCACGGCGTGTACTACACGCCCGAGCGCTATGCCCCAGAAGTGCCGGCGACCCACGACACGATCCTCGAGGACTTCAGGGTCACGATGGACAGGTGGTCCGGCATCCAACTCGACAACATCATCGTCATGCCCGGTTCGCGGTACTTCGACGAGGTGGGCGTCACTGACGAAGGACTCAAGCACGCGGCGGAGGTCTGGGGCAAGGTCGGCCAGATCACGCAGGAGTACGGCGTCAACCTCACCTGCCACCACGAGTTCTACGGCGGCATCCGCACCCGCGCCCAGATCGACACGTTCTACGACTACGCCGACCCGGCGTTCGTGAAGTTCTTCGTCGACACCGCGCAGCACTGCATCGCCGATGTCGATCCGGTGGATGTATACGAAGCCCA
This sequence comes from Microbacterium terricola, assembly GCF_027943945.1. NCBI lineage: Bacteria > Bacillati > Actinomycetota > Actinomycetes > Micrococcales > Microbacteriaceae > Microbacterium > Microbacterium terricola. The sequence continues at coordinate 2,783,366 of NZ_AP027141.1, read as the reverse complement.
CCACGAGCGCGTGACGGGCTTCCATTTCAAGGACACCCGGACCAAGGACACCAACGACGACTACCGCCTCTGGCCGGATGCTGAGCTCTCGGCGGTGACCACCGAGAAGTGGTTCTACGAGATGGGCACGGCGGAAGGACTCGTCGACCTCGAATCCATGATGCGTTCGGTGCGCGACCACGGCTACTCGGGGTGGATCAGCGTGGAGCACGACAAGGCCGACAAGATCGGCGGCGACTACTCCGAAAGCACCGCGATCTCGCGGTGGTACGCGAAGAACGTACTCGACGGCATCTACGCGGAGGGCGCGAAGTGACCGGCGTCCGCTGGGCGTACGCGCTCAATCAGTGGGACACCAACATCGACGCGTTCGTCCGCCGGCGTGACCACGAGCGTGCGTTCAAGACCATCTCGATCAGTGGGTTCAGCGGCGTCGAGCTGACCGCGGTGAGCTTCGGTCCGTGGGAGCCGTTCGGCAGCCCCGATGAGATCGCGAAACTCTACGGATCGCTCGACGGGCTGCGCGAGTTCCTCGCCGAGTGCGCTCTCGAGGCTGTGAGCAGCTACGTCTACGACCCGTTCGTCGGGTTCGAGGTCGAGATGGGTCGCGGCCCCGACCCGCTGAATCCCGACTCGCTCGAACCGATCGCGGCCACCGCGCTCTGGTTCGCCGACGCGGTGCACCGGCTGGGCGGCGCCACGCTCGTCGTGCGTCCGGTAGGCTCGGCATGGCAGACGGGTGAGCTGAGCGATGAGCAGATCGGCACGCTCGCCCGACTGTGGACCGAGGTGGGCCGACGCATTGCGGGGCATGAGGTGCGCCTCGCGCTGCATGTGGACTTCCTCTCGGCCCTCCGTCTCGGCGACAGCATCGACCGCTTGCTGACGGCCACCGATCCCGAGTTCGTCGGGCTGGCGCTCGACACCGCCGAACTCGCCGTGGCGGGAATCAACCCGGTCGACTTCTTCCGAGCTCATTCTGACCGCGTCCGGCACATCCAGCTGAAGAACGCCCGGGACACCGTCGATGACGTCGAGGCTCTCACGCCTCATGCGGAGCAGTTCGTGCGCACCGAAGGTGGCACCCGCCGGATCGGGCGCTGGTTCTTCGAACCCACCGATGAGGGGGGCCTCGTCGACTTCGAGGCGTTCGCTGAGGCCGTGGCAGAGTCGGAATACTCCGGATGGATCGTGGTCGAGTCCGATCAGAGCCCGCACCCCGCCGAAAGCGCGATGGTCAGCGGCTGGTACGTGCAGAAGGTGCTGCGGCCGATCGTCGAGGGCACGCGATGAAGGTCGGACGATGACAGATCGCACGATCGGCATGGGGATCCTCGGAGCCGCGGGCATCGCCGAGCGGGCGATCGTCGAGCCCGCGCGAGAGCTGGACGGCGTGCGCGTGGTCGCGATCGGCGCACGCGATCCCGAGCGGGCGCGTGACCTGGCCGAGCGGCTCGGGGTCCCCGAGTCCGGCGACTACGACATGGTCCTGAACGATCCGCACGTCGACCTCGTCTATATCCCGCTGCCGTCGACCGTGCAGGCGCACTGGGCGGTGCGGGCGCTGCAGGCAGGCAAGCACGTCCTGTGCGAGAAGCCGCTGTCGGCGAACGGCACGACGGCGGCGGAGATCGCCGACGCCGCCGATGCGGCGGGACGTCGGGCGTTCGTGGGGTTCCACTACCGGCTGCACGGCTTCACCCGCCGGCTGCTGGAGGTACTCGCCTCAGGGGAGCTCGGCGATGTGCAGCGTGTGGAGTTCGACTACAGCATCCCTCACTTCGTCGTGCAGCCCGGCAACATCCGCCTCGACGGGGATCTCGGCGGCGGCTCGTTCATGGACGTCGGGTGCTACGCCGTGGATCTGATGCGCGCGGCGTGGGGAGACCCCGGGGTGATCTCGGCTGACGCGACGCTGTACGAGGGCGACCCGCGTGTCGACCTGCAGACGGATGCTGTGCTGGTGCTCCCCGGCGGCATCCCCGCTCACGTCCGCTCGTCGTTCATCGGGGACGACGGGGGCAGCATGTCGCTGCGGGTCACCGGTTCGGCCGCCCACCTGGAGGCCACGAGTGTCATCGTGCCGCAGTGGGGCGCGGAGCTGCGGGTCACCGCGGGCGACCGCGTGCTCATCGGCGAGAAGGCGGCAGACGGCGAGAACAGCTATGGGCGGCAGCTCGAGCACCTGATCGCGGTGCTGCGAGACGGGTCGCCCAGCCCGCTGGAAGCGGCACTCGGCGTCGGCACGATGCGCGTCGTCGATGAGGTCTACCGAGCAGCCGGTCTGCAGCCACGCTGAACGGCGTGGCGCGACGCAGCCCGTCGGCGACGGCACGCGCCGCGCGGCTCATCCCTCGTGGTTGTAATAGGGCCAGGGGAGGAAGCGGCGCTCGCCGTGGCGATCCGGGCCGGCGAGGGTCACCTCGCCGGTTGCGGCCCATTCGACGCCCCGCGGGAACATGCGGATGAACTCGATGCGCCGGAAGGTGTCGATGTCATGTCCGATCGTGATCGTGAACGAACGGCCCGCGCCGTACTCGTTGATCCACGCGATCGGCTGGTCGGTGTTCATGCCGTTGAGAGCCGCGATGCCGCCCTCGGGGATGACGACGGGATAGTGCGACATCGGCCACACCGGCGCGTTCTCGTAGGCCTCGAGATCGTCGAAGGTCGTGAGCAGCACCTGTGCGCCCTCGTACAGCTGCACACCCGTGAGGATGTCGTCGCCCGTGACCGTCCACGTCCCGTTGATGCCCTCCGTGATCGGATGCCGCGGCTCGGCGGTCTTCAGAAGCGCCTCGCCCCAGGGTCGGGGTCGCAGCCCCGTCTCGTACGCGCTCAGCTTCGCGCCGCGCATCACGTTGTACTCCTCGGGGTACCCCCACGAGTCCTCCTGCGCCGCGGAGCCGTGGAACCAGACGATGCCCTTGCCGTCGTCGTGCACGAAGCGCAGGAGCGCGGCATCCGTCTCGGCGCCGAACCCGACGGCCTTGTCGTGGTAGCCGTCACGGCCCTCGAACACCACGATCACGACGTCGTACTTGTCGATGATCTCGGCGCCGAGACCGCGCGGGTCTTCGACGACCCGGACCTTGAACCGTCCGGTGTCTTCGAGCAGGGTCGTCAGCCAGTGGTTGTGCTGACGGAAGCTCCGGTGCTCGTTGTCGTGCTCGATCGTCATGTGTCCCGAGAGGATCAGGACGTTCAGAAGGGTCATGCACTCGCTCCGTTCAGTGCGCGGCGGGCCATCGCCAGGTGGTCTCGGGTCATGGCGGTCGGGTCGTCGTCGAGCCATTCGTGGCCGCCCCACTCGCTGCAGAGGGTTCCCTCGAAGCCGGTGCCTCGCAGCAGCGCCCCGAGCTCGCGGATCGGCCCGCTCACGCGGTCGTCGGAGTCGTCGAGGTCCCAGAACTTCAGATGGAAGGCCCCGATCCAGGGCAGCACGTCCGCGATCACGGTCGCCTCCGATCGGCCGAATCTGACCAGCATGTCCATGTACAGCGTGTGGACGGATGCCGGCACCCCGCCGGATCGCAGCAGGTCGACGATCCCGCCCACGGTGGCCGCGTCGCGCCACCTGTGCCGCAGCGTGTCGATGAGTTCCGGCGGAACGCCGCCGTCCTGCAGGCGCTGAAGGTAGCTCTCGGGGAGGGCAGGCATGAACATCGAGATGTCCACGAGCAGACGCACATGCGGGTCGTCGATGCCCACGATCTGGTCGATCGCGGAGCCGGCCTGGGGCGAGCCGGGCGTCTGCGAACCCTGGATCTCCTCGAACAGCGTGAGCCCGGTCTCGTGGAGGATCGGCAGCACGCGATCGAGCAGGGGGCGGCCCGCCTGCCCGATGGGCAGGCGCAGACCGCGCGCACCCAACTGGTGGGCGATCTCGATCTGCGGCAGGAGGAACGCGAACCTCTCGTCGTCCGTGCGGCGGGTGCCCTGCGGCGACCAGTCGTCGATGCTCGCGCCCAGGATGCTGACACGCCCACCCGCCGCGGCCAGGCGCTCGCCGAATGCCGAGGCATCCGCCTCGCCCCGTCCAGGGAACGAGCGCCACAGCTGTCCCGGCTCCGCTTCGATCTCGACCGCCAGGTCGTCCTCGACGATCCCGATCGCGATGTCTACGGCATCCCGCTCAGCAGCGATCATCTCGGGCGTCCAGTTGAAGGCGCTCGCCGTGAGCACCCAGCCCGCGGGGAGCGAGCCGTCGCTGACGACTGGCCCGGCATCCGTCGCCACCACGGCTGACACGTGTGGCGCGTCGAGCACGAGCGGCCGCTCCTCCCGGAACGGCAGGGTGAGCGGGCCGTCCGGACCCACCTGCAGGTAGGGGATACGCAGCCAGAATTCCACCGCGACATCGTGGACTCCGGAAGTGAGTTCGTGAGGCACGGCCAATGTGAGGCGATCCTGCTGAAACCACCACCCGTCGTCCTCGGTCAGTTCTGCCGCTGGCACGTGACGATCGTCGAGCACCACCGTGATGTCCTCAGCGCGGGCTCCATCGATCGTCACGATCGGGTTCTGCAGCGAGGCCAAGGGCAGCGAGCGGATCCACGGCAGGGAGATCCGGACCGCGGCGCCGCCCGGAGAGGTGATCAGCGAATCGTCGCGCAGCGGGGGCAGCGTCATGGGCACGTCCTTGTGTCGGCGACCGCATCGAAAAGCGGCTTATGACGAGAACCTACACGCTTACGTAGAAAAGTGGAAGAAGTATCAGCTCGTCCCGTGCACGCCGTCGATCGTCGGCCGGCCATCGGCGAACCACCGGGGGAAGGTCACATCGAACAGCTGCTCCCGGACCATTTCGGCGCCGCCGCGGAGCGGCTCCCGAAGGTCTTCCTGCGACTGCACGATGCTCAGATCCCGGGTCGCGAGCGGCAGCGAGAGCTCGTAGACCCTCTGGCGAACCTCGGCCAGGAAGACTTCACCCGCTCCGACGACGGCTCCGCCGATCACGATCGTGCCGGGGTTGAACATGTTGACCAGCGCGGCGATTGACTCGCCCACGACGCGCGCGCACCGCTGGATGAGAGAGATTGCAAGCGCGTCGCCATTCTCGGCCGCGCGGGCGATCGCCTCGGGGGTGAGGGGCTCCCCGTCGCGCGTCCGCTGAGCGAGAGCTCCGGTGGTGCCCTCGGCGATGGCGGCCTCCGCGTCGCGCACAAGGGCCCAGCCGCCGGCCACCGCCTCGAGGCATCCGACCTTGCCGCACCGGCACAGGGCGTCCGACCCCGCGACTCGCACGTGGCCGATGTCGCCGGCCGCACCGTTCGCCCCTCGGTGGATGTGACCCTGGGAAAGCAGCCCGGCGCCGATTCCCGATCCCACCTTGCAGTAGATCAGGTCGAGGTGCTCGTCGTGGCGACGCGAGCGTTCGTTCAGTGCGAGGAGGTTGACGTCGTTGTCGACCCAGACAGGCGCCGCGTACCGCTCCTCGAATCGACGGCGGATGTCGAACCCGTTCCAGCCCGGCATGATCGGCGGCGCGACCGGGCGGCCGGATGCGAAGTCGACGGGCCCGGGGATGCCCACCGAGATGCCCCACACGGGCACATCCGGCGTGCGTGCCAGCACGTCATCGATCATCGCGAGCGCGGTGTCAAGGGTCTCGGCCGGGCCGCGCGAGATGTCCCAGGCGCGGTGAGTCTGCTCCACGATGTCCCCCTCGAGCATCGCCACTCCGACGTGGATGTGCAGAGCGCCCAGGGCGCACACGATGATGCGACCGCGAACGCCGCGGAACTGCAAGGTGCGGGGAGCGCGGCCACCGGACGATGGGCCGAACTCGCCGTCCTCGAGGTAGCCCATCTCGATCGCCTGCTCGACACGCTGGGTGACGACTCCTCGGCCGAGGCCGGTCACACGGCCGATCTCCGGTCGAGTGACTGCCTCACCCGACCGCACCATGTTGACGATCCGCAGAAGGCTCGTCACTTCGTCGGTCTGCGCGCCGAAGCGCAATGTGGACTCCTTGGCCATGGTCGATTTTTACACAAGATCGGCCTTCTTCGGGTCATCTGACGACGTCAATAGTCACACTTCTCGATACTTCGGTACTATTCATGCAAAACAACGGATGAGGAGCGATGGTGCCCCACGGAGTCGGGATCGTCGGAGCAGGCCCAGGTGTCGCTGCGCTGCACCTGCCGACGCTCGCGCGCCTGAGCGACGACTTCGAGGTCGTGCACATCTCCGATGCGGGAAGCGGCCGGGCCGCGCAGCTCGCCGATCGAATCGGTGCCCGCTCGTCGTCCGGGATCGAGGAACTGCTCGCGGACGAGAGGGTCGTGGCTGTCGTCCTGTGCAGTCCTCCCGCTGAGCACGCGGCTCAGATACTCGCGAGTGTCGCGGCGGGCAAGCGCGCGATCCTCTGTGAGAAGCCACTCGCCACGACCATGGCGGACGCGGAGGCCGTGATCGACGCGTGTCGCGCGGCGGGGACGGTGCTCCTGGTCGGTACGAACCACTTGTACGACCCTGCGTGGGGGCGGGCCAAACATCACTTGATGGCGGGCGGTCACCATGTCCAGGCGCTCTCGGTGACGCTGGCACTCCCGCCCAACGGGCGGTATCACGATGTCGTCACCGAACTGCCGGGCTCCGCTGCCGCCCCCGCGCGCGGCGCTCCGGACTTCGCGGTTCCGCAGGTCGCGGCATCCGTCGTCCGTCAGTTGATCACCGGTCTGGCCGTGCACGACCTGCCGATGCTGCGCGATCTCGCGCCGGCGATCGAACGGGTGGTATTCGCCCGCGCGGTCGCTCCCATCGGATACGTGGTGGGGTACCGGGCGTCCGGCATCCCGGTGCGGCTCGCCACGGTCATGCTTCCGGACGGCGCGGATGCGCTGTGGGAACTCACGGTCATCACCGACACCGACGTGGTGACGGTGTCGTTTCCGCCCGCGTTCGTGCATGCGGGCAGCGCCGAAGTGACCGTAATGACTGCCACGGGCAAGCGCACGAGGTACCCGCTCGACCCCGTCGACGGCTACCTCGCCGAGTGGCGCGCGCTCGCGGCCGTGTTGAACGGCTCGAGTGTGGTCGAGTACGACGAACTGCTGGACGACGCCCGCTACGCGATCGCTCTGGCGGATGCGGCATCCGCGCTGATCCTCGACGGAGCGGACGCATGACCGCCGTCTTCGCCCCGCCCGGGGCATACCGTACCGCGGTCGCCGAACTGCCCCTGAGCGCGCAGCTCGCGGATACTCCCGCGGGCTCGATCGTGGTCGTGCCGGGAAGGACGGGATGGGTGGACGCCGCACTCGCCGCCGTCGCTGCCGGGGCGGCGGCGGTCATCGTGGCCGCGCCGGCGTTCGCGGTAGCCGCCGACATCCGCCGGATGCAGGCGGGGGCGAAGGTTCCGGTCGTCGTCGAGAGGCCGCATCTGCGGACGGACTCGACCTTCGATGCCGCGGCCGGTCGATCGATCGATGGCGGCTCGACCGCTCCTCGGCTGCTCGTGGCCGACGGTGGGGCGCCGCGGGGGCTCGTTCCAATCGTCGCGCGCGAGGCGTTGGGGTGGCTGCGGGTCCTGTCGGGCGGCAGGCTCGCTCTGGCCAGCGCCGACGGCGCGTTCGCGCTCCTGGAGACCGCCGACGGGACCGCCGCAACGCTCTCGATCGTCGTGACCTCGACGCCCGGCGGTGGGTCGTTCTGCGTCCGCGCCATCGGCGAGGTCCTGACCGAGGTCGAGGTCGATGAGCGACGCACCCGCGTCAGCACGTCCACGACCCGAGGAACCCTGTCAGCGCCCGACCGGTACGAGTCCTCTGCGCGCCTTGCCGTGCGCCGTGCGCTCGCGGCGGTCGAGTCCGGTCCCACGGACGACCTGGGCGAACTCCTTGCGGACACCGAGCTGGTCGGACGTCTGAGTCCCCACCTGGCATAGACGCGGCTGATTCTCGACATAGGCGATATGGGATTCCCGGATATGCCGACTTCAGGCGAAAGTTGATCTCGGGATCACCCCACACGCTTGTCTTGTCGAAAGGATCGAAGATGATCAAGCTGCTCTCCCACCTCTCCTATGTGGCCGTCACCACGCCGGACGTCGAGGCCTCCGTGAAGTTCTACGAGGAGCAGGTCGGGCTCACCGTCGTCGATCGCATCGAGGGCGCCGTCTATCTGCGTTGCTGGGGCGACTACTACGCGTACTCGCTCGTGGTGCTTCCCGGCGACGAGCCGGCACTGGCCACGATGGCCTGGCGCACCTCGAGCGCCGAGGCGCTCGAAGAGGCCGCGAGGCGCGTCGAAGAATCCGGCATCCAGGGCGAATGGCTCGACGACGTCCACAAGATCGGTCGCGCCTACCGCTTCACAGGGCCGTTCGGCCACTCGATGACCCTGCACTGGGACGTCACCCGCCACCAGGCACCTGGTCATGTCGCATCGATCTACCCCGACCGTCCCGAAAAGCGCTCGAAAGTGGCCGGCGCACCGCGCCAGCTCGACCACGTCACCGTCGCCACCCAGGATGTGGACGCGTTCGTCAAGTGGTACGTCGACGTGCTCGGCTTCCGCTTCATGGCACGGACGATGCTCGACGAGGCGCCGATCTCGGTGTTCTCCGTGCTCACCACGAACGAGAAGTCGCACGATCTGGGGGTCGTCCTCGACGGCTCGACTCGCGCCGGCCGCGTCAACCACTACGCGTTCTGGGTGGACACGCGCGAGGAGCTGCTCATCGCCGCCGACACGCTCATGGAGAACGGCATCCCGATCGAGTACGGGCCCAACATCCACGGCATCGGCGAGCAGACCTTCCTCTACTACCGTGAGCCGTCGACGCTGCGTATCGAGCTCAACACCGGCGGGTACCGCAACTACGTGCCCGACTGGGAGGCCAACACGTGGAAGCCGTCGCAGGGTTCGAACAACTTCTACCGCAACGGCGCGATGCCGATGTCGATGACGGAGTCGTTCCCAGCCGCCGACGGTCCGAGCGCGACCGAGGAGGGCGTGCCCGACGAGATCAAGGACGCGCTGCTGAACCCGTACGCGCAGCACGGCCGAGGCTGAGACCGGAGGTGGGGCGTCGCCTCGCGTGACGCCCCACCTCGCACCGACGGTGACGCGAAGTCGCCACGATAGAGAGACTGAATGACGATGACGTCGACCGGACTGACCGCCCCGTACGCCCTCGCGCGCTTCCGCGACGGCGATTCCGTTGCGCTGGGAGTCGTCGCGGGCGACCGCATCCGCGCGATCAGCACCGACGAACTCGGCGCGGCCGACCTGAACGCGTTCCTCGCGGGCGGCGACTGGGCGCGGGTAGCAGCGGCGGCAGAGCGGACGGACGGATGGATGCCGCTGGCCGACGTCACCCTCACCGCCCCCGTGGCGCCGCGTCAGGTGTTGCAGGCGGGCGCCAACTACCGCGAGCACGTCATCGAGCTCGTTGCGGCCGGACTCACTCAGAACACCGATCGAACACCGGAAGAAGCGCGCGAGTTCGCGGCGAAGATGATGGATGACCGGGCGGCGAACGGCGAGCCCTACTTCTTCATCGGGCTGCCCGCCTGTGTTGTCGGCGACGACGTGCCGCTCGTCCTGCCCGCGTACAGCGAGGTGCACGACTGGGAGCTCGAGCTGGCGGTCGTGATCGGGCGCGAGGCTTTCCAGGTGTCCCGCGAGGATGCCCTCGACCACGTCGCCGGCTACACGATCGTCAACGACATCACGACCCGCGATCTGGTCTTCCGCAAGGACATGAAAGAGATCGGCACCGACTGGTACCGGTCCAAGAACGCGCCCGGGTTCCTGCCCACAGGGCCGTTCCTGGTTCCGGCGCCCTTCATCGACGGTGCGGACCTCGCCGTCACACTCGAGCTCAACGGCGAGGTCAAGCAGAACGGTCACACAAGCGACCTGCTGTTCGGCATCGCTGCGCTCATCTCCGGTGCGAGCGAGACGATGCCGCTGCTGCCCGGCGACCTGCTGCTGACCGGGAGCCCCCCGGGCAACGGCCAGCACTGGAAGCGCTTCCTCCGCGACGGTGACGTGATGACGGGAACGATCGAAGGCCTCGGTACGCAGGTCGTCCGGTGTGTGGCGCCATGAACGCGCCGACCGAGAACCCGGTCGACATCGACCGGACCGATCCCGAGGGTGAGGTCGTCGCGCGCGCCGAGGCGTATCGCAACTGGGGTCGATGGGGTGCGGACGACGTTCTCGGCACCTTGAACTTCATCGACGCAGCGAAGCGTGTCGAAGCGGCTGCTCTCGTGCGTGAGGGCGTCTCGATCTCGCTGGCGCAGTCGTTCGACACCGACGGCCCGCAGAAGGGCTGGCGCCGCAGGACCAACCCGGTTCACACCATGACGGACACCGGAGTCGACGCGGAGCGCGGCAATCAAGGCTTTCCCCATGGGATCGGCGGAGCCGACGACGTCATCGCGATGCCGCTGCAGTGCTCGACGCAGTGGGATGGGCACGGTCACATCTTCGACCACGGCTTCGCATGGAACGGCCGGCGAGCGGGAGACGTCGTCACGAGTGAAGGTGACCTCGTGACCGGCATCGAGCACGCGGCATCCATTGTCGTCTCGCGCGGCGTCCTCCTCGACGTCGCCCGACACCTCGCGCCCGACACGGCCGAGCTGCCGGACGGATACGCGATCAGCGCGGCCGAGCTCGACGCCTGCGCGGCTGCAGAGGATGTCACGATCGGTCGGGGTGACATCGTGCTCGTGCGCACCGGGCGACTCGCGCGGGCGCGACGTGAGGGCTGGGGCGAGTATGCCGGCGGCCCTTCGGCCGGACTCTCGCTCACGACTGCCGGCTGGCTGCACCGAAGCGAGATCGCCGCGATCGCGACCGATACCTGGGGGTTCGAGGTGCGACCGAACGAATTCGACGTTCCTTCATTCCAGCCCTTGCACCAGGTCGTGATCCCCAACATCGGTCTCACGATCGGTGAGATGTGGGACCTCGACGCGCTCGCCGAGTCCTGCGTCGAGCGAGGCAGGTGGGACTTCCTCCTCTCCGCGCCACCTCTGCCCATCACTGGGGCCGTCGGCTCGCCCATCAACCCCGTCGCGATCTTCTGACGCGCATCCCAACCCAAGAACAGAGAGGTTCTGACATGACCGCAGTGTCCAAGGTCGCCATCGCCGGCAGCGGCGTCGCCGGGCTCGCCGCCGCCATCCAGCTGGCCAAGGCCGGTGTGGAGGTCGACGTCTACGAGGCCAAGCCCGAGCTCAGTGCGCTGGGCTCTGGCATCTCGCTGCAGGGCAACGCCCTGCGCGTCTTCGACGCGCTCGGCGCGTGGGACGACATCCGCGCCGCCGGCTATCCCTTCGAGGGACTGCATCTGCGCGCTCCCGGACCGGACGCGCCGATCGTCGCCCAGCTGCCCGATGTGAAGACCGGCGGGCCGGATTACCCGGCTGCCATGGGGATGCCGCGGGCCGAGCTGGCCCGCATCCTCCTCGACCACGCCCAGCGCGCCGGCGCGCACGTGCACTTCGGCAAGAAGATCTCCGGAGTCGACGCGCGGGCCGATGACGCTGTCGAAGTCTTCGTCGACGACGAGTCCGCGGGCGAATATGACCTGCTGATCGGCGCCGACGGGCTGAACTCGACGGTTCGCGAGTTGATCGGCATCCAGACCAAGCCGGAGCCGACGGGCATGGGCATCTGGCGCACGTTCGTCTCGCGCCCCGCAGAAGTCGAGCGCAGCGAGCTCTACTACGGCGGCCCGGTCTTCATCGCCGGGTACACGCCGACCGGTGAGGACTCGATGTACGCCTTCCTGGTGGAGAAGGCGCAGGACCGCTTCGGCACACCCGACGACGAGGCCACGCGCATCATGCTCGAGGAATCGCGCGCGTACCAGGGGCCGTGGGACTCGATTCGAGCCGATCTCGAGGCCGGCGCCCACGCGAACTACACCTGGTTCACGAAGCACCTGGTGGAGGAGCCGTGGAATCGCGGCCGGGTCGTCATCATCGGGGACGCGGCTCACAGCTGCCCTCCGACGATCGCCCAGGGTGCAGCGCAGGGACTCGAAGACGCACTCGTGCTCACTGAGCTGCTGGCTTCGCGCGAACGTGTCGAACAGGATCTGTGGGATGAGTTCCACGCTCGGCGCCTGCCGCGCGCGAAGAGCATTGTCGACGCTTCCGTCCAACTCGGCCAGTGGCAGCTCGACGGGGTCCGCGATGCCGACGTGCCGGGCCTGATGTTCGGGGTCGCGCGACAGATGTCGGAGCCGGCATGACCGCGCGAACCACGGCCGGTGGCGACCGCGGTTCGGTCACCGACGTTCATGCGCACCTGCTGCTGCCCGCACTGGGCGCGGAGGTCGAACGTCGTGCGCCGGAGCAGGTCGCCGAGGCCGCCGATCTCGAGCGGCGCCGGAACGGCATCGAGTCTCTGAAGGCCTCGGGAGCGATGATCGGCGCCCGCATCCCGAAGCTGACCGACGTCGGCGCACGCCTGGCGGCGATGGATGCGCAGGGCGTCGACCGTCAGTGGGTCAGCGTGTCGCCGAACCACTTCTACCCGTGGGCGAGCGAAGGCCTCGCCGTCTGGGTCGCGGGGGAGACGAACCGCCTCATCGCCGAGCACGTCGCGCAGGCACCCGACCGGCTCACGGGTCTCGGTGTGGTTCCGCTTCAGCACCCGGAGCGCATCGTCGAGTACCTCGATGACGCCGTGCTCGGGCGCGGCCTGGCGGGTGTGGAGATCTCGTCGTTCGCAGGCGACGTCGAGCTGTCCGATGAGCGACTCGAACCCTTTTGGGCGCGCGCCGCTGAGCTCGGCTGCATCATCTTCCTGCACCCGTTCGGCTGCAGCCTCGACGAGCGGCTCGACCGCTTCTACCTTTCCAACACGGTGGGCCAACCGACCGAGAACGCCGTAGCGCTGTCGCACCTGATCTTCGCCGGTGTTCTCGATCGGCACCCGGATCTCAAGATCGTCGCCGCGCACGGCGGCGGGTACCTGCCGTCCGCGATAGGACGATCTGACCACGCGTGGAAGGTGCGTCCCGAAGCCCGCCGATGCGCGCACGCTCCGTCGACCTATCTCCGCCGGCTGTGGTTCGACACTGTCGTGCACGATCCGATCGCTCTGCGTCACCTGATCGAGGCCGCCGGAGGATCGCGTGTGCTGCTCGGCAGTGACTTCCCCTTCGACATGGGTCTGGACGACCCGGTCGGCTTCGTCCGCGGCGTGGGATTGCCCGGCGCGATCGAGAGGCGAGTCCTCGGCGAGAACGCGGAGGCGCTGATCGACAGCAGGGTGCGCGCATGAGGATCGCGCGCTGGGTCGGCGGCGAGGGGTTCATCGTGGATGATCACGTCGTGCCGTTCGCAGATGGTCTCACCGTCGCGGAACTCCTCTCGATCGGCTTGACCGGAGCGCACGAGGCGCTTCGTCGCGCTTCGGCCGCCCACGGACTGGAGGAGCGCCTGCCGCTCCAGAGCGTACGGCTGCTCGCCCCGCTCGTGCCAGCGGCCATCCGCGATTTCGTGGCGTTCGAAGAGCATGTCGAAGGGGTCAGCGCATCGGTTGATGGAAAGAGCGAGGTCGTGCCGGAGTGGTACCAGGCGCCGGCGTTCTACTTCTCCAACCCGCACACCGTGCTCGGACCGGATGAACCGGTCTCTCCGCCGGTGACCGAGCGGCTCGACTTCGAGCTCGAGGTCGCCGCCGTCATCGGCGCGGTGCCCGGTACGGGTGGGGCGAATCTGGACGCGGATGCTGCGGCATCCCACATCTTCGGCTACACGATCATGAACGACTGGTCCGCCCGCGACATCCAGTCCCGCGAGATGAAGGTGCGTCTCGGGCCCGCGAAGGGCAAGGACTTCGGCACGAGCCTCGGGCCCTGGATCGTCACTGCCGACGAACTCGAGCCCTACCTCGACGCGGAGGGGTTCCTCGGTATCCGCGCGGAGGTCTTCGTCAACGGCAAGCTGATCGGCGAGGACCTCGTCTCGAACATGGGCTGGCCCTTCGGCGAACTCGTGGCATACGCGTCGCGCAACTCTCGAGTCGTGCCAGGCGATGTGCTCGGGTCCGGCACCGTCGGCAACGGCGGATGCCTCGGCGAACTCTGGGGTCGCGCCGGCGAGCTCTCGCCGGAGCCCCTGCGCGAGGGTGACGAGGTGCGCATGGTGGTTGAGGGGATCGGCGAGCTCGCCAGCCGCGTCGGTGCCGCCGTATCCGCGCCCGGACTCGCTCCGGCGCGGACCCGATCGCGCGCGCGGTCCCGCTTGGCGTCTTTGGTTGAAAAAGAACATAAGTAAGACTAGAATGGACAAGACGTCGGGATCCGTTCTGGATCCGTCCCCTGATGTGATGCAGCATCCGGGGCACACTCGGTCGCGTCGACGGTCCGATCGTTCGGGCAGACCGCGAATGCCACTCACACCTTGGAGGCTGCGCCTCCTCATCATCTCCCTGCTCACCGTCTCGTTCCTCGGAGCGCTGGATCACACCGTGGTCGCCACCTCGCTCGCCACGATTGCGGGGGACTTGGGTGCCGTCCAGCAGATGAGCTGGGTGATCGTGTCGTACACCCTCGCCAGCACGGTCATGCTCCCGGTGCTGGGCAAGCTCGGCGATCTGCTGGGGGCCCGACTGATCTTCCTGTCGAGCCTCGTCTTGTTCCTCGTCGCATCACTGTTCTGCGGGTTCGCCCAGGACATCACTCAGCTGGCGATCGCCAGGATCGCGCAGGGGATCGGATCGGCGGGGCTGCACCTGATGCCGCAGACGATCGTCGGCACGGTCGTCGCGCCGCGCGAACGACCGCGCGTGCTCTCCGTCATCGGTGCCGCGTTTCCCGTCGCGATCCTCGTCGGCCCCTTGCTGGGCGGTGTGATCACCGATGCCTGGGGCTGGCGTTGGGTCTTCTGGATCAACATTCCGGTCGGGTTGATCGCCCTCGCTCTCGCCGTCATCGCCGTCCCGCGCGTCGCGGGGCACCGTGGGCGGACGTTCGACGTCGCGGGGGCGATCATCCTCGGTGTCTCCGTGACGGCGCTGGTCCTCGCAGCCAGTTGGGCGAGCTCTGGCGGGTGGACCGTAACCGCGCCCGTTGTGGTCGCCGGCCTGATCGCTCTGGGAGCGCTCGCCGTCTTCATCATCGTCGAGCGGCGGGTGAGTGAGCCGCTCGTGCCGCTTCGCCACTTCGCCGATCGCACGATCCTGATCTGCATCGTCCTGTCGACCGTCATCGGCGTCGGGCTCTTCTCGGTCGTCTCCTACGTTCCGACCTTCATCCAGATGGCGTACCGCACGTCCGTGACCGTGTCAGGACTCGTGCCGATCGCCACGGTGTTCGGCATGCTGGTGAGCACTCTGGTCACCGGTGCGCTGGCGAGTCGGTCGGGACGGTATCGGCCGTTCCCGATCATCGGCACAGCGCTGGCAGCGGCCGGACTGCTGGTCATGGCCTTCCTGCCGCCCGGGCTGCCGCTCTGGGTGCCGATGGCCACGATGTTCGTGGTGGGGGTGGGAACGGGCGCCTTCATGAACATCCTGGTCGCGGTCGCGCAGAGCGCGGCACCACACGGTGACACCGGAAGCGTGACCGCGACCGTGAGCCTGGTCCGTCAAGTCGGATCGACCACCGCCACGGCGATCGTCGGTGGTGTGATCGGTGCGGGCGTCGCGCTGGGACTGCCCTCAGATCTGGATGCCGCCACTCTGACACCGGCGGTGGTGCATGCGTCATCCGCCGCGGTCCAAACCGAGGTGGCTGCGCTGTACTCGGCGGTGCTCGCGCCGATCTTCATCGGACTGGCGATCGCCTACTCGATCGGGATCGTGGCCGCAGTGCTGCTTCCCCACCGTCGCCTGTCCGACCATCTGGAACTCGAACCCGTGCCGACCGTCGAGTCGGCCGTCGTCTGACCTCGAGGAGGAACCCATGTCATCCCACCCCACCATCGCCATCGTCGGCAGCGGTCCGATCGGCTCGGCCTACGCCCGAGTCCTCATCGAAGCCGTGCCGGACGCGCATGTGGTGATGTTCGAAGCCGGGCCCCAGCTCACCGCGATCCCTGGTGAGAGCGTGCGCAACATCCCCGACCCCGATGAGAAGGAGCGCGCACGCGAGATGTCGCAGGGACCGCAGGCCGGTGCTCTGCGAGAGTCGCTCGGAATCCCGGCGGGCGTGGTCGTGGAGGGTATGTTCACCGCCCGCCAAGGAACGCATCTGATCGATTTCGGGGGCCAAGGGTCGGGTCACGCGGAGACCTTCGCCGCTGCGGCCGCATCCACCAACGTCGGGGGTATGGGCGCGCATTGGACGTGCGCGACGCCGTCGCCGGCGTTCAGCGAGAAGATCCCGTTCATTTCCGACGACGAATGGGACGACCTCCTCGACGCGGCCAAGGATCTGCTGCACGTGCAGGATGCTGCTTTCGCCGATTCCGCGGTCGGCGAAGGCATCCGCTCGCTGCTCGAGGAGGAGTTCGGCGCCGAACTGCCGGAGGGGTACGGGCCGAGCACGCTCCCGGTGGCCGGCGATCCGCAGCCCGACGGCACGATGCGCTGGGCCGGCGCCGATGTCGTGCTCGGCCCGCTCGTCGATCCCACGTCGCCCCTCAGCCAGCGGTTCGAGTTGCATGACCTGTCGCTCGTCCGTCGCGTCGAAGTCGAGAACGGTCGGGCGGTCGGCGTGAGCGTCGAGGACCTGCGCTCGCGCGAGACACGCTTCGTGCCCGCCGACCTGGTCGTCGTGGCTGCCGACGCGTTCCGATCTCCGCAGCTGCTCTGGGCCTCCGGCATCCGCCCATCCGCACTCGGCCGATACCTCACCGAGCATCCGGTCGTCATCTCCACCGTCGCCGTCGATGCCGAGAAGATCGGACGATTCGCCACCGAAGACGACCTGGACGCGGAGATCGAGCGCCGCTCGGTGAACCCTGCCGATCCGGTCGCCGCCGTGAACCGGATCCCGTTCTCCGAACCCGATCACCCCTTCTCGCTGCAGGTCATGTACGCCGAGAGCCCGCCGTTCCCGCTGGATCCCGCTCATCCGGCGGCCGGCAACCGCTGGGGCTACGTCAACATGGGTTACGGCATGCGCAAGCGTCCGCGCGTCGACGACGGTGTGACGTTCGACGACGACGAGCTGGACTACCGCGGCTTTCCCAACATGACGATCGAGTACGCGCTCACCGAGGCCGAGAACGCAGAGATCGCGGCGGCCACCGAGCGCCTGCGTCGTGCCGGCAACGCCCTGGGCGAGTTCATCGCCGAGCCTCGCCTGCTTCCCAACGGTTCGAGTCTGCATTACATGGGGACGACACGGATCGGAGTGGCCGACGACGGCACCTCGGTCGCGGACCCGTGGTCACGGGTGTGGGGCGTCGACGGGCTGCTCGTGGGCGGTAACGGCACCATCCCCACCGCGAACGCGATGAATCCGACATTGATGAGTGTGGCCATCGCCGTGCGCGGGGCGCGCAAGGCGGCGGAGCCGCTTCGTTGACTACCCACGGATACGAGGGTGGCGGATCCGATCCGACATGACCTTCGTGCCGCCAGAAGACGTGGTGCCGCCGTCCACCGGGATCTCGGCCCCCGAGATGTAGGCAGCCGCGTCCGAGAGCAGGAAGACGACGACGCGCGCCACCTCGTCCGCGGTGCCGGTGCGCTCGAGCGGGGTCAGCGCCAGTTGCGTCTCGCGCATGGCAGTCGGCGCGTGCGCCGTCATCGGCGTTCCGATGAAGCCGGGGTGCACGATGTTGACCCTGATGCCGCGCGGCCCGTATTCCGTAGCGGCGACATGTGTGAGGCCTCGCAAGCCCCATTTGCTCGACGTGTACGCAACGGGGTAGTGGGCATTCAGTGCCGCGGACGATCCGATGTTCACAATCGAGGATCCGGCGGACATCAGGGGTGCGAGCGCCTGCATGCCCAGCATCGGCCCGGTCAGGTTGACGGCGATCACCCGATCCCAGTCCGCGCGGGCGGTTTCGCCGAGTCGGGTGCGGTGGGTGATCCCCGCGTTGTTCACCAGCCCCCGGAGCGGGTGCCCGAGGAGTGCCGACGCGAGATCCTCGGCGAGGCCGTTCCAGGCGCCCTCGTCGGTCACATCGAGTCGCCGGTAATCGACGCCGGTTCCACGGAGCGCGGGCGCGGCATCCGCGATGTCCGTCGCGATCACGTGAGCACCGGCTTCCGCGAGCAGCAGGGCAGCGGCGAGTCCTTGGCCTCCGGCCGCGCCGGTGACCACGACCGTCGTCCCGTCGAAGCCGGGCGAGGAAGAAGGCGCAGCGCTGCTCACGATGCGAAGCTAGCCCCAGCATCCGCGTCTCGGGAACGGGGGTTCGCTGATGGCGCGCATCAGAACTCCCGAGGAGCGGGCGCCGGCTGCCCCGTAGGGCGTGGTCCTACTCGCTGATCAGCAGCGCGGATACCTGCTGAAGTGTCCCGGGAACGAGGCGGTAGTAGGCCCAGGTGCCGCGCTTGGACCTCGTGAGGAAGCCGGCCTCGGTGAGCACCTTGAGGTGGTGCGAGACGGTGGGCTGGGAGAGGCCGATCGGGTCGATGAGGTCGCACACGCAGGCCTCGCTGTTCTCGCTGGAGGCGACGATGGACAGCAGCCGGAGTCGGGCCGGATCTGCGAGCGCCTTGAGTGTCACGGCGAGCTGTTCGGCGTCGGCCTGAGCGAGGGGCTGCTTCACCAATGGCGCGCAACACGCGACCCTGGGGGAGGCGTCAGTGAGCTCGAGCATCGTGGCCATACATCGACAGTAGTCGATATTGACAGGTTTCGATATAGCTGCGCATACTGGGCATCGACGTCCATCGATATCCAACCTGGAGGACTCCCCATGACACTCCTTGACCTGACGCCCCGAGTCGCGACCAGCGATCGGCTGGCGACGCTTCCGGTCCTGATCATCGGCGCCGGCCCGATCGGTCTGGCCGGGGCTGCGAACCTTGCGGAGCGCGGGATCGACTTCCAGATCCTCGAGGCCGGTGACAGGGTCGGCGCGGCGATCCGGCTCTGGGGTCACACGCGCCTCTTCTCTCCCTGGCGCCATCTGATCGACCCGGCGTCCCGTCGCCTCCTCGACTCCACCGGCTGGGTCGGGCCCGTCGACGAGGGGAAGGCTCCGACCGGGCACGAACTCGTCGATGAATATCTGACCGCGCTTGCTGCGGTCCCGGTGATCGGGTCGCGGATCAGGTTCGGCGCCCGAGTGCTCGCCGTCACGCGGGAGGGGATGGATCGCACCCGCACCCTCGGGCGGGAGAACGCCCCATTCCTCCTCCGCGTTCAGGCGGCCGACGGGCAGACCGAGGAGGTGACCGGGCGCGCGGTCATCGATGCATCCGGCACCTACGGCACCCCGAACCCGTTGGGCTCGACCGGTCTGGAACCCCTCGGCATCGATCAGGTCGCGGATCGCATCATCCACGCCCTCCCCGACGTCCTCGGGGCCGACCGTGCCCTGTTCGCGGGAAAGCACACGACGGTGGTCGGTGCCGGGCATTCCGCCGCGAACACCCTCATCGCGCTCGCCGAGCTCACGAAGACCGCGCTCGGGACACGGGTGACCTGGTTGATTCGGAACCGGGCAGCAGCCCGTGTCTCCGCGTCGCCCGAGGACGAGCTCGCCGATCGGGCGCGGCTGGGTTCACGGGTCGATCGGCTGGTGGGCAGCGATGCGATCGAGCGCGTCGACTCGTTCGAGATCGCGCGCGTGCAGCGCCGCGCCGACGGGATCCGGCTGATCGGACGACGTCACGGCGAGGAGGCGACCCACGACACGGACCTGGTGGTGAATGCGACCGGGTTCCGGCCGGACCTGGGCATGCTGAGGGAGATTCGGCTCGAGTTGGACGAGATCGTCGAGGCGCCGAAGCTGTTGGCGCCGCTCATTGACCCGAACCTGCACTCATGCGGGACGGTCTCTCCGCACGGGTTCGCCGAGCTGCGGCATCCGGATCCGGGGTTCTTCGTGGTGGGCATGAAGTCCTACGGCCGCGCACCGACCTTCCTGCTCGCCACCGGCTACGAGCAGGTTCGCTCGGTCACCGCCTGGGTCGACGGGGATATGCGCGCCGCGACCACCGTGCAGCTGACACTGCCCGCGACCGGGGTCTGCTCGACTGGCCCGACCGGAGCGGGATCCTGCTGCTGATGACCGAGATCAGGCACCTGGTGCCCGCGGACTGGCCCGAGGTGGAGAGCATCCTCGCTGCGGGGATCGCCGGCGGGGAGGCAACGTTCGAGACCGACACGCCGAGCTGGGAGCAGTTCGACTCGGGGAAGATCCACGACCCACGCCTGGTCGCCGTCGACGACGCAGGCGTCGTGGTCGGGTGGGCGGCAGCGTCACCGGTGTCGACGCGCGCGGCATACCGCGGCGTGATCGAGCACTCCGTCTACATCCACCCCGACCACCACGCGCAGGGCATCGGCGGACGCCTGCTCGCCGCGTTCATCGCCGCCGCGGACGAGGCCGGATACTGGACGATCCAGTCCAGCATCTTTCCGGAGAACACCCCCAGCCTGCGCCTCCACGAACATGCCGGCTTCCGAGTTGTCGGCCGACGGGAACGGATCGCCCGCTCCCGTCTCGGCCCCCACGCAGGTCAGTGGCGGGACACCGTGCTGGTCGAGCGCCGTTCCACTCGCAACGACCCCGCTCACATCTCCTCCGAATAGACTGCGGTCTATGGATTCGGTGGTCGAGGCGCCCGCGCTGACGGTGCTGGCCGATCCGACCCGCGCCCGCATCCTCCAACTGATCCGCGACGCCGACGACGGGCGCGGCCTGGTGGGTCGGCTCGCTGAACAGCTCGGGCTGCGCCAGCCCACTGTCAGCCACCACATGGCCGCGCTTCATGCCGAGGGCTTGGTCGTGCGCGAGCCGGAGGGGCGTCGGGTCTGGTACTCGATCAACCCCGAGCAAGCCGACCGTGTCGCCGCCCTGCTCGGTGCGCCGTCGGCTCCGACGGAGGAGCCGGATTGGGAGCGAGTCGTTGACGACCTGACCGCCCGCTATCGGGGCACATTCAACCGGCAGACGGTCGCCCGCTATCTGAGTGACTCCCGCGATCGCCTCGCCACTCGCGGCGACGCGATTCCGCTGCGGGCATCGCGGACCGCGACGTTCACCGTGACCCGACTCGACGACCTGGCACGCGCGGAACAGCACACCGGCACCCCGTCGGTGCTGTTCGTCTGCGTGCAGAATGCCGGGCGGTCGCAGCTCGCCGCCGGCATCCTCCGCCACCTCGCCGGCGACGCGGTGACGGTCCGCACCGCCGGGTCGGCACCCGCCGGTGAGGTGCGGGCCGTGATCGTGACGGCCCTCGATGAGATCGGTGTCACCGTGGGCGGGGAGTTCCCCAAACCGCTCACCGACGAGGCCGTCAAGGCCGCGGACGTCGTGGTCACGATGGGGTGCGGCGACGCCTGCCCGATCTATCCCGGCCGTCGATATCTGGACTGGGACCTCGAGGAGCCGGTCGGCAAGTCCCTGAGCACCGTCCGGCAGATTCGCGACGACATCGACCGACGCGTTCGCGCGCTCCTCGTGGAGCTGACCGAACCTGACGCCACCTGATTCATAGATATGGGTCTATGCTTTCGACGAGAGGAAGCGAGATCCCGTCATGAGTGAGAAGCCCACCGTCCTGTTCGTCTGCGTACACAACGCCGGCCGTTCCCAGATGGCTGCCGGGTACCTGCAGTCGATGGCAGACGGGCGGATCGATGTGCTCTCCGCCGGCTCCGAGCCCAAGGACCAGATCAACCCGGTCGCGGTGACCGCGATGGCTGAGGAAGGAATCGACATCGCCTCGAACACCCCGAGACTGCTCACCGTCGACGCCGTGCGCGAGTCGGACGTCGTGATCACGATGGGATGCGGCGACGCCTGCCCGATCTTCCCCGGCAAGCGCTACGAGGATTGGCAGCTGGATGACCCGGCTGGACAGGACGTCGACACCGTTCGCCGCATCCGCAACGAGATCCGCACGCGGGTGGAAGCACTGATCAGCGAGCTGCTGCCGGCCCGGCCGTCCGTATGAACCGTGTCGGCGCATGTCCTACGACTGCCGCGCATGATCGATGTGCCTGGGCTTGATCCCTGGCGCATCCCCATCGCGCTTTCGTGACCGGTACGCCACATACCGGCCGATGATGGTGCACACCCCGGAGATGCCGGCGACAACGGCAGTGCTCTGCCAGGTGACCTGAAGGATGCCGGAGCTCGCGATCAGTGCGCCGGCGCCCGCCCCGAGGAGTCCGAACGCGGAGAGGTGCACGGCAGGGAAGGGCACCTGTCGCAGGGCGCGGCCCAGCAGCCACGCGAACGGCGCCCCGAGCCAGACCAGGATCAGGGTGATGAACCCGGCGAAGCAGACGATCGACGCCCCATACATGTCCCCGCCCATGGTGAATGCGCTGAAGACTGCGTACCCGACGACGAACACCATGAATGCAGCCAGGATCGTCCAGGTGTGACGTGCGACATCTCGGAACGTGAACGGCATGACCGGCCCGCTCGACTCCAGGGCATCGATCGCGGCTGACTCCGAGGCTCCGTTGTTCATGGTGTGATCCTACGCCGTTATTGAACATGTTCAGTAATCGGCGCCGAGCCGGCATTGCTGCCCTGGCGCGCAGCGGTGACGAGGGGGAAAATCTAGGCCATGTCTGATCACACATCCGCTGGTGCGTCGTCCGATGCGCCCTCCTCGGCGGCGGATGCCTCTGACTCTGACGCCGTCCTCGCACGTCGCGCCCAGATGCTCGCCACAGAGCACTGGGGCCTCCTCGCCGCGAGGAGCGCCGCGCAGGGCGAGGTGCTGACCCGGATCACGATCTTCCTCACCCTCGTGTCGGCCGGCCTCCTCACGATCGGGCTGCTGGGCCAGGCGACGAAGTTCGCTGGATGGTTCGCCGGCGCGGCTCTCGCGATCCTCGGCTTCCTCGCGCTGATCGGCCTCATGACCCAGGCGCGCGTCCTCAACGTCGCCGAGGAGGACCTCATGTACGTCGTTGCGAT
This sequence comes from Microbacterium terricola, assembly GCF_027943945.1. Lineage (NCBI taxonomy): Bacteria > Bacillati > Actinomycetota > Actinomycetes > Micrococcales > Microbacteriaceae > Microbacterium > Microbacterium terricola. The sequence goes on along the minus strand of NZ_AP027141.1, from coordinate 2,760,366 downwards.
GAATCGCCTGCGTGGGGCGTACGTCGACCTCGACCCCGCGATCGAGCCCTACTTCCTCGCGGGGATCACCGATGATCTGCCGGGCTCCGTGCGCACCTACTCGTTCCTTCGGCGACGCAACTTCAGTCATCTCTTCGGCAGCTCGTTCATGCTGATCATCGTCGTCAACGCCTGTGTGCTCGGGCTGCTGGCCGGCGGCTCCATCGTCGCTGCGGGAATCCCGGTCGGCTGGGCGATCGCCGTCGGCATCGTGGTGGGCGCCGTGGTGATCGTCGGCTTCTCCATCTACGGCAACTGGACCTACCGCGAGGCATGGCGCAACCACCGGCCGCTCCGGACGGCCGAGGATCGGACGGAACCGTCGCCGTAGAGAGCCTGCCGCCGCCGCTCGAGGGCGCCTGCCCGCGTAGGCTCCTCGGATGACCTTCGATCTCAACGACGCCGGCACCCACGCATGAGCCTGCACCTCATCGGCGGCGGCGCGACCACCGTCGCGGATGCCCCGCTGCATGCGCCGTTCGTCGCCGAAGCGGTGCAGCGCGCCGGCCACGCCGGCCGCGCGCGGCCGCGCATCGCCGTGATCTCGCTGCACCCCGAGGCCGCAGAGAAGGCCGTGGCGCTCGGCGAGCTTCTGACAGAGGCCGCATCGGGAGCCGCGATCGAGGTGCACCTGACCGCGGGGCGGCCAGGGGAGCCGATCGGGCTCGACGCGATCGCTGACGTCGATGGCATCGCGGTGGGCGGTGGCGTCGTCGAGGACGTGCGAGCCGGCCTCGAGCCGGTATTCGGCGAGGTGCGCCGGCTGGTCGCCGACGGTGTGCCCTACCTCGGCGTCTCGGCCGGCGCGATGATCGCGGCGGAGGGGTCGCTCGGCGGCGGTTCTCGCATCGGCGACGTGGTCGTCTCACCCGAGGAGCCCGGCGAGCCAGGCGACGAACTGGAGATCGAGGCCGGCATCGGCCTCGTCGACGTGGCTATCGAGGTCCATGTTGTCCAGCGGGGGATGCTGTCCCGAATGGTCGCCGCGGTCGAGTCCGGGCTGATCGCGGGCGGGCTCGGCATCGACGAGCGCACAGCCCTGATCGTGGGCGAGGGCGGGCTGCGGGTCGAAGGCGCGGGCAGCGTCTGGCGGGTGCTGCCGACCGAGGGTGGCGTGCTGGTCTCCACGATCGGCGTGTGACGGCGCCCCGCAGTCCTGAACGAGCACGAGCGCGGGGGAGTAGCAGGTGGAGCCGTGGGAGATGCGCGAGTGGTACGCCGAGTACCTCGACGCCTGCAATCGTCACGACCTGGACGACATCCGATCATTCCTCGACCCGGCCGTGCGCCGTGCCCACCTGCCCGGTGGAGTCGATGCCTGGATCAACGACCTCGCCGACCTGTTCCACGGCTTCCCCGACTGGCGGTGGCGCCGCATCCAGCTCATCGTCGAAGACGATCGTGTGGCGGCGCACGTGCGCGCGAGCGGAACACACCTCGGCCCGTTCCGCGGCATCGCGCCGACTCGACGACACGCGAACGTCGCCGAGTTCGCAATGTACCGAGTCACGAACCGGCGGATCGTGGAGTTCTCCGGTACCGATCCGATCGAACTCCTCGCGCTGCTGCAACCGTAGCCCCCGGAAGGGAGGCGAAGTGCCCACGTCGAGGCTCCATGCCCCGTCTGCGCCATTCGCCATCACCGGACAACTCTCGTCAGTCGGCCTCGGGGCTGACCTGCGCTGATTCGACGGGCCGCTCCCCAGCGAGTTCGGCGAGAGCTCGCTGGTAGCCGTCGTCGAGGGTCACAGTGACGAGGCGGCGAATTCGCCATCGGCGGGTTCCTTCGATCCACGCAGCGTGCGGGTCGACTTCCTGCAGCACGATTCGCTGTGACGTTGTATCGACGACCACGCCGATATTTCTCATGCCCGGACGATGCTCGCACTCAATGCCGATCAGCGCGCCGGCCGGGACGGCGGTGCGCAGCATCCGTCGGGTGCTGTTGAGATCGATGGGTTCGGGGGTCGCGGGAGGTGCTGGCGGCCACTCGGGCAGTGTCCGTGAGAATCGCGACTCGAAGGAGCGGTTGTGTCGCACCTTTCGGACGTTCTTGATCCGAACGAGCTCGTGTCCGTCGAAGTAGCCACCGTCGAGCGTGAGGGCGATGAGCGCCCACTTGGCTCCGACCGCCACGACGAATCCGTCGATACGGTCGTCCGGGTCGGAGCGAGACCAGAGGGCCACGATCTCCTGAGAAACCGCGGCCGCCGTCAAGCGCGAGACGACCCGCAGTTGGGTTGCCATGAAATGCCTCCGTCACCAGTTCTCTTGGATTGTCCCAGGCCCGGCGCTTCTGCCGGGAGAGGGCCGACGGCCGTTGGGCGATGATCCTCCGAACCCGCGCGTAGCGTCGCGGGGCTGCCGATGCCAGGATGTCCTCCATGAGCCGCGCCGTCACGATCGCCGCAGCCACCGGCGCCGTGGTCATCATCTGTCTGGCCGCGCTCTCCGCTCCTGCGATCGTCGCGACCTGGGCGGCCGTCAGCCCATTCGTCGACACTGCAGCATCCGCTCTCGCCTCCCCGTCGCCGTCGTCTCCGCCGGGCGCGGCGGACGAGGAGAGCGACCCAGCCTCGTCCGACCCGGACGTGCTGAACCCTGAGCAGGAGGGCGCGATCGTCCTCACCCTTCAGCAGAAGGAAGGTCCCGGCGACTGCGAAGCCAGTGCGATGATCACGACCCCCTGGCACACGCAGGGGAATGAGCCGGTCGAGCTGCGGGGCGAACTGACGGACATGGGCGCGACCGAGTTCGCGGGCGGTCCCGTCGGGTACAACGCTGACGGGCTGATCGAGTCCTACACCGTTCAGCCCGGCGACACCCTCATCGGGATCGGCGAGCGCTTCTGCATCGACTTCGTCACCGTCGGCGTCTACAACCACCGCTTCGGCTCCTCGGAGATCCAGCCAGGCGATGTCCTCGTGCTCCGCCCGGACCCCACAGCACCGTGGACCCCGTGACGATCGCCGAAACAGTTCGTCCGGTTGCTCGCCATGGATACAATTCGGCATGCCTGCGCCTCGCCCATTGGGCGACTATCTGAGAGCCCGTCGCGAGCTCCTCCATCCTGCCGATGTGGGCCTGCAGCCCGGCGTCGGATTGCGCAGGGTCCCCGGGCTCCGACGATCCGAGGTCGCCGCGCTCGCCGCCATCAGCACCGAGTACTACGTCAAGCTCGAGCAGGGTCAGGAGACGCGCCCGACCGATCAGGTGCTGGACGCGCTCTCTCGAGCCCTGAAGCTCGACGCGACCGCGAGTTCCTATCTGCGCTCGCTCGCCCGTCTGGTCGGCAGGCCTGCCGACGCCGGCACGCCGCCCGCGGTGGAGCGCACGCGATGGCTCATCGACTCGTGGCCGATGACGGCGGCGATGATCCTCACCCGCCACTCCGACATCGTGGCCGTCAATCCCCTCATGGGCACCCTGATCGACGGGTACCGAGTCGGTCGCAACGCCTTGGTCGTGCTGCTGCTCGACGGAGGGATGCGGGAGCTCTACCTGGACTGGGAGGGGCTCAGCATGCGCTCGATCGCGCTCTTCCGTTCCCGGACCGGGCTCGACCTGGACGACCCTCGGGTGCAGGAGCTGGTGGAGGAGATGACACAGGGGAGCGCTCGTTTCCGAGAGCTGTGGCATCGCCACGACATCGGAGGGATGACGGCGGGCACGCATCCGATGCGGCACCCCGCCGCGGGGCATCTCTCGCTGCAGTACGCGCACCTCCCGCTCGTCGGCACAGACGATTATTCGCTGTTCCTGTACTACGCCGAGCCGGGCACAGCGACGGAGAGCGCGCTCGCCGACCTGGCGTCAGGGAGGTAGCCGGAGTACTAGCCGCGATGGAGGCACGTCCGACATCGCGCCCGGGTCCTACTCTCGGCGACATGGATCTGGGATTATCCGGCAAGGTCGCTGTCGTCACGGGAGCGAGCAAGGGAATCGGGCTCGCGATCACTCAGGGGCTGGTGGCCGAGGGTGCACGCGTCGTCGCCGGTGCGCGGTCCTCGACGCCGGAGCTCGATGAACTCGTGTCGAGCGGCGCCGTCCTGTTCGAGAGCGTCGACCTCTCCGAGGCGGACGCACCGGCCCGCCTCGTCGCGCGGACTGCGGAATTCGGCGGGCTGGACATCCTCGTCAACAACGTCGGAGCCGTCGCCTTCCGCTTCGAGGGCTTCCTCTCGATCACCGACGACGACTGGCTCGACACTCTCAACCTGAGCTTCCTGGCCGCGGTGCGCACGACCCGGGCCGCACTCCCACTGCTCCTCGAGCGTGGCGGCGGCAACGTGGTGACGATCGGCTCGGTCAACGCGTTCCTGCCTGACCCGCCGGTGGTCGACTACTCCGCAGCCAAGGCCGCGGTCTGGAACCTGTCGAAGTCGCTGTCCAAGGAGTTCGGCGCTCAGAACATCCGCTTCAACACGATCAGCCCTGGCCCGGTCGCGACGCAGCTCTGGCTCGGCGAGCACGGGGTGGCTGCGACGGCCGCGAAGAACCTCGGGGTCGACATCGACACGGCACGCGACCAGGTGGTCGCCAGCCAGGGGGGCTTCTCGACCGGCAGGTTCACGCAGCCCTCCGAGGTCGCCGACTTGGCGCTGATCCTGGCCAGCAACCGTGCCGGCAACGTCACCGGGGCGGACTTCCTCATCGACGGCGGCCTCGTCAAGACTCTCTGACCCGCACTCCCTCACCGTCACAAGCAAGGAGCACTCATGCCCACGCACGTCGTCTTCATCCACGGACTCTGGATCCACTCGGCTGCCTGGAAGCCCTGGCAGGACCTCTTCGAGGAGAAGGGCTACGCGACGTCCGCCCCCGGCTGGCCCGGTGACCGCGAGACCGTCGAGGAGACGCGTGCGAACCCAGACGGACTCGACAACCAGGGCATCGCAGAGATCTGCCACCACTACGCCGACATCATCGCCGGGCTCGACGAGAAGCCGATCGTCGTGGGCCATTCGTTCGGCGGCCTGATCGCCCAGGAGCTCCTCGCGAACGACCTCGTGGCCGCCGCCGTCGCGATCGACCCTGCGCCGATCAAGGGCGTGAAGGTGCTGCCGTTCGCTCAGCTGCGCTCGGGTTTCCCGGTGCTCGGCAACCCGGCCAACAAGTCCCGCACGGTCGCGCTCACCGAGAAGCAGTTCAAGTACGCGTTCGGCAATGTGCTCACCGACGAGGAGTCGGATGCCCTGCACGCGGCCTGGACGATTCCGGGACCCGGCCGTCCGCTCTTCGAGGACGCCACCGCGAACTTCGTGCGCAACTCGCCGGCCGCCGTGAACACGCACACCGCCGTCCGCGGTCCGCTGCTCCTGACCTCAGGAACCGAGGACCACACGGTCCCCGAATCCGTCACCCTCGCCGTCGTGAAGCTCTACGCCGACAACACGGCCTCCGTGACGGACTACCACCGGTACGAAGGCAAGGGGCACTCCCTCACCCTCGACGACGGCTGGAAGGATGTCGCGGACGACGTGCTGGCGTGGCTGGCGGCGCAGGAGCTCTAGCGGGCCGAGTCAGCGGACCCGGATGGCCGAGGGCTGAAGCGAGACGCTGAACGACCGCGTGGTGCCGATCTCCTCGCCGTCGATCTCGAACGCCCTGGCCTCGGGGAGGGAGACGTCGAGCTTCGTGGTCCGGCCGTGGTTGACGGAGTCGGTGCTGGTCAGATCGTCCTTGTCAGAGATCAGCCGCTTGAGTCCGTTGTCCCACAGCATGGTCTTGGCCGTCTCGGCCCATTGGCCGATGCCCTCGGCGCTGAGGACCAGGTAGTCGAGCTCGCCGTCGGAGGGATCGGCGTCCGGGAGCAGCGTCAGCCCGCCTTGCAGTGTGCCGCAGTTCGCGACGAGGAGCGTGTGCCCCTCCTGCTCGCGCGGCGGTTCATCGTCCGCGGTGATGTGGAACGGGACGATCTCACTCGCAGCGAGCGCGCGCCCGAGGGACTCGATGTAGGCGAGCCACCCCGCCTTGTCCTTGAGTTCGTCGTCGGTCTCCGCGATCATGTGCGCGTCGATGCCGAAGCCGATCATCACCACGAACCCGTGCCGTTCCCTGCCGTGATCGAGATCGACCTCGACCCACCCGACGTCGATCGCGCGCGAGTCGCCCTCCAGCGCCCGGCTGAGAGCTGAAGAGATGTTGCCGAGCGGGATGTCGAGATTCCGGGCGAACAGGTTTCCGGTGCCGAGCGGCACGATCGCCAGTTCCGCGGTGGATGCGCTGTCGGCAAGGTGCGCGGCGACCGCTCGCACGGTGCCGTCGCCGCCGGCGACGATCAGGAGATCCGAGCCGGCGGCCAGCGCCGCCTCTGCCGCACCCTCGCCTGGGTCGTCCGCGGAGGTCTCCCACCAGGTGACCTCAGGCGACAGCCCCTCGCCGACCGCCTTCTCGAGCCCGGACTGCAGGCTCTCCCGATCAGTCTTGGTCGGGTTCCAGATGATCGCGATCTTGGTCGTCATGGACGGTCTCTCCATCTCGGTGTGGGTCGACCTCAAGCATGCAGGCCCTCGCGCGATTGCCCCCTACCCCTTGACAGGGGAGTCATCGGCCATTGTCAACCCCGACGAGCATGTGTGCATAGGTCCATAGAGTCATCAGCGGGGCGACCCGAGCCCGCCCAGAATCGACAGTGTGAAGATGACCGACCACGCCGCGCAGACAGCGACCGCCTGATGTCCAAGAAGAAGAACAAGAAGACGTCGTCGGTCGACCGCGTGCCGAAGCGCATCTACAAGGACGAGCTCGAGCGACTGCAGACGGAGCTCGTCGAGATGCAGCAGTGGATCATCGCCAACAAGGCCCGCGTGCTGGTGCTCTTCGAAGGGCGCGACGCCGCAGGCAAGGGCGGAGCGATCAAGCGGGTGATGCAGTATCTGAATCCGCGGCACGCGCGGGTGGTCGCCCTGCCCAAGCCGTCGAAGAAGGAGCGGGGTCAGTGGTACTTCCAGCGCTACATCGAACGCCTGCCCACCGCGGGGGAGATCGTGCTGATGGACCGCTCCTGGTACAACCGCGCCGGCGTGGAGATCGTGATGGGGTACTGCGCTGAAGACGAGTACCAGCAGTTCCTCGCTCAGGCGCCGATCGTCGAGGGTCTGCTGCGCGACGACGGCATCATCCTCATCAAGTACTGGTTCTCCGTGTCGGACGAAGAACAGCACGCGCGATTCGCTTCGCGGCTGGACGACCCGATGCGCCGGTGGAAGCTGTCTCCCATGGACCTGGAGTCGATCCTCCGCTGGGAGGACTACTCCCGCGCGAAGGATGCCATGTTCGCAGCGACCGACCTCGAGGAGTCGCCGTGGTGGACGATCGAGAGCGACGACAAGCGCGCGGCTCGCCTCAATGCGCTCACCCACCTGCTGGACAGTGTCCCGTACAAGCGGCTGAAGCCCGAGAAGGTCTCCATTCCGGACCGCCCCGACGCGGACGACTACGAGCGTCCACCGCGCGAGAACTTCCGATACGTCCCGGATGCCGCAGCCGACCTCGTGCGTGAGGAGACCGGGTAGTCCGTCACCGGATCAATCGTCGAAAAGCCCCGCTGAGCGGGGCTTTTCCGTTTTTGCGCGCAGGTGTGACCGTGGGCCGCATGAGAAAGCGATGAGAGCTTGGCGCCGTCGGCATCCGGTCCGGCCCGCCCTCCGAATCACGTGTAAGGAGCAACGTCGCTCTAGGTCAGAGCCTCGCTCCGCCGGAAGAACCCATCCCGAAAGGTAAGACCATGACCAACCGTTCGAGCATGCGACGCACCATCGGCGCTGTCAGCGCCGCCGCCCTCGTGGCCCTCAGCCTTGCGTTCGCTCCCGGCGCGGCGACCGCCGCCACGGCGGAGACCGGCTGGCTGCGGCTCGGTCATCTCTCCCCGGACACGAAGTCGGTCGACGTCGAGGTCACCTCGCCGAGCGGGAAGACCGTGCTCGAGCTGGAGGGTGTGAGTTACGGCGACGTCTCGGCGTACTCCGAGCTCACGCCAGGCTCGTACACCGTCAGCATGGTGCCGGCCGGGTCGCCCGCGAGCACGTCTGCCGTGATCTCGGCGGACATCAAGGTGCCCGCTGACAGTGCGATGACGGTCGTCGCCTACGGCCCGTCCACCGACCTCGAGGTCAAGGCGGTCGACGACGACTTGGCCGCGCCGTCCTCCGGCAGTGCACGCATCCGCCTCTTCCAGGCATCCACGCTCGCCGATTCGGTGGATGTCGAGACGTCGACCGGCGTTCCGATCGCCGAGGATGCCACCCAGGGCTCGGTGACCGACTACGCCGAGGTGCCGGCCGGGTCGTGGACGCTCGAACTGACCGGCGGAGACAAGAGCGCCTCGGCCGATGTCGATGTCGCCGCAGGCAGCGTTTCGACGCTGTTCGTCCTCGACACCGCAGACGGTGGTCTCACGATCCTCCCGATCGTCGATTCCGCGGCCGTGGGAGATGCGCCCGACGGCGGCGTGCAGACCGGCGGCGGCGGAACCGCGTCGAGCACCTCCGTCGTCACACGCACCTACGGTTGGACGAAGGCTGTCTGATGATCCTCCCCGACGTGCGCTGGGTCATCGGCGCCGCGGCGGCCGTGGTCCTCGCCGGCGCGCTGGTCGTGGCCGTCGCAATGAGGCCCGCACCCGATGGCCCGGCGCCCGAGGCCGCAGCGCCCGAGGCCGTGCACGCGGTCACGCCGACCGCCCAGGCGAATGCGTTCGCTGCCGGGGGGCTGCAGGATCCTTCCGGCTCACAGGTCTCCGTGGACGTCGGCGACCCGGTCGCGGTGCGGATCCCGAGTCTGGGCGTCTCCTCCTCGCTGGAGCGCCTGAGCGTGGGGCGGTCCGGCGCGCTCGGAGCGCCGGACGACTACGACAGTGCCGGCTGGTACGCCGACGGGCCGGCCCCCGGTGAGATCGGACCGGCGATCATCGCCGGGCACGTCGACTCGCAGACCGGACCCGCCGTGTTCGCTCGCCTGGACGAATTAGAGGTCGGTGACGATGTCGTCGTCGACACCGACGCCGGCCAGTCACTGGTCTTCACGATCACGGGACGGATGCAGTCGGCCAAGGCGAACTTCCCGACCGCCGACGTGTACCGCAATGTCCCGCGCCCTGAGCTGCGTCTCATCACCTGCGCCGGCATGTTCGACCGATCCGTCGGCCACTACACCGACAACCTCATCGTGTTCGCCGCACTGAAGGGGAGTGAGTCGCAGTGACCTCGTCATCGTTGTTCCTCGCGGTCGATGTCGGCGCCAGCCGGACGGCCGCCGCGATCGCCCGCGTCGGTGCGGACGGTGTCATCACTGCGACGCCTTTCCTGCTCGGCCGGCACACCGACAGCGTGCCCAGCGCGATCTTCGTCGGAGACGGCGAACTGCTCTTCGGCGACGCGGCCGAGCGGCGCGGCATCGCCCAGCCCGAGCGACTCATCCGCGAATTCAAGCGGCGCATCGGCGATGCGACGCCCATCCGCGCCGGCGACCGCCGGTTCACCCCCGAACAGCTGTTCGCGCTCTTCGTCTCATGGGTCGCCGATGGCGTCGCCGAACGCGAGGGCGAGCGCCCGACCGCGCTCAGCGTGTCGATCCCCGCCACGTGGGGCGATCACCGCTCGGACCTGGTGCAGAGCGCGCTCGAGCGCGCGGGATGGCGTGACGTGCAGCTCATCAGCGAGCCGGAGGCCGCGGCGCGGCACTACGCCGTCGAGCGCTCGCTCGAGGACGGATCCGTCCTCGCGGTCTACGACTTGGGCGGCGGCACATTCGACGCCGCGGTCGTCCGCATCGAGGACGATCACAGCATCCAGATCGTCGGAGACCCCGTCGGCCTCGACGCGTTCGGCGGGGCGGACTTCGACGATGCCGTGCTTCGTCACGCGGTGCAGGCGGCCGGCCTGTCGATCGCAGAGCTCGCCGCCGACGACGACGCCCGCGTCGGACTCGCCGCGCTCCGCCGCGAAGCTGTCGACGCCAAGGAAGCCCTCTCGTTCGACTCGGAGGCCGTGATCCCCGTCTTCCTCGGCGACGGAGACGCCGTGATCCGGCTCACCCGCGCGGAACTCGAGGGGATGATCGAGGACGGCATCGGACGGACGGTCGACATCGTCGCGAGCCTTCTGGAGTCCGCGAGCCTGGCGCCCGAGGACCTCACGGCGATCCTGCTGACCGGCGGCTCCTCGCGCATCCCTCGGGTCGCGCAGCAGCTGTCCGAGCGATTCGACCGGCCGGTCGCCGTCGATGCCGACCCGAAGGCGGTCATCTCACTCGGGGCCGCACGGGCGATCGCCGGCGCTGAGCGCCCGCGCGTTCCGGGGGAGGGGCGCGGGCTGGTGCTGCTCGACGCGCCCAGCGACGACGCTCCGCACGCCGACGGGAACGCGGCACCGGTCTTCGCGCGGCCCGCGGCGCGACGCCCGTGGCTCGGCAGGGCGGCTACCATCGCCGCTGTCGCCATCGGGGCGCTCGTCCTGATCGTCGGAATCGCCGTCGCTCTGCTCGCGCCCCCGGAAGCCTCGCGCGGGGCGCGCATCGAGCCGGGCAGCTCATCCGTGAGCACCCCGACCCCCGGCTCGTCGACCACCCCGTCGCCCTCGGCGACGACGGTCCATCCGCTCTTGACGCCCGCGCCGCCGGGTGTCGTGACCGATCTCTTTCCGTAGCCCGGCTGCCGACCCGCTCCGCTGCCGTGCCCCGATGAAAGGAACCCGATGAAGCCGACGACGCCGATCTCCGCCCCGCTCCGCCTGGCGGAGGGCCCCCTTCTCTGGACCGGCCACGCCCGTGCCCACGTCGACGCGGTGATCTCCGCCCGCGCGTCACGCCGCCTCCTGCTCACCGGCCCGTCCGGCTCGGGAAAATCGGGCGTCCTGCGGCACCTGCGCGGCGAACTGGCCGCCGCAGGATCGACGATCAGCACGACCCGCTCCCGGACCGAGATCGCAGCAGTGCCCGCCGGGCATGTGCTCGTCATCGATGACGCCCACCTGCTCGACGTCGGTCAGCTCTCCGCGCTCATGGAGCGCAGTGCGGACCCGGATGCCGCGCTCGTGCTCGCTGCCCGCCCGTGGCCGCAGAGCGACGGCTTCCGTGCGCTCGCCGAAAGGCTCGAGCGCTCCCAGCCGGCTGTCGTGCTCGGCAGCATCGGCCGCGCCGACGTCCACGCCTACCTCGAGCAGACCGGCGACATCATGTCGGATGCCTGCCTCGACGCCGTCCTCGAGGCGACCGGCGGCACCGCCTGGCTCGTGTCCGAGTCGCTGGCGGTCCACGACACCACCGACTGCGCCGGCGATGCCGATCACGACGCCCTGCACGACGTCCTCCGCGATGTCATCGCCCATCGCCTGCGCACCGTCGCGCCTCCCGTGCGGCACCTCGTCGAGCACCTGTGCCTGGGTGGCGACGACGGCATGCGCGCGGACCGCGACGATCTGATCCTGTCCGCGTACGCCGAGGGCCTGCTGCTGCCGGGAGGCCGCCCGGCCCCGGTCGTCCGGTCGGCCGTTCGAGCGACCTCATCGATCGAGCGCGTCATCCGCCTGTACGAGGACACGGTCGGCGCCGGAAGGGGGCCGGATGCTGCGGGCACCGGCCTGGACAGCCTCGTCGACGGGGTCCACGACGCCCACCTCGCCGAGCTGCTGCTGCAGCACGGCGACGCCGTAGGCGCGACCGACCCGCGCCGTGCGCGCGAGCTCTACCGGCGCGCTCGCGAGGCGGGCGCCGATCCCGCGACCGCCGCGATCCGCGAGGCGCGGGCCGAATGGCAGCTCGGCGGCGTCGAGGCCGCCAGCCGCCTCCTCGACGGCGCCCGCATCCCTGCCGAACATCCGGACCATGACGCCGCGGCCGACACCGCCGCGGCGGTCTGGGCGGCGCGCGGGCTGACCACCATGAGCGACGCGGTGTACCGCGCATTCGCGCCGTCGACCCCGACGTCGCGGGCCCGTGCGACCGTGGCGGCGTTCGCCGTGGCCGACGCGGGGCTCCTCGACACGACGTCGGCGCACGCGCGGGGTCCGACGATGCCGTCGACGCTCGCCGTCGCGATGGATCTGCTCGAGAGCGGTCTGCGCGCCACGCTGACGACGTCGGCGGACGCCTCGCTCGGCGAGCTCATCCGGGCGGCCGAGATGTACTCGGCCGCCCGCACGTCCGCTCCGATCCCGGAGCTGCCAGCGGTCGTCGCCGCCCTCGCGGCGCTCCACGTCGGCGAACCGGACGTCGCACTCGCCGTGCTGGATCGCGCTCTCGACGACCGCCACGGCGGTGCGTGGGCGCAGGACCGGCTCGTCCTCTGGCGTGCGTGGGTCGCCCTGCAGCTCGAACGCGCGCACGAGGTCGAGGAGGCGCTGGAGGCGATCGCGCCGACGGCGCATGCGCTCAGCCCGCGCGAGCGGCTGCTGTTCGACGCGCTGTCGGTGTCGATCGCCCGCCGCTACCACGACGCGGTCGCGCTCACGGTGGCATGGCGGGCCGCGCGGGAGAGTCTCATGCGCGCATCGTTCGACCTGTTCAGCATCCTGCCGCTCGGAGAGTTCGTTGTGACGGCGGCCAGGGTCGGCGAGCCGGAGCGCGTCGAGGCGCACTTCGCACAGGCTCTCGCGCGGCTCGAGCAGCTGGGCTCGCCTCCGCTCTGGGCAGCGCACGCCCATTGGGCCGGGATCCAGCAAGCCATCCTCCGCGGGCGACCGCAGGACATGACGTCGCACGCGCACGCGCTCATCGACGCCGCACCCCACAGCAGACTGGCCTCGATCATGGCGCAGGCGGGCCGGGTCTGGACGAACGTGCTGTCGGGCACCGTCGACGTCGAGGCAGTGGAAGCCGCGGCGACCGCGCTCGGCACCGTGGGACTCGCGTGGGACGGTGCGCGGCTCGCCGGGCACGGAGCGGGTCACACCGACGATCGCCGGCTCACGGCGCGGCTTCTCGCCGCGGCCCGTCGCCTGCATCCGCACGAGGATCTCCGTCCCCCTGCCGTCGAGAGCGACGCGGTCTCCGCGCAACGCCCGCGCACCCCCTCCGACCTCAGCCCGCGCGAGCTCGAGGTCGCTGCCCTCGTCGTGCAGGGCAAGACCTACGCCGAGATCGGTGCCACCATCTTCATCTCCCCGCGCACGGCGGAGCACCACATCGCCCGCATCCGCCGTCGCCTGGGCGCGACGAACCGGTCGGATCTCATCGCGAAGCTGCGCGTCGCCCTCGACGATGCCGACGGCGACGATGCGGGCCACGGCGGGGCGAGGGCCAGCGCATGACCGACCCACCCCGGGGATATCCCCCTACTCGATTCGCCCCGCGTGGGGGGTATACCCCGACGCGCTCAGACCACCCAGCCACGTACGGTCGAAAGACCACAATGAAGAGGAGCCGAGCATGAGCCTCACGCTCGCGACAGTCGCAGACGCCTTGATCGAATTCATCCTCAGCCTGCTCCGGGACCCGGACGCCCAGGCCGAGTTCGACGCAGACCCGGAGGGGGCGCTCGCGGCCCGCGGTCTCCAGCATGCCGGTCCATCGGATGTCGCCGCTGTCGCGCCGATCATCATCGAGCGCACGCATGTCGTCCAGGTCGGCGTTCCGCAGCCGGTCTACTTCGAGCGCGAGCACCAGTCCGCGATCGTTCGTGAGATCAACCAGGTCACCTCGCACTTCCAGTGGGTGGACGACCGGGACACCGTCGTCGACCAGTCGGTCAACCAGAACATCTGGGCAGACGGTGACGTGACGCAGACGTTCGACAACGACGCGATCGTCGCGTCCGGCGACGAGGCCGTCGCCGCGGGCAACGACGCCACGGTCGACAAGACCTGGGATGAGTCGACCACGATCGAAGCCGGCGACGACGTCAACATGGGCAACGAGACGGACGTGCAGGTCGTCGAGGATTCCATGAACGAGGAGACCGACGCCTCGACCACGACCGACGACTCCACCGTGGTCGTCGTCGACGACTCGTTCGACGAGCAGACCGGTCAGGTCGACGCTGACGACTCCTTCAACGACACCGAGACCGTCACGGAGACCGCCGACACGACGATCGTCACGGACACGGGGACGGATACCGCTGCGGCGGATCCAGCGACCGTGGAGACCGAAACCGAGACCGTCGAGCCCGAGACGGCCGACGCCGACGTCCAGTACGAGGATGCGGCGACGCAGTATGTGGAGACCGACCTGGCCGAGGATTCGGGTGGCGCGTTCTCGGACGTCGAGCCCGTGATCATCGATGAGAGCGCCGACGATGACAACTTCTGACACGAAGGAGCCGCTCCGGCTGGAGGCGGGGGCCGCTCAGGTGGACGACGCGCAGACCGCCGAGGTCAGGGCGCCGGATCGCCCGCCGCTGACCGGCAAGGAGGCGGCACCGGTGCTCGTGAAGCTGCCGCCGCCGTTCTTCGTGCGCCTCAGCCAGATCGCGTGGCTGATGAGTCTCATCGCCGGTGGCGTCGCGATCATCTACCTGTTCGTCATCCGGCAGGCCCAGCTGCCCGAGATCGAGGATCTCGTGAAGGCCGTCGACGGATCGCGGGCCGACGCCACCTATACGACGGCTGCCGACATCGTGTTCTGGTCGGTGTTCACGCCGCTGGTCGCGATCGTGCTCGCCCAGATCGCCATGCAGGTGTCGTTCGCGAGTCGTCGGGCGAACGTCCGATGGTGGCAGTTCGGGTCTGTGCTGTTCCAGGCCGGAGTCTTCCTGATCGCTCGTGAACTTGTCGTCTTCGGCGAGCGGGCCCTGCCCCTCGAGCGGATCCTCCTGGTGCAGCTGGGGCTCGCCGTCCTCGGCCTCCTGATCAGCCTGCTCCCGCAGGCTCTACGCTGGACGGCTCGCCAGCACGACGTCCGCCGCGGCGGTCCGGTCACTCCCGCTTCCGACGGCCAGCTCTGACGCCACGCCCTCGATGCTGCGGATCACGACGCGGCAGGCCTCGCTCGTGGCACGATCCGAGAGCGGCGACTCCGCCAGGCGGCGCCAGTGGCCGAGAACCCCGTCGACACGGGCATGGATCGCCCAGGCCTCCGCGTCGTCTCGCAGCCCGAGACGCCGGAGAGCCGAGGTCCCCGATCCGCCGAGGAGGCGCTGAGCGGCCGTCGCATCGGCGGCAGCGAGGGCGGGTTCGGCGGTGCGCAGCTCCGCGAGGAGAGCGAGTTCGCGGAGATCGTGACTGTTCGCGGTGATGCGCTCGATGCCGGCGCGGATGCGGGTGGACTGGCGGGTCGGATGATCCTCCAGCAGCATCTCGAGCCCGACCAGCACGCTCCGCGCCTTGAGTGACGCCCCGCGTGCACGGAACTGGTCGGCGACGAATCGCTGCACGTCGATCAGCCCGCTCTGGGCGACCATCCGCTCGGACAGCTGGGAGGACGTGCGTGCCCCGCCGCGCACGAGCGCGGCGCCCAGCCGGACGCCGAAGATCCCGAAGCGCGCGAGGAGCTCCCGCCGCTGGGTCACGCTCAGCGAGGTATCGCGCGTCGTGCGGGTGAAGCGGTCCACCGAGATGAGCAGGCGGTCGCGCACGGCGCGGTCGAGCCGGGCGAGTGTGCGGAACGCCGCGAACTCGCTCTCGCGGAGCGTGCGGGCGCCTTCAGCGAGAAGCCCTGCCACCGGGATGCATTCGAGCGCCAGGGAGCGCAGGTCGCCGTCGTGACGATAGCGCTCGGCGATGCGGGCGGCGGAGAGCAGCGAGTCGATCCGGCCGGAGCCGATCTCGTCGGCGCGCGACAGGAGTGCGACGGCGTTGACGGTCTGCGACGCGCCGGCGGCCGTGTCGCGGAAGGCCTCGAGGAACCGCACGTCCGACCCGTGGATGTGGCGGAGCAGGTACAGGATCGCGTCGGCCTCGGACGGCGAGCGCGTCGGCGTCAGGAACCGCGTGGAGCGCTCCGATACCTCCTGCGAGATCGAGGCGATGCCCGGGGTGTCGATGAGGACGGTGGAGCGGAGGCTCTCGGACGGCCAGACCACGTCGATCCAGGCGATGTCCTCTGCGGTCCGCGAACCGAGGTCGAGGACGAGCGCGCCCGCGGACCGGGTCACGGGCAGCCGCACCTCGGCGCCGCCGTGAAGGTGCGCGGTGATCGTGGCGGTCCGGCCGTAGCGGTACCAGGTGATCGTCCGGGTGCACTCACCGGCATCGGTCGGCGCGATCTGCTCGCCGATCAGAGCGTTGAGCACCGTCGACTTGCCGGCCTTGACCATGCCCGCCACGGCGAGGCGCAGCGGCTCCCGCAGGCGGCGCGCGTACCCGTCGAGCGCGGCCTCGGCGGCGGAGTCGCCGGCATACATCGCGCGGGCCTCGTCGACGAGTTCCGTGACGTCCGCGAGCGCACCGCTCATGAGCGCACGTCCCGTTCGCCCGCGGATGCCGGGATCTCGGCGCGCAGGGCCTCGATCCGCGCGATCTGCTGCCGGAGTTCGATCACGCGTCCGTTGCGGTCGGCCTCGAAGGTCGCGGCGGCCTGTTTGGCGGCGAGCACGGACTCGGACAGCGAGCGGTGCAGCTCGTCGGCGATGCCGCCGAAGTGGTCGCGAGCGACCCGCTGGACGAACCGCAGGCGGTCCTTGAGCTGTTTGCCCACCTGGAAGACGACGTCTTCGATATGCCGGCGGGCGAGGTTCTTCGCCTCGGCCTGGCGGCGGCTGAGCCGCGCCGACATGTCTTCGCGATAGGCGCGACGGCCGACGAGCACGCCGACCAGGAGCGACAGGGGGTTGATGAGCGCCATGCCCACCAGGCTCGTGGCGAGCCCCGCCATCAGGACGCCGCCATACGAGCCGCGTACGCCGATGTAGATCTTCTCGGCGGCACCGAGTCGCCCTTCGCCCATTCCCTGCAGGCTCTCGACCGGGTCGAGCACGCCGGCGGTGTCGCCGACGTCGATGAAGGGGATGGTCGACTCCTCGAGCGCGAACTCCTCGGCGACCTGCTCGGAGAGCCAGCGCGAGCGCTCGTTGGTCCAGACGAACGTCTCGGACACGGCGTTCGACACGCGCTGCTCGAGCCATTCGGCGATCTGATCCCAGATCGGGCCGGGGTCGCCCTCGTCGACGGCGATCTCCGCTTCGCGCTGCACCTTGCGGAGTCGGTCGCGCAGGTCGTGCTCGGTGTCGGAGATGAGGTCGGCGATCCCGTCGCTCAGGGTGACCTGCCACCGCGACGTCCGGCCGCGGAACTCGTCTGCGCGTGCCTTCGCCGCCTCGAGCTCGGCGATCATCGCCGGGGTGTCCTGGGGGTTCAGGAGCGCGTTCAACTCGGTCTTGATGGCCATGCCCAGCTGATCGACGACGGACACGAGATCGTGCACCGCCGAGCGGCGGTGCACGATCTCCGCCTTGCCGAGCACGTCGCGTCGCAGATGGGAGACGAGGGCCGGGAACCCGGACTCCTCGTTCAGATCGCGATCCTGCTCCTGTGCCGCCAGCATCCGCAGGTCACTCGACACCGCGAACATCGGTATGCCGCCCACATCGCCGAGGTGCGAGCGGTCGATCTCCTCGATCTGGCGCCACGACGGATAGATGTCGGTCTTCGACAGCACCGCGGCGACGTTCGGAGACACCCGCAGGGCGTGCTTGAGGAACTGCACCTCGGGCTCGGTGTACTCCTGCGAGGCGTCGGAGACGAGCAGCACGGCGTGCGCCGTCGACAGCGCGGCGAGGGTGCTGACCGACCGTGTCGATTCGATGCCGCCGACTCCCGGAGAGTCGACGAGCCGCAGCCCCCCGCGGAGCAGCTCGCGCGGAAGGACGACCTCGGCGCCCACGATGTCCAGCTCCTCGTCGCGACGGCCGCGCTCCGACACGAAGTCCGCGAGCGCGTCGAGCGGGATGGGCATCCGGTCGACGGCGCCCCCCTGGGTGTCGCCGTTGCGCACGATCGCGAACGCGGCGGCCTCCTCGCCGTACGACACGGACGTGGGCACACTGGTGGCGATGTCGTCGTCGACCGGGCAGGCGGGCGCGTTCACCAGGGCGTTCACGAGCTTGCTCTTGCCCTGCTTGTACTGGCCGACGACGATCACGCGGACGTATGGGTCATCGAGCCGCGAGCGCGTCTGCTCCAGTCGCCCGACGAGGTCGGCGCGCCCGAGCACGCGCGACAGGTCGGCGGTCTTCTCGACGAGGTGCGCCAGCTGCTGGTTGGCACGGGCGATCGCCGTCGTCGAGGTGTCATCCCCAGGGGCGGTCGTCACCGGTGCGGGGGCCACGGACTTCGTCATCGTCGACACTCCTTCGTCGTCCTGCGGATCAGCGCGGATGCTGGTGAGCATGGGGCGGGCGGCGCCTCCGGAGGTACCGGAGACACCGCCCTAGTGATTCGGCGCGGATTGCCGAACGGATGGGATCAGGACTCGTCGAATGCGTCGTCGATCGCCGGCGGCTCGATGATCGCAGCGTCGCCGCTGCCCCAGATCACGTCGGCGTCGACATCCCAGGTGGAATCGGTCTGCGACGTGAGCTCCTCGTTGAACGAGTTCGTCGCCGTCCAGCTGGCCGAGTCGGTGTTGTACGAGTCGTCCACGTCGAGGTGCGTCGAGCTGTCCGTCCACGACGAGTTGTCGGTCGTCTCGTTGTACGAGTCGGTGACGGTGGTGACGTGGGCCTCGTTGCCGATGTTCACATCGCCGTACGCCGAGATGTTCTGCGAGTGATCGACGCTCTGGCTGAGGTCCACGTCGTTGCCTGCCGCGACCGAGCCTGCACCCGAGGCGACGACTGCGGAGCTTCCGCTCTCGGCCCCGTACCCGTCCGCACCGTCGACGCCCGCATTGAACGATTGGTCGACGATCGTGTTCTGGTTGTTGACCCAGACATCGCCACCGCCGCCACCGCCGCCGCCGAGGGTGAGGTTGCCGAAGCCCGTGTTGTAGTCGCGCGTCCCCACCTCGATCGAGTGGTCGTCGACCGACTCGTCGAGATACGAGTTGTACGACCCCGCGATGAGGCTCGTCGATGCGTCGTTGTACGACCCGTTCGTCGAGTTGTCGCTGTTGTCGGTGACCGAGTTGTCGCTGTTGTCGGTGACGGAGTTGTCGCTGCCGTCCCAGACCGAGTTGTCACTGTTGTCGTCGACGGAGTTGTCGGACCAGTCGTTGAACGACCCGCTGATGCCGGTACTGGTGTCGTGCGAGTCGGTGTTCCCGACGCCGTCGAGGGCGACGTCGAGATTTCCGCTGTCGTTCGTCGACGAGTCGGTGTTGCCGACCTCGTTCAGGTCGACGCCGACGGTCGTGCTGCTCGTCGTGTTGGTCGTGTTGTGAGAGTCGCGGACCCGTGAGTTGAACGAGTCGTCGAAGTCGTTCTCGGTGTAGTCGGCCATGATCTTTCGCTTTCTTCAGTTTGAGCTGTCGGGTGGGTCAGCCGGCGAAGGAGTCGTCGATGACCGCGTCGCCGCTGTCGACGATCGCGTCGACGTCGATCGAGACGTCGGTGGACTGCCACAGGTCGTTGGTCTCGTTGAACGAGTCCTCCGCCGAGTACGACTCGGTGTACGAGTTGTACGAGTCGGCGACCGAGGTGTGGGTCGAGCTGTCCTCCCAGCTGGAGGAGTCCTCGTAGGTGTTGTACGAGCCGGTGACGGTCGTGATCGTCGTGTCGTTGTTGAGGTTGACATCGCCCTCAGCCGACGAGATGTTCGTCGAGTAGTCGACGTTCGTCGCGACGTGCACATCGTTGCCGGCGGCGATCGAGTCGTCGCCCGACGCGACCACGGCGCTGCTGCCGCTCCAGCCGCCTCCGCCGCCTGCGGCGTTGTACGACTGGTCGATGATCGTGTTCTGGTTGTTGACCATCGTGTCGCCGTCACCGCCGGCACCGCCACCGCCGCCGAGCGACACGTCGCCGAAGCCCGTGTTGTAGGAGCGCATCCCCACGTTGATGGAGTGGTCGTCGGTCGACGCGTCGGTCCACATGTTGTGCGAGTCGCTCACCGTGTCGGTGGACCAGTCGTTGTGCGAGTCGTTGACCGAGTTGTCGGAGTCGTCCGTCATCGAGTTGTCGGAGTCGTCCGTCATCGAGTTGTCGGAGTGGTCCTCCATCGAGTTGTCGCTGTGATCGTCGACCGAGTTGTCGGACTCGTCGTTCCACGAGTCCGAGATGTCGGTGGTCGTGTCGTTCGAGTCCTCGTTGAACGAGTCCGCGACATCCACGACGATGTTGCCGCTGTCGTTGGTCGATTCGTCGGTGTTGAAGGAGTTGTCAGCCGCCAGGCCGAGGGTGTTGGTGGTGTTTGTGGTCTCGGTGTTGCCCGATCCCCAGACGCCGGTGTTGAACGACTCGTCGTAGTCGTCGATCTCGATGTTGTCCATGAGCCCTATCCGATCCCGGGGCTGTCCCCGAAGGTGATGTGGCTTCACGGTAAGAGCAGCCGGGCAGGGGGCACATCGGGGAGCAGCCCGCGGCTCCCCACCCCCCAGTAGGGGATTCCTGGCGACCCCTATGGGAGTACTGCTGGTCACTGCCACCCGCGGTCACCCGTGCGTAGCGTTGCAGCAAGGAGAGGACCCCATGCGCATCGAACACCCCAGACCGACCGTGAAGAATCCACCGGAGCAGTTCGTGGGGGATGTGTGGCTGGATGTGATCGCGGCGCCCCACGAGCCGGATCAGAGGATGACGGTCGCCACCGTCCGCTTCGCCCCGGGCGCCCGGACCGCCTGGCACTCGCATGCACGCGGCCAGTACCTTCGCGTCACGTCGGGGGTCGCCCGCTTCGGCGGCCGGGACGGGTCCGTCATCGAGGTGCACCCGGGCGAGACCCTGTACACGCCGCCGGGAGAGGATCACTGGCACGCTGCGGCACCCGGATGCTTCATGGAGCACCTCGCAATGCTCGAGGCCGGCGATGACCCCGCCGCGTCGACCACGTGGAAGGAGCACGTCAGCGACGAGGATCTGGCGCGACCTGTCACCGCCACGGCGGCCGGTCGATGAGCGGCTGGACGGATGCCGAGCTCCGCGAGCTCGCTCGGGCTTCCGAGGTACGCGTTGCCGGGCGCCGTGCCGACGGCAGCTCCCGGTCGCTGGTGATCGTGTGGCACGTCGTGGTCGACGGTGCGCTGTACCTGCGCTCCGTCAAGGGTCCGCAGGGCGAGTGGTACAAGGGCGTCGCCCGGTACTTCGAGGGGTACCTCAGCTGGGCAGGACGCACCCGTGCCGTCACCTACACGCTCGACTCGTCGAAGGACACCGAGATCGATGAGGCGTACGCCGTGAAGTACGGAACCGGATCGGCGACTCAGGCGATCACCAACGATCTTTCGCACCAGACCACCCTGCGGGTCGATCCGCGCTGATCACCCGGCCGATCCGTCCGACTAAGGGAGATCGCATGTCCACCGTTCTTTTCGTCGTTTCCGCAGCCCGCACCTGGACCCTGTCCGATGGGACGGCGCACCCGACCGGATTCTGGGCCGAGGAGCTCCTCACGCCGTACCGGCTGCTGTCCGAAGCCGGGCATGACGTGGTGTTCGCGACCCCGGGCGGAATCGCGCCGGTCGCGGATGAGGCGTCGTTCGGCGACGACGGCGACGCAGAGAGGGCGGCGCTGGACAGCATCCCTGGCCTTCGATCACCGTTGGACACGCGCGAGGTCGACCTGACGTCGTACGACGCCGTGTTCTACCCCGGTGGCCACGCGCCCATGGAGGATCTCTCGCACGACGCGACGTCCGGAGCGCTCATCGCCGAGGCGCTCGACACGCAGAAGCCGATCGCGCTCGTCTGCCACGGGCTGGCGGCACTGTTGGCGGCACGTCGCGCTGACGGGACGTCGGCGGCCGCCGGACGCCGCGTCACCGCGTTCACCGACGAGGAGGAGACGCAGGGAGGCCTGGCGCCTCGTGCCCGCTGGCTCCTCGAGTCCACCCTGCGCGAGCACGGCATCGTGGTCGAGGCCGCCGAGCCGTGGGCGGACCACGTGGTCACCGACGGCAGCCTCGTGACGGGGCAGAACCCGCAGTCGTCCGCGTCCGTGGCGAAGGAGCTTCTCGCCCTTCTTTGAGCTCTTCGTGTGCGCCGTGCCGCACAATGGGCAGATGTGGTGGAGCTTTCTCAAGGCGATCAAGGACCGGAAGCACCGCGTCGCGCCGACGACGTGGGTGGTGG
Organism: Microbacterium terricola; assembly: GCF_027943945.1. Lineage (NCBI taxonomy): Bacteria > Bacillati > Actinomycetota > Actinomycetes > Micrococcales > Microbacteriaceae > Microbacterium > Microbacterium terricola. Next base: position 2,738,228 of record NZ_AP027141.1, on the reverse strand, counting down.
GGATCGCGTCCGTCGTCTACACCTTCTGGCCGCTCGACCTGATCCCCGAACTCGTGCTCGGCCCGTTGGGATTCGCGGACGACCTGGGGCTGTGGGGCATCTTCCTGCTGCTCTTCGCCCGTGAGAAGGGCCGCTGGCAGGCGGGTCTCGGGTCGTCCTAGGCGTGTCACCGCGAGAGGGTCGCTAGGCTGAGCCAGCGGACAGTGTTGTCCGCATCGCACGACGCGTTGACGTCCTTTCCCCCGGAGGAACCTCGCCGATGACCAGCACCCCCACGCCGCCTCCCGCCGGCTGGTATCGCGCCCCCGACGGATCGTCGGCCACGTGGTGGTGGGACGGCGGACAGTGGACGCAGCCCCAGCCCCAGCAGCAGCCGGGCCGACAGGCGGGGACCCACTCCCTCGCCAGGCTCGCCACGGCCACTCAGGTGCTGTTGGTCGTCTGCGGTGTCCTGTCCATCATCACCATCGGGATCGAGACGTTCGGGATCGGAGCCGTCAACAGCTACCTCGATGGTCACGGTGTGGCCGTCGACATGCTCACCGTGTACGACCAGAGCAGGTTGGTGCTCACGATTCTGTCCGGCGTCTCCCTTCTCGCCACCGGCGTGCTCTGGGTCATCTGGCAGTACCGCGCAGCCAAGCAGGTCGCCGGGCTGACGCGGCGCTCCGCAGGCTGGCACGCCGGTTCCTGGTTCGTGCCTGTCGTCAGCCTCTGGTTTCCCTACCAGGACATCTCGGACCTCTGGCGAGTGGGCGGGCGCGTTCGGCCCCCATGGCAGGTCACGTGGTGGGTGCTCTGGCTCGTCAGCAGTGGCGTCACCCAGATATCGAGCCGCATCTACCTCGCCGCAGAGGAGCTCGAACAGCTCCGCAATGCCATGTGGGTGAGCATTCTCGGTGAGAGCCTCCTTCTGGCAGCCACGCCATTGGCATGGCTGATCGTCCGCGGGATCACGCAGGGCATTCTGGAGCGCTCTTCGGTTCCCGCGCGGATGCTCGCGGTCTGACGGAGATCGCCTCAGCAGCCGACTGCGCTCCCGCACGGAAATGAGGCATCCTCCTCATGGATGGGTGGTGCCTTAGCGAGCAGTGTCGGTCAGGTCAACGCACCTGAGGAGGCGCCATGTACGCCAGCGAGCAACTGTTCGACCACCTTCGCCTTGCCACGGAGGTGCAACTGCTTCGCGAGCTCGAGCATCGGCGGGTCGCCCGTGAACGGGCATCCGAAGCCACACCGCCCGCGCGACGAGGCCTGCGGGAGTTCACGCACAAGCTGCGCGAGCTGACGCACCACGCACCCCGGCCGCTCGCACATTGACGGCTTCGCTCGCCGGACCGCTCCGCTCTGCGGACGGGCCGGGTGGGGTCGCGGCGGGAGGGGGCGGGCCTGAGTCGGCCGGCCGGCCCATTGTCCGAGGACCGTGGGACGATGAGTTCATGCGAGCCACGGTCAGCCCGGCGCTGATCGGCCGCGAGGCCGACCTCGACGCGCTCCACGACGCCTACGCCGACAGCGTCGCCGGCTCGACGCGAGCCGTTCTGGTGGGTGGCGAGGCCGGCATCGGCAAGACCCGCCTCGTCGGCGAGTTCGTGCGATCGCTCCCGCCGGAGGCGATCGTCCTGCGGGGGCAGTCCGTCGATTTCGATAGGGACGCCCCGCCCTACGCGCCCATCGTCTCGGCGCTCCGATCGCTCGCGCAGGAGGTGGGCGAAGAGGCGCTCTTCGATGCGTCCGGACCGGCGGGCGACGTGCTCGCTCTTCTCTTGCCCGAGCTCAGCCGCAGCACCACCGGTGGCGATGTCCCGGTGCGCGGCGGTGCCGACCGGCTCTACGACGTCGTCGCCGAGGTCCTCGAGAACGTCGCCGCCGCCCGACCCGTCGTGCTGGTGATCGAAGATCTGCACTGGGTCGATCCGCAGAGCCTGGGGCTGCTGCGATTCCTGATCCGGGTCGTCGAAGATGCGCGATTGCTGGTGGTGCTCACCTTCCGCAGCGACGAGCTCGGCCGTGGCAGCGCCCTGCGTGCCCTGCTGCCCGAGCTCGACCGCAACCGCCGCGTCGCGCGGATCGAACTCGCCCGCCTCGACCGTCGACAGGTGCGCGAGATGGCGACCGTGATCCTCGACGGAGCGCCCGACGAGGACGAGCTCGCACAGGTGTTCCTGCGGACCGAGGGCGTGCCCTTCTTCGTCGAGGAGCTGGTCAGCTGCAGCGGGGTGCGCGGCATGGACGACTTCCCCGACACGCTCCGCGACATCCTGCTCGCTCGCTACGATCAGCTCGCCGAATCCACGCAGCGGATGCTGAGACTCATCGCCGCGGGCGGCGTGCGGGTGGAGCACGAGCTGCTCGTCGCCGTCTGCGACGAGTCTCCTGAGCGCATCGACCTCGCCGCCAGTGAGGCGATCGCCGCGAGCGTGCTCGTGGTGGATGGCACCGCCTACGCGTTCCGACACGCGCTGGTGCGCGAGGCGGTACACGACCAGCTGCTTCCGGGTGAGCGCGTGCGCTTCCACACGCGGTACGCCCAGGCCCTGGTGGCGCAGGCCGGCACGAGTGGGGCTGACGCCACCGCGATCTCGTACCACTGGATGGCTGCGCACAACGTGCGCGAGGCGTTCATCGCCTCGGTCGCGGCATACGAGCAGGCCAGGGCGTCGTTCGCGTTCGCCACCGCCGCGACGATGGGCGAACGGGCGATCGAGCTGTGGGACCAGGTGCCCGACGCGAGCGACCTCGCCGAGCGCACGAAGGTGGAGCTGCTGAGCGAGACCTCCTACGTCCTTCGCAACGCGGGCGAGAGCGAGCGGGCGATCGCGCTCATCGACGAGGCGATCGCGCTCTGCGACCAGGCCGACCGCGCCGCCTACGCTCTGCTGCTGCGCAACAAGGCGTCGTACCTGGCCAACATCGGCCAGACCGGATCCATCGAGCTGCTGCGTGAGGCGCTCTCCGTGCTCGAGGGCGAGCCACGCAGCGTGCTGCGTGCGAACGTGCTCGGAGAGCTGGCCGCCCGGCTCATGCTCATCGCCCGATTCGATCCGGCCATCGAGATGGCCGACGGTGCTTTCGTCGAGGCGACCGCGGTCGACAATCGGGCGCGGATGTCGGTGGCATCCAACATCCGCGGGTTCTCGCGATTGGCCGGCGGCGACGTCGACGCGGGCCTCGCCGATCTCGCGCTCGCGCGTGAACTCGCCGTCGGCAACGATTCGGCGCGCCTCCGGTACTGGGTGAATCAGTCCGAGGCCTTGAATCTGCTCGGCCGCTACGACGAGGCGGTGCGCACAGCGGAGGAAGGCGCCGAGCGGGCGAGGCAGCGGGGCGTGGAGCGCACCTCCGGGGCGATGCTCCTGTCGAACGTGATCAGCCCGCTCTACGCACTGGGCCAGACGGGTCGGGCCGACGAGATGCTCGACCGCGCCCTCGAACTCGACGCGCCGATCGGCTTCAGCGCTCCGCTGCGACGCCTCAAGGTGAGGGCCGCGCTCTGGTCCGGCGATCGTGCCCTGGCCGAGCGACTGCTTCGCGGCTGGCACGGCTCCCTCGCGCAGCAGGGGAGATCGGACGTGCAGGCCGCGCTCGGCCTGGCGCTGGTGAGCGGCGAGCTCGCGTTCGCGCGCGGCGAGACCCGCGAGGCGTGGCAGGCGGTCAGTGTCCTCACCGACCCGCGGCACCGCCCGTTCCCCGCCTACGACCTCCCGCTGGTCGCCTTCGCAGCCCGCGTGCTCGGTGCGGCACGGGTCACGGGAATGGCTCTGGCCGGCCCGGACGGGGAGCCGCGCTCGCTCGACGAGTTGGAGGGCGACGTGCGGTCCGCGCTCGCCGCCGCGGGCAGCTGGCCGACCGCATCCGCGTATTCTGCGATCGTCGACGCCGAGCTATCCGGCCCCCGCGGCACCGGCACCGATCCCGAGCTCTGGCAGCTCGCGGTCGCCGCCTCGCGCGAGGCGATCGCGCCCGCCCAGCTGGCGCCCTACGCGGCGTTCCGGCTCGCCGAAGCGCTCGCCAACGCCGGAGACCGCGCCGGTGCGCGGACGGCGGCGCAGACGGCACGCGAATGGGCCGAGGAGATCGGCATGGGGCTCATCGTCGACAGCGTGACCGAACTCGAGCGCCGCGTCGGCGCGGTCGGGGGAGACCACCGCGACGCGCCTTCGGACGCGGCGTCCCTCGAGGCGCTGCTCACCGAGCGTGAGCGGCAGGTGCTCGATCTCGTCGCCCGCGGGCTGAGCAACGGGCAGATCGCCGAGCAGCTGTTCATCAGCACCAAGACCGCCAGCGTCCACGTCTCGAACATCCTCCGGAAGACGGGCGCAGCGACCCGCACCGAAGCGGCGTACCTGTCCGCGCACTCAGCGCGCTGACGGGGCGCGCCTCCCTCAGACGCGCCCGATGGCCCGCGCCGGAAGATACGGCGGATGCCTCATGCAGGCCGACCACCTCACGGACGAGTGTCGGGGTTGTCGGATCACCCGCATTGGAGGCCAATCATGGCAATCATCCTGCTCATCGCCATCGGAGTTCTCGTGCTCATCATGGGCGTCTCGACGCTCGTCCAGGTCGCTCGCGACGGGTACCACGCTGCGCCGACGCGCGACGACCTGCTGCAGCGACTCTGACTATCGCGCCGGTCTCAGGCTGGACCCCGCCTTCCGGCATCGCCGCCTCGCCCTAGACCGAGGCGGCGTCACTCGTGGGCGCAGCCGGGACGCCGTCGGAAGGGCGCGCGGTCTCCGCGATGATGCCGCGCGCCGCCAGGCCGATCGCGTGGCCGGTCGCCCCTGCCAGGAGCGCCAAGGCCGAGAGCAGAGTGAGGACCCAGCCGAGCAGCAGCCACGCGCCCGGCTCGTACGCCGACGACGCGAGGGCGAGCACCCCCACGCCCGCCAGGAGCCCGACACCACCGAATCCGGCGAAGCCGGTGACATAGGAATCGAGCCGTTGCAATGGTGTCTTCACGCACATCTCCCGTCGCAGGGGCCGAGTCAGAGCTCACTCGTCGTTGAGGGGCTCCCCGGTTGGAGTGAGCCTATCCCTCGTCCGCGCTCCAGAGCGGCACGGTGAGCATCTCGCTCACGGTCGCCTCGAGCGTGCCCGCGAGCGAGATGCCGTCGGGGTCGTCGAGCCATTGGCGCTGCAGCCCTTCCTCCAGCGCGAGCAGACGCACCGCGCCGAGGGCGGGATCGATTCCCGGGGCGAGGATGCCGGCGCGCTGCGCTCCGCGGAGTGCCCACGCGATGCCGGAGCGGACGCGCCGGTAGTTCTCGTGCATGTAGTCGTGGGCGGGGTGGTCGGGTGAGGTGGACTCGGCGGAGACGACGACGTAGAGCTGCACGAGGCCCGGAACGGTCTCGTTGTGGCGGGCGAGGGCCACCATCCCGCGGAGCACTCCGAGCCCGTCCGGCCGCCGGGAGTCGTGGGTGCGGAAGACCTCGCGATCGAGCGATTCGCGGCGCTCCAGGACAGCGATGAGGAGCTCCTCCTTCGACCGGAAGTGATGCATGAGGCCGGCACGGGTGATGTTGCACGCAGCGGCGATCTCGAGGATCGACGCACCGGAGTATCCCGCGTTCGCGAACGCGCGCACGGCGGCGGTGAGGATCTCCTCCCGCCTCGCCTGCCCTTTCGGGTAGCCGGTGTGTGCCATCGACTGCTCTCCATCCCGATTCCGGTGGCCCGGTTGCACAAACCTACACTAGTGCAGGTATTGTGTCTGAGCCGGCATGGCGCCGGCACAGTAGACATTGGAGTCCACGTTGCCCACATCCACCGAGGGCCTCGAGCCCACTTCCGTCGGCACGGCCGCCGTGGAGCCGGACGCTCCGGCCCGCACGAGGGAGCCCCGCGGGTTCGCCGTCACGTATTGGCTTGCCAGCTACGGTCTGTACCTCGGCATCCTGACACCGATCCTCGGTGGTCTTGCCGTGCGGGTGCAGAACATGGTGGGCCTGGAAGCCGCCCCGGCCGTCCTCGGGCTGGTCATGGGCGTCGGATCGCTGTTCGCCCTCGTCGCACAGCCGCTCGCGGGTCGCCTGTCGGACCGCACGACGTCGAAGTTCGGCATGCGCCGCCCCTGGATCCTTGCCGGCGTGCTGGTCGCCGGCGTCAGCCTCGCCCTGGTGGGGGTGGTGCCCGCCGTGTGGATGCTGCTCGTCGTGTGGTGTCTCGCGCAGATCGCGAGCAACTTCGCGCAGGGCCCGGAGACGGCGGCGGTCGCCGACCAGGTGCCGCACCTGCGTCGCGGCTTCATCAGCGGGCTGGCCGGCACGGCGACCCCGATCGCGATCCTCACCGGCGCGGTGATCCTCAACGCGGCGCCGAGCGACGCCCTCCGCAGCCTCGTGCCCGCCCTTCTCGCCACGGCGTTCGGCCTGCTGTTCGTGTTCACGCTCAAGGATCGCGTGCGGACGCAGCCCCCGGCCGAGCGCTTCAGCTGGAAGGAGTTCTTCGGGACCTTCTACTTCAACCCGCGCACGCACCGCGACCTGGGCTGGGCGTGGCTGACCAAGGCGCTCATCATGTTCGCCTTCGGAGCACTCGGCGGCTTCCTCACCCTGTTCACCGGCGCGCAGTTCGGCCTCGACGTCCCCGCGCAGCTGGCGTTCAACCTCTCGGCGACGATGGTCCAGGTGGCGGCCATGGTGATCGTCAGCGTCATCGCCGGCAAGTGGTCCGACAAGATCAACCGCCGCAAGCCGTTCGTGACGCTGGGCGGCGTCCTGGTCGGTCTCGGCGTCATCGTCGTCGCCCTCTCGCCGCTCGCCGGCGATGCGGGCCTCACCGTGATCCTGGTCGCCGAGGCGATCCTCGGCATCGGCGCGGGCCTGTTCTTCGGCGTCGACCAGGCGATGTGCATCGACGTGCTGCCCGATGAGGACAGCATGGCCAAGGACCTCGGCGTCCTGAACATCGCGAACACCCTTCCGGCGATGGTGGCGCCGTTCCTCGCGGGTACGATCTTCATCCCGATCGGCACGGCGCTGTTCGGCGGGGGCTACTCCGTCTGGTTCGCGTTCGCCGGCGTCGTCGGCATCATCGGCGGTCTGCTCGTCACGAAGATCCGCGGCGTCAAGTAACACCGCGCAGCAGCATCCGAGGAGGCCCCGGCGGCGCCGGGGCCTCCTCCCCACAGCACTCGAAGAAACAAGAGCAGGAGCCCCCATGACCACCAGAACCGACACCCGGTTCCCCTTCCAGGACGCAGGCCTCTCGCCCGAGCAGCGCGCCGACGACCTGCTGAGCCGACTTCCCCTCGAAGACAAGGCGGGTCTGCTGTTCGTCGGGATCTCCGTCTTCGGCGACCCCACTCAGCCGAGCCCGATGTTCCCCGCGCCCTCGCTGGAGTCGACGGTCTCCAAGCTGCGGATCAACCACATCTACGTGATCGGCGACGCGGACTCCGCGCGCGAGTTCGCGCAGTGGCACAACACATCGCAGGACATCGCGGCCCGGACGGGCTTCGGCATCCCGATCACGTTCGGAACCGACCCGCGCCACGGATTCCATTTCAACCCCGGCGCGTCCGCGGCGGCGAAGGTGTTCTCGCAGTGGCCCGAGCACCTCGGCTTCGGGGCGCTCCGCTCCGAGGAGCTCGTCGAGCAGTACGGCGACGTCATCCGCCGCGAGTACGCCGCCGTCGGACTGCGCCTTGCCCTGCACCCCCAGATCGACCTCGCCACCGAGCCGCGCTGGGCGCGACTGAACGCCACGTTCGGAGAGGACCCCGATCTCGTGGCCGGCCTGGGCGCGGCGTATGTCCGCGGACTCCAGGGCCCCGCGCTCGGAACCTCGTCCGTGTCGGCGATGGCCAAGCACTTCCCCGGCGGCGGTCCGCAGAAGGATGGCGAAGACCCGCACTTCGCCTACGGCAAGGAGCAGGTCTACCCGGGCGGCCGCTGGGACGACCACCTGAAGCCCTTCGTCGCCGCGATCGAGGCCGGCGTCTCGCAGATGATGCCGTACTACGGGATGCCGGTGGGCACCGAGTACGAAGAGGTCGGGTTCGCGTTCAACAAGGCGATCATCACCGATCTGCTGCGCACCGAACTCGGATTCGACGGGATCGTGTGCACCGACTTCGGGCTCGTCTCCGACGTCGAGATGTTCGGGGCTCCCTTCCCCGCCCGTGCGTGGGGCGTCGAGCACCTCACCGCGCAGGAGCGCATCCAGCGCCTGTTCGACGCCGGCTGCGACCAGCTGGGCGGCGAATTCTGCGTCTCCGAGCTCCTCGGCGCCGTCCGCGCCGGTCTCGTCACCGAAGAGCGCCTCGACCGGTCAGCCCGTCGCGTGCTGATCGAGAAGTTCACGCTCGGCCTGTTCGACGAGCGCCACGTCGACCCGGATGCGGCCGAGCTCGCCGTCGCCACGCCCGAGATGGTGCAGGCGGGGATCGACACGCAGCGGGCCTCGCACACCCTCCTGACGAACGGGCCGGCCGACGCGCCGACGCTCCCGCTCGGCGCCGGCGTCAAGGTGTTCGCGAAGAACATCGACGGCTCGGTCTTCGCGGGCTGCGAGATCGTCGACGACCCTGCGCAGGCGGACGTCGCGGTCCTGCGGATCGCCGCGGCCTACGAGCCGCGCACGCAGGGCTTCGAGCTGTTCATGCACGCCGGCAGCCTCGACTACACGGACGCCGACCGCGACGAGATCCTCGCGCTGTGCGCCGCTGTGCCGACCGTGATCGTGGTGAACCTCGATCGCCCCGCGATCCTCACGCCGTTCGTCGACCATGCGGCCGCGATCATCGCCGAGTACGGAGCGACCGATCAGTCCGTCGCCGACGTGCTGCTCGGAACGGCCGAGCCGAAGGGGCGGCTCCCGATCGACCTGCCCCGGTCGATGGCCTCGGTCGAGGCGAACAAGTCCGACACCCCGTTCGACATGCCCGATGCGCTCTTCCGCTTCGGGCACGGGCTGACCTACGGAGGCTGAGTCCTCAGCCGGACGTACGACCCTCGGCTGAGGAGGCGCCTCAGCCGAGGTCGTGCGCGGGGTCCTTATCCCGCGACGGCCGCCAGTCCAACGAGGCCGACGGCCGACCCATTCGCGCTTTGATGCATCCGAATGCGCCCTTCCGAGTGAATAACTCGATGATGGGCGGCAACGGGCCGCTCCGACGAAGGAGCAAGACTGTGCGAAAGATACTCATGGGCATCAGCGCCGGGGCGGTCGCCGCGCTGGCGATGATCGCGCCCGCCAGTGCCGACACCGCAGGCAATGCCGTCCTGTCCGTGCTCCACGGCATCCCCGACACCCCGGTCGACGTGTACGTCAACGGCGAACTCACGCTCGACGACTTCCAGCCAGGCGACCTTGCCGGTCCCTTGGATCTGCCGGCCGGCGACTACGAGGTCGCTCTGACCGCTCCCGACGCCACCGACGACAGCGCCCCGGTGCTCGGTCCGGTGACCCTCACGCTGGAGGCCGACACGAACTACACCGCGGTGGCGCACCTGACGGAGGACGGCGACCCGACCGTCACGCCCTACGTCAATGACACCTCCGCGACCGCGGCGGGGGAGGGCAGGCTGACAGTCCGTCACGACGCAGCCGCGCCGGCCGTCGACGTGCTCGCCGGAGATTCCCCGGTGATCGAGGGGCTCGCCAACCCCGATGAGGAATCGCTCGACCTGCCGGCCGGCACCGTCGAGGCTTCCGTCGCCGCAGCGGGCACCACTGATCCCGTGATCGGCCCGGCTCCTGTCGAGGTGCAGGAGGGCGTGCTCACGATCGTCTACGCCTGGGGCAGCCTCGAGGAGGACAGCCTCGATCTCGCGGTGCAGACCATCGAGGGCCTGCACTCGGCTCCCGATGGGGTCAACTCCGGCACGGGCGGCCAGGTCGCCGAACGCGACGCGCTGACGCAGGCGCTGTTCCTCGTCGGCGGGTTCGCTGTTGCGGCAGCGGTCGCCGCATCCGCCGTCGTCGTGATGCGTGCGCGGGCGAAGCGCTGAATCGCGAAGCCGTGGCGAGGCCGACCGCAGGGGCATCCGCTGTCCTTGCGGTCGTCCTCGCGCTCGCGGCATGTGCCTCACCGCCGGGCCCGCAGTCGGCCCCCGCACCCACGCCCACGGCGACAGTGCGTCCGACGCCGGCTGTCGAGGTGCCGATCGCGGCCGCCACCGCGGCGCCGGTGCGGAAGCGCGTCGCACCGGAACGGGTGGTGATCGACGCCCTCGGGATCGATGTGCCTGTGGTGCCGGTGGGCGTCGAGAAAGGGGGGTTCATGGAATTGCCGGACGATCCGGCGGTGGCCGGCTGGTACCGATTCGGATCGGATCCGGACAGCGCCGAAGGCAGCACCGTCATCTCGGCCCACATCGACGCGCCGCAGTACCCCATCGGCCCGTTCAGCCGTCTGCGCGACCTCGCGACAGGCCAGGCGGTGGAGGTGATCGATGCGGCGGGTGACGCCCACCGGTACCGCGTGGACAGCGTCACCTACTACCCGAAGGCGGAGCTGCCCGCGGGCGACCTGTTCGAACGAGACGGTGCACCGGCACTGGTGCTCATCACCTGCGGCGGAGCATTCGACGCGCGAACAGGCCACTACGACGACAACGTCGTCGTCATCGCGACCCCGACATCATGACCCTCGTTCGCGCTCGGACTCGGGCTCCTCGTCGAGGAGCATGCCGACCGAGGTCGCGCAGGCGTCGCCCCGCCAGGCCTCGACGCCCTCCCGGACCGCGAACGCGGCGATCACCAGCCCCGCGATCGCGTCCGCCCACCACCAGTCGAACGCGCTATTCAGCACGAGTCCGACCAGCACCGCGGCCGACAGGTACGCGCAGATCAGCGTCTGCATGGAGTCGGCGACGGCGGTCGCGGAGCCGAGCTCACGGCCGGCCCGGCGCTCGGCGAACGAGAGGAGCGGCATCACGACGACGCTCACGGCGGTGAGGACGATGCCGATCGAGCTGTGCTCCACCTCGACCCGCGCAATCAGCGCGGAGAGTGACGCGACGGTGACCCATGCGGCGAGCGCGAAGAACGCGACGGCGATCACCCTGAGAGTGCCCTTCTCCCAGCGCTCCGGGTCGCGCCGCGTGAACTGCCACGCCACGGCGGCGGCGGAGAGCACCTCGATCGTGGAATCCAACCCGAACGCGACCAGCGCCGCCGAGGAGGCGACGGTACCGGCGGTGATCGCGACGACGGCCTCGACCAGGTTGTAGCCGATCGTCGTCGCCACGATCCAGCGGATGCGGCGGTGCAGCACCCGCCTGCGGTCACGGGAGATCGGGGTGGCGCTCATGCGCAGGTGCAGGTGTCGCCTGCGCAGCAGTCGGGTTCGACGTGGAGGACGACCTGGAGCAGCTCGTTCAGCGCGGTGGCGAGGTGCGCGTCGGCGAGACGGTAGGACGAGCGTCGGCCTTCCGCCGTCGCCGCGACGAGGCCGCAGCCACGCAGGCACGCGAGTTGATTCGACATGACCTGCCGGGAAACCCCGAGCGACTCGGCGAGGTCGGACGGATACCCCGGCCCTGTGCGCAGTGCGAGCAGCACGCCCACGCGGGTCGGATCCGAGAGTGCATGGCCGAAGCGGGCGAGAGCGGCCGTATGCGTCACGGATGCGGTCAGAGCGGGCACGTCGCAATAGTACAGAGAATCGTGAATCAAGTGGATGTCGTCCCGCGCAGAATTTCCGCCGCCTGTCAAGCGCCTGACGCGACGCGCGAGCAGTGGCAGGGTGGCTCTTGATGATGAACGGCGTACACGTGCACGGCTCTGAACGGGTCGGCCTGGTTCTCGACGAGCGCTACCGGCTCGACGCGGTGCTCGGCGACGGTGCGATGGCGACGGTCTACCGTGCCTTCGATCAGGAACTCGGACGAACTGTCGCCGTCAAGCTCTTCCGGCCAGGGATGACCGAAGCGGGCGATGAGCACCGGAGAGACTCCGAGAAGCGGCTCCTGGCGTCGTTGAACCACCCGTCGCTGGTGACCCTGTTCGATGCCCGCCTGTCCGGTGGTGACCACGCGTATCTCGTGATGGAGCACATCGCCGGAGGCACGCTCACGGAGCGCCTCGAACGCGGCGCATTGCCGAGCAGTGACGCGGCTGATCTGGTGGCCCATCTCGGGGAGGCGCTGCACGTGGTGCACGCGGCCGGCATCATCCACCGCGACATCAAGCCGTCCAACATCCTGCTGCGCCCGACGTCGGAGTCCGGGCCCGCGCTCCGGGCGGTGCTCGCCGACTTCGGCATCGCCTACCTGGTCGACACCGCGCGCGTCACGACACCCGGCATGGCGGTCGGCACCGCCGCGTACATCTCGCCAGAACAGGTTCGCGGCGCCGAGCCGACGCCTGCTTCGGACATCTACTCCCTCGGACTCGTGCTGATCGAGTCGCTGACGGGGCGGCGGGCGTTCCCGCAGCAGAACTCCGGCGAAGCCATCGCCGCGCGGCTGTCCAGTCCCCCGGCAGTCCCGCCCGGGGTCAGCTTCGCCTGGCGTTCGCTGCTCGTCCGCATGACCGCCATCGACCCCCTGAGTCGACCGACCGCGCTCGAGGTGGCGCGCGCGAGCCGTGCCCTCGAGGCGGACGACCCGGCCGGCCCCGACGTGACCCAGGCGGCGATCGAGGCAGCGCCGCACGCATCGGCTCCGAGCGTCGACCCGCCGACCGCGCCGACGCGCCTCATGCCCGAGGCGCCGGCTGCCGTCGGGCACACCACCGAAGCTCTCGTCGCACCGACGCCCGTGCGCCGGTCGGCGCGACGCCGCGTGGTCGCCGTGATCTCGGCGATCGCAGCCGCTGTCGTGATCGCCATCGCCGCGTTCGTCTGGACCGGATTGGGCGACCCGCCCGCGACGACGCCCGATCTTCCCGAGGTCCAGGATCCGCTCGGGACCCACCTGGACGAGCTGCTCGAGCAGGTGACGCCATGATCCGTCGCGCCGCAGCATCCCTCGTCGCGATCGCCCTCGCTGTGACGCTCGCCGCCTGTGGCACGGCTCCGGTCGACCTCGCACGCAGCGCCTCGTCGGTCATGCAGGATTCCGTCGTCTCGGTGGCCGAGGCCGCGGCGGAGGGGGATCTCGCCACGGCGGTCGCGCAGCTCGACGAGCTGCAGCAGCGTCTCGACCAGGCCATCGCCGACGGCGATGTCAGCGCGGTGCGCGCCGGAGCCATCCAGGCGTCGATCGACGCAGTGCGCGCGGACCTCGAGGCCGCAGCGGCGCCCGAACCCTCAGCGACCCCGACGCCGGCAGCGCCCGCGACCGTCGATCAGGGCGAGGAGACGACGGCGCCCGTCGACACCAGCACCGGCAACTCGGGGCCGGGGAAGAACAGCGGCAAGGGCAAGGGCGCGGACAAGCCGAAGGGCGAGCCCAAGGACAAGCCGAAGGGCAAGGACAAGTAGGTCAGGCGGCGCTACTCGGCCCGGCCGGAGATGATCCGCGCCAGCTGCTCGATCGGGAGCTTCGGAGTGCGGTCCGATCCGACGAGTCCGTTGGTCTCCTGGAGCGTGTCGGCGAGCTGCGTGTAGCAGAAGCCCGACAGCACGCGGCTGTCGTTCACCGCGGACAGCAGGCCGCCGAGACGCTCGGCGAAGTCGTCTGTCGAGCGCGCGGCGGAGTAGCCCCACGAGTCCTCGGTCGCGTCGACGTGGAACGAGATGCCGCCGAACTCGGTGAGCATGACAGGTGCCTGGCTCACGTCTCCGCTGAGCACGAGGCGGCGGCCGGCGGGGCCGACCCCGTCGATCAGCTCGTCGATCGCGGAGCGGTCGAGATAGCGCGGGCGCACGACGTCCGGATCCCACTCGTAGTCGTGGATCGCGACGATATCGGTGTCGACCTGCTCCCAGCCGTCATTGGAGACGACCGGTCTGGTCGGATCGAGCGCCTTCGTCAGGTCGACCAGCGACCGCGCGTAGTGCTCCATGCGGGCGTCGGTCGCGACGTGCTGGATGCCCCAGCTCTCGTTCAGCGGCACCCAGGTGACGATCGACGGGTGGGAGTAATCGCGGCGCACGATCTCGAGCCACTCCCGCACCATCCGGTCGACGGACGTGGGCGAGTACCGGAAGCTCGCCGGAGCCTCGCCCCAGACGAGCAGACCGAGCCGGTCGGCCCAGTAGAGGAATCGCGGGTCCTCGAACTTCTGGTGCACCCGCGTGGCGTTGAACCCGAGATCCTTGATCAGCTGGGCCTCCGCGCGCAGGGCGTCGGCGGAGGGCGCGGCGAGATGCGACTCGGGCCAGTAGCCCTGGTTGAGCACGGACCGCACGTAGTACGGACGATCGTTCAGCAGATATCTGCCCCGGGCGACGTGCGACGTGCGCAGTCCGAGATAGGACGAGACGCGGTCATCGCCGACAGCGACCGTCGCGTCGATCAGCCGAGGATGCTCGGGAGACCAGAGGAGCTCCTCGTAGGCCTGCCCGTTGGTCAGCGCGGCGAGCGAGACGGTGATCTCGAACTCATCGCGGCTCACCGTGGTGCGGGCTTCGCCGAGGTCCTCCCCGCGGTATCGCAGACGCACCGCGACCTCGAGCGGCTCGCGGGGGACGGCGCTCAGCACGACCCTGGCGCGAACGCTCGCGGCATGCACGTCGGCGGTCCAGTGCAGGGTGTCGATCGAGACGGCCGGGACGGCCTCCAGCCACACCGGCTGCCAGATTCCGCTGGTGCGGTGGTACCAGATCACGTGCGGCTGCTCGCGCCAATCCTGCTTGCCGCGCGGCTGCGAGACGTCGTGCGGGTCGTCCTCGGCGCGCACGACGACGGTGTGGGCGTCGGACTCGTCGAGCAGATCGGTGATGTCGATCGAGAACGGAGTGTGGCCGCCTTCATGGGTGGCCGCGAGGTTGCCGTCGACCCAGACGCGGCAGCGGTAGTCGACGGCGCCGAAGTGGAGATTCAGTCGAGCGCCGGAGGAGAACCCGGCCGTCTCAAGGTCGTCACCGGTGATGGTGCGCGCATACCAGACGATGCGGTGGTGGGCGGTGTCGCCGATGCCGGATGCCGGCGACTCCGGCGGGTACGGGACGCGGATCTCCCGATCGAAGGACGGCCGCTCGAACCAGCGCTCGCGCAGTCCGGCGTCCTCGTCGTCGTGGGCGAAACCCCACGTGCCCGACAGGTCGGTCCAGTCGGAGCGCAGCAGCTGCGGGCGCGGGTGGTCGCCGACCTGCTCGCTGGCGACGGGCAGGCGCGCGTGGTCGTCCTTGATCATGGCGATAAGCATGCACCAAATATGCAGCGCTGTAAAACCCTCGGCAGAATCAGTGGACGGCGACGGGTCCTGGTGCGCTCTCGCGGACGACGATGCGGTGAGCGACGATCTCGTGGCGTCCGGTGCCGTCGAATCCCGTCATCCGCTCGATGAGCAGGCGCAGTGCGGTCGCCGCGAGGGCGTCGAGATCGGGGGAGACGGTGGTCAGGCTGGGGAAGGTCACCGCGCTCAGCCGGATGTCGTCCCAGCCGGTCACCTCGACATCGGTCGGCACGCCGATCCCGCGCTCCTGCAGTGCTCGCAGTGCGCCGATGGCGGCGAGGTCGTCGCGGCAGACCAGCGCGTCGAAGCCCAGGCCCGCGTCGATCGCGCCGCCGACCGCCTCCACGGCTCCGGCGGCCGAGATCGCGGCGGAGGGGATCAGGAGCGTGGGGTCCGGGGCGATCCCCGCGCGCTCGAGCGCCTGCTGGTATCCGGCGATGCGCTGTCGCGAGGTCTCGCTCAAGCCGTTCAGCTCGTGTCCGGCGAAGCCGATGCGGCGCCGCCCGGAGGCCAGCAGGTGGCTGGTGATCTCGTCGGCGGCCGCCACGTTGTCGATCATGACCCGGTCCATGGTCAGCGGCGCTGCGGTCTCTCCGAGCAGCACGAGGGGCAGGTCGCTGCGGTGCCGCGCGATCTCGGTGGATCCCATCACGCTCGGCTGGAACAGCATCCCGTCGACGAGCCCAGCCTCGGACGTGGCGACGAGCGCCCGCTCGCCTTCGAGCGTGGCATCCGTCTCCTCCAGGAGGACGCGATAGCCCAGCGTCTCCGCGGCGCGCGACACCACCCTGGCGAGTTCGGCGAAGTAGGGGATGCCCACATCGGCGAAGGCGAGGGCGATCAGTCCGGTCTTGCCGGTGGCGAGGCGCCGGCCCATCATGTTGGGCTTGTAGCCGAGCGTGTCGATCGCCCGCTGCACCTTCTCGCGCATGCGCGGCGAGACGTGCGGGTAGTCGCGGACGACGTTGGACACGGTCTTCATGGAGACCCCCGCGAGCTCCGCGACGTCCTGCAGGCGTACCCCGCCCATGCATCCTCCTCGACGATGCCGCAATTCCTTGGCTGACTCTAGCGCCTGGACGCGAGGATGCGGGGTGTCTTGACAGCAGAATTCCAGCGCTGTAAATTTCTGATCACCCGCCGGGCATCCCATGCCGGCGAACAGTCCGCTCAGATGAGTGGACGCACCGAACCACTCAAAGGAGAGCAATCGCATGAAGAAGCCACTCGCGCGCCGGGGGCTCGGCCTGGGTCTGGCCATCGCGGTCGGCCTGTCGCTGGCCGGCTGCGCAGCATCCACCTCAGGCGGCGGCACCGTCGAGGGCGGCGGAGAGTACGACGGGCCGAAGGTGGAGATCACCTTCTGGAACGGCTGGACCGGAGGAGCCGCGCCGGTGATCGTGCCGAAGCTCGTCGACGAGTTCAACGCCGAGCACGACAACATCGTCGTCAAGAACGTGCCCCAGGAGTGGGCCGACATCGCGTCGAAGATGCCGCTGGCCATCAAGGCGGGCAAGGGGCCGGACGTGGCAGTGCTGCACGGCGACGACCTGGCCACCTACGCCGCGCAGAAGCTGCTGCTGAAGGCGGACGGCATCGTCGACGGGCTCGGCTACAGCGCGGACGACTTCCCGCAGGGCGTCTTCGACAAGGGCAACTACAACGACGCCCAGTACGCGGTGCCGTGGAGCGTCACCCCGCTCGGCCTCTTCGTCAACAAGGAGGTCATGGCCAAGGGCGGTGTCACCGACATCCCCACCGACCAGGCGGGCTACCTCGACGCCCTTGCGGCGCTCAAGGACGCTGATGTCGCCGGCGAATGGGTCGACGGCTACGTGTTCACCGGCACGTTCGAGTTCCAGAGCCTGCTCTGGCAGTTCGGCGGCGAGCTCTACAACGACGACGTCACTGAGGCGACGTTCAACTCCGACGCCGGCGTGAAGGCGCTCACCTGGATGAACGACCTGATCGAGAAGGGCTACAGCCCGAAGAACGTCGCGCAGGACGGCAACATCAAGGCGCTGCTGGCCGGCGACACGGCGTTCAACTGGAACGGCGTCTGGCAGACCACGAACACGGCGTTCGAGGGCCTCGACTGGGCGGCGGCACCGGTGCCGCAGATCGGCACCGAGAAGGCCGTGTGGTCGAGCTCGACGCACTGGGTCTTCCCGGCGAACAAGGGTCAGAACGAGGACGAGACCGCAGCGGCCGCGACCTTCGTCAAGTGGATGAACGACAACTCCGCCGGCTGGGCGGAGACCGGTGAGCTGCCCGCAGCCAACACCGTCCGCGAAGACCCCGCGCTGCTGGAGAAGTACCCGAACCTCAAGCCCTTCATGGATGAGCTCGAGTACGCGCACTACGAGACGGTCGCCCCCGGCATCAACGAGGCGAACGCGCTCATCACGACCGCGCTGAACGAGGCTCTGACGGGCAAGAAGTCGCCGAAGGAGGCGCTGGACGACGCCAAGGCGAAGGCAGATCAGATCCTGAAGCAGAACCAGGCAAAATACGGTGGCTGAGATCGCCACCACGACCGCCCTCGGCCCGCAGCGCGCAAGCGCTGGGGGCCGGGGGCCGGTCCGGCGCGCGGCGACACGGCGCAAGACGCTGATCGCGTATCTCTTCCTCGCGCCGTTCCTGATCCTGTTCGCCACGTTCGTGGTGGCTCCGGCCGTCTTCGGACTGTGGATCAGTCTCACCGACTGGAGCCCGTTCAAGGACGTCCAGAACTTCATCGGGTTCCAGAACTACATCGACCTGTTCACCGCCGGATCCACGACCTCGGGCGACTTCTGGCAGTCGATGCGGGCGACCGCCATCTTCGTGGTCGCCAGCGTGCCCTTCCTCGTCGTCATCCCCCTGCTGGTCGCGATCCTGCTCAACCAGAAGATCCGCGCCGCGACCACCTTCCGCACGATCTTCTTCGCGCCGTACGTGCTCGGGGTGGCTGTGGTCGGCGTGATCTGGGGCTACATCCTCGACACGCAGTCGGGCATCCTGAACCACCTGCTGGGCAGCATCGGCCTGCCGTCCGACATCCCCTGGACCGTCAACGTGCCGTGGGTGTGGGTCACGCTCGTCGGCGTCACCGTGTGGTGGACCATGGGCCTGAACACCGTCATCTTCCTGGCGGGGCTCAAGGGCATCAACTCCGACCTCTACGAGGCGGCATCGCTCGACGGCGCGGGGGCGTGGCGCTCGTTCCTCAACGTGACGATCCCCGGACTGCGTCCGGTCATGCTCTTCATCACGACGACCACCGTCCTGGCCTCGGCCAACATGTTCGGCCAGTCCTACCTGCTCACCGTCGGCGGCCCGGGCAACGAGACCCGCACGGCCATCATGTACATCGCCGATCAGGGCCTCTCCCAGAACAACATGGCGCCCGCCGCCGCGATGAGCTACATCCTGTTCGCGTTCCTGACCGTGATCAGCGTCATCAACTTCCGTCTGCAGCGCGAGCGCGCCGAGAAGGGTGTCTCATGACCGCCGCGATCGCCGTCGACCGGCGTCCCCGCGCCCGCCGCATCACCGCGAAGGTGCTGCTCTACATCGTGCTCGGCGCTCTTGCGCTGATCATCGTCCTGCCGCTGGTGTGGATGCTGATCACCTCGTTCAAGACCGACGCGGATGCGGTGCGCAACCCCTTCGCGCTGCCGAACCCGATCTCGTTCGAGGCGTACCAGACCCTCGCCAGCGGGCAGCAGCCGATCCTGCTGTGGCTGTGGAACAGCTTCGCCGCCGCGACCATCCAGACGATCCTGATCCTCGTCACCGCGTCGATGGGCGCGTACGCGCTGGCGCGTATGGACTTCGCCGGCAAGAAGTTCATCTTCGGCCTCATCATCGCCACGCTGCTGGTGCCGCCGGTGGTCTTCCTCGTGCCGAACTACCTCATCGTGCAGAACTTCGGCTGGCTCGACACCATCCTGGCGATCACGGTGCCCGGCGCTGCCGGCGCGTTCGGCATCTTCTTCCTCCGCCAGTTCTTCGTGGGGCTGCCTGTCGAGATCGAGGAAGCCGCGCGCATCGACGGCGCCGGCGAGTTCCGCATCTTCCTGCAGGTCGTGCTGCCGCTCGCGCGGCCGGCGCTGGCCACACTGGCCGTGCTGTCGTTCCTCAACAACTGGAACGACTTCCTGTGGCCGGTGTACGTGCTCCTCTCACCCGAGAACATGACCCTCCAGCCCGGCCTGTCGATGCTGCAGGGCGCCTACCGCACGCACTTCGCGATCGTGATGGCCGGCGCGGTGATCGCCTCGGTGCCCGTGCTGATCCTCTTCGGTTTCGCGCAGCGGCAGATCGTCGACTCGGTCGCCGGCGCGGCGGTCAAGGGATGAATCCGGTCCGGCCGGCGCGACCGGTGCTCGCGACGCTCGTCGCGGCGATGCTCGTCGGGCTGGCCGGGTGTACGGCGATCCCGGCCGCACCGACGAGCACACCGACGCCGACGGCAGGTGCCGGGTTCGTCCTCGACGAGGACTTCCCCGATCCGGATGTCGTCGCCACCGACGACGGCTATGCGGCCTTCGCGACCGGGACGTTCGGCATCAACATCCAGTCGGCGGCGAGCCCGGATCTCGTCACCTGGCAGATCAGCCGCGACGACGCCCTCCCGACCATGCCCGCGTGGGCGACGACCGGCAAGGTGTGGGCGCCGGACGTGGCGCCGCGTCCCGACGGGGTCTACGTGATGTACTTCACCGCGGAGGACATCGCATCCGGTCGCCAGTGCATCGGCACGGCGACGAGCCCCGACCCCGCGGAACCCTTCGTCGGGGCGTCGGACGAGCCGCTCGTCTGCCCGGTCGAGGAGGGCGGCGCGATCGACGCGAGCACCTTCACCGATGACGACGGCACGCGCTACCTGCTGTGGAAGACCGACGGCAACTGCTGCGGCCAGGACACGTGGATCAGGATCGCCCCCCTCAGCGAGGACGGGCTCTCGCTCGTCGGCGAGCCGACGGACCTGATCAAGCAGTCGCTCGAGTGGGAGGGGAATCTCGTGGAGGCTCCCGTGCTCGTCCGCCACGACGACCGCTACGTGCTCCTCTACTCGGCCAACGACTACGGCGGCGACGACTACGCGACGGGCTTCGCGACCGCGGCCGACGTGCTCGGCCCATACGACAAGAATCCCGACCCGCTCCTGTCCACGGCGAACAGCGACGGGCGCTACCGCGGACCGGGCGGAGAGGATGTCGTCAGCACCCCCGCCGGAGACGTTCTCGTCTTCCACTCGTGGGACGACGCCTACGTCTACCGCGGCCTGAACGCGGCGCCGCTCGAGTGGGACGCTGACCGGCCGACCGTCGTGCTCCCCGACTGATCCCCGGGATCATCATCCTCGGATGATGCGCCGCCCCAGCTCGGATGCCACGATCGCCGCACACTCCCATCTCACAGTCGGAGGTTGTGCGTGATGACGGATTCGGCGAGGCGGCTGCGGGTCCGCGCCGCGGCAGTCCTGTGCGTGGCGATCGCGACCCTCGCGCTCGCCGGCTGCGCCGACGGTGACACCACCGTCGAGCGCGCCCAGGCCCAGGTGACGGCAAAGGAGAAGGCGCTCGCACAGGCCGAGGACGACTTCGCGCAGGCCTCCGAGCAGTTCTGCGCGTCGAGCACGACGTACATCCGCGCGCTCGATCAGTACGGCGACGTGCTGAACTCGACCGCGCCCACGGTCGGCGACGTCCGGGAGGCGGGCGCGGATCTTGCCGAGCCCCATGACGACGCGTTCGCGGGTGCGGACGCCGCGGTCGACGCCCAGCGTGAGCTGGTCGCCGCTCAGCAGGACCTGATCGACGCCCAGGTCGCTCTCGCGGAGGCCGATCCTTCCGCGACACCGGCAGCGTCCGCCGTCGCGGGGCCGACGGCCACCCCGCTCGCGCCGGCGGCGACCGTCGAGCGGGTCGAACAGGCGGAAGCGGACTTCGCCTCCGCCCAGGAGGCGATCACCGACCAGACGCCGCTGGCCGACGCATCCGAACTCTTCAACAGCGCCGCCGTCGCTCTGGAGCTCTCGTGGCTCCGCCTGCTCCTCGACGCCGGGTGCGTCACGGACGAGCAGGAGCAGCAGGCCGAGGCTGCCGTGAGCGCCTACACGAGCGCGCTGCAGCAGGACCTCGCCGACACCGGGCACTACGACGGAGACGTCGACGGCGTCTACGGCCCGGCCACGGTGGCGGCCGTCGAGGATCTGCAGAAGGCCAGCGATCTGCCCGCCACCGGCACGGTGGACAAGGCGACCGCCGCGGCGCTGCAGGCCGAGCTGGTCGCGCTCGGTGGGGCGGAGGCCCAGGAGGCCGTCGCCACGACCGCCGCCATCCAGCAGACGCTCGCGCTCGTCGGCTTCTGGGATGGGCCGGTCGACGGCGTCTGGACGCCGGAGCTGACCGAGGCGGTGCAGGACGCCCAGGTCGAGCTGGGGGTGGAGCCGACCGGGGAGGTGGATGCTGCCACCCTCGCGGCCTGGGAGAAGGCCCTGGCCGAGCGGGAGCAGGCGGCGTCGCCCGAACCGAGCCCGTCCAGCGAGCCGTCGGAGTCCGCCACGCCGTGATCGCGGTAGTGTCCCGCCATGGGCGAACTCCCGGAGCATGTCGCGGTCAATCGTGAGTACTGGGATGCCATGGCCCATGAGTGGGTGGCGGCGGGCGAGCGCTCATGGCAGGAGGTCGAGCCGTCCTGGGGACAGTGGGGCATCCCCGAATCCGAGACCCCGCTGCTCCCCGACGACATGACGGGCATGCGGGCCATCGAGCTCGGATGCGGGACCGCCTACGTGTCGGGCTGGATGGCGCGACGAGGGGCCGCCGTCACCGGGATCGACAACTCCGCCGAGCAGCTGCGCACCGCCCGGCGACTCGCCGACCAGCATGGCGTCGCCCTCGACCTCATCCACGGCAATGCGGAGTCGGTCCCTCGCGCCGACGAGTCGTTCGACTTCGCGATCAGCGAGTACGGTGCAGCCATCTGGGCCGATCCCTATCGCTGGATTCCCGAGGCGCACCGCCTGCTGCGGCCCGGAGGCACGCTGGTGTTCCTGGGGAACCACGCCTTCGTGAGCGTATGCTCGCCGCTCGACGGGTCGTTCCCGATCACCCGACGGCTGGAGCGGCCGTACTTCGGCAGCCATCGCCTTGACTGGCGGGATGCCGTGGACGACCCAGGCGGCATCGAGTTCACCCTCACCCACTCGGCCTGGATCAAGCTCTTCCGGGCGACCGGGTTCGAGGTGGTCGATCTGGTCGAGATCCAGGCGCCGGCCGACGCGACAGGGGTGCGATCGGGGATCTCGGCAGAGTGGGCCCGCGACTTCCCCAGCGAGCACGTCTGGACGGTTCGCAAGCGGTAGGTGAGGCGTCGCGGGTCTCGCCCCGCCTCACCCGTACAGCGTTGCCGGATTGCCCGGTGCCAGGATCGTCAGCGCCAGCCGTTCGAGGTGGCTGCGGATGATGGCGAGGATGTCGGTGCTGCCGTTCGTGATCACCCACTGCAGCTGCAGCCCGTCACTGATGGCGATGCACTCCTGCGCGATCGCGCGATAGTCCAGATCGTCGCGCAGCCGGCCGGCGCGGACGCCGGCTTCGAACGACGCGACGAGCTCTGCGATCGTGGCCGCGTAGCGCTCTTCGTAGAAGGAGCGCGCGGGGCTGTTCGGATCGGCTGCCTCGGCGGCGACCAGCACGAACAGCTCGATGAGCGCGGGCTGCCCGGCGAACGTCTCGGCGAGGCCGAGCATGAGGCGCAGCGGTCCGAGGCCGTCGCGATCGGGCGGAGCCTTCCGCACGATCTCCGCGGCCAGATCGAATCGGCGCTCCGTGATCCCGATGAGCAGGTGCAGCTTCGAGGGGAAGTGGTGGGTGAGCCCAGGGGTGGTCAGACCGGCTTCGCGCGCGATCTCCGCGAGGCTGGTTTCGGCGTACCCCTTCTCCGCGAACTTCGCTGCCGCAGCATCCAGAATCTGATCCCGCCGTGCACGCCCGGCGGCATAGTTCCCCCGCCTCGTCTCGGCCACGGAATCACTGTACCGACCCACCGTTGCGCACGAAAGCCTTTCATGTAAGGTGTTCATGTCGCGGGCGATGGAAGCCCCGACAGCACCCGACACCCGGCCGGATGGCCGCTTCGAGCAAGGACGCCGAATGAACTCGACCCCCGGAGCGGATGCTGCGTACTCCGTCGCCGAAGGCGACCCCGGGTTCCAGCCGCCGACATTCCTGGCCCCGGGTGTCGCGGAGCAGCAGCATCCGCAGAACGCGACGGTTCATCGTGCGCTGACCTACTCGATGCCCGACGGGTATCGGCCGCTGCAGCTCGACCTCTACGTGCCGGACGGTCGCACCGGACCGGTGCCCTGTGTGGTGTGGATCCACGGTGGCGCGTGGCTGTTCGGCTCGCGGCTGACGCCGCCCGACTACTGGCCCGCCGCCTCGCTCTTCGGAGCCGCGATCGCCGCCGGTCTGGCGGTCGCGTCGATCGACTACCGACACTCCCGCGAGGCGTCGTTCCCCGCGCAGCTGCACGATGCGAAGGCCGCGGTGCGTTACCTGCGCCGATTCGCTGCCGAACTGGGCATCGACGCCGGCCGGATCGGGGTCTGGGGCGAGTCGGCCGGCGGACACCTCGCCGCGCTCCTCGCCCTGGTGGACGATCCGGCTCTCGAGGGCGCGGATGGCGTGACGGGGGAGAGCTCCGCGGTCGACGCCGCTGTCGTCTTCTACGGCGTCGCGGACGTGGACTCCATGCCGTCGTTCCTCGACTCGATGCCCGCGGAGTGGATCGAGAATCTGCAGGCGCAGGACACGGGTGCGGGCGTCGAGCCCATCGACGTGCTGCTCGCGGCATCGCCCTACGAGAGGGAGGAAGCGCGACGTCTCGTCTCGCCGATCCATCACGTGCGCGCCGACGCTCCGCCCTTCCTGCTGGTGCACGGCGAGGCGGACGGCCTCGTGCCCGTCAGTCAGAGCGAGATGCTCCACGCCGCCCTGCAGGACGCGGGCGGGGCAGCCGAGCTCGTCACCGTCGCCGGGGCCGACCACGTCTTCCTCGGCACCGATCCGCTGCCGCAGATCGAGCGCGCAGTCGACTACCTGGCGGCCGCTCTCGACGCGACGCCGAGCCCGTAGACGGGCGCGGACCCGCTCCCCGCTACCCCCGCTGCACCAGCTCACCGCGGACGATCGAGTCGCCGGAGTGCGCCGGATCCCCGTCGAGAGGCTCGACGGAGATGTCGACCAGGCTGTACTCCGCGAGGTCGACGCCGTCGGGGATGGGGAAGGAGCCCTCGTCTCCGTCGAGCACGCCGAGGCTGATGAGCGCCTGCGCGTCGTTGCGGATCAGCCACACCTCCCGGTACTCCGTCTCGGGCGTGCTCGCGTCGAGTGTGACGACGAGCCTTCGAGTCCCGTCGGCGGTGCGGTCGACATCCGCGGTGCCGGCGGCGGTGGGGTGGTCGGGGAAGGCGTCGAGGGTCGCGCTGGCGACCGTCACGGGTGCGGGCGGTACCACGACGGCCCAGATCCCCGCACCGATCCCTGCGACGGCCACGAGTGCGGCGGCGAGGATCCAGGCGGTGCGCACCCCGCGCCGGGGCGCTCGGGTGGTTTCAGGCTCGGCGGCACCGAGCCCGAGCTCGGCGGCGATGCCTGCCCAGACCTGCGGGGGCGGCGACTCGAGCTCATCGTCGCTGATCGTGGAGCGGGCGATCTGCACAGTGCGGCTCAGCTGCGCCAGCTCGTCGGAGCACTGGCGGCAGGACGCCAGGTGCGCGAGGTCTTCGGGTGAGCCGACCGGTTCGCCGAGCGCGAGCAGCGCCAGCTGGTCGGGGTCAAGGTGCGACACGGGCGGCCTCCAATCTGCCGCGCAGGCGGATGAGGCTCCGGCGGATGTGGCTCTTGACGGTTCCCAGCGGCATGTCCAGTCTGGTCGCGATCAGCTCATGAGTGAGGTCGTCGAAGAAGGCGAGTCGCATGACCCGCTGCGCGTCCGGCTCGAGCCGTTCGATCTCGTCGGCGAGAAGGATCGAATCGGCGAGATCGGGCAGCTCCCGCACCAGGTCGTCGGGGCGCGTCATGCGCTCGAGCTCCGCCTGCACCGCTCTGATCTTGGTGCGCGATTCGTGCATGTCGGCGATGCGCCGGCGGGTGATCGCGATGAGCCACGTCGACAGCCGCGCCTTGGCGGGATCGAAGGAGGAGCGCGAGGTCCACGCCGAGACGAACACCCGCTGAGTGACGTCCTCGGCGTCGCTGCGGTCTCCGAGCGAGCGCAGGGCGAGCGTGAAGACGACCGGCGACCAGCGTCGATAGATCTGGGCGAGAGCGTCTTCGTCGCCCGCGACGAAGCGCGCGTCGAGCGCCTGCTCCGCCGTCTCGTCCAATGCCGACCTCTTCGCCTCGTCGCGAGGATGCGATCACGTCACCTGCCCGCGCATCGTCCTCTTCAGTATGTTCCCCGGCGGACGCGGATTCGGATGCACCTGTCACGACATCGTGTCCGAGTGCATCCGCCGGCGTCCTCCGGGCGGAATAACCCTGTGACGGCCTGCGGGTCCCGCAGGCCGTCTCTCACATCACCGAAGGAGCTGAATGATGAAGACAAGAATGCGCCTTGCCATCGCGGCGATCGCCACCGCCGCACTCGTGTTCGCCTCGACGCCGGCGCAGGCGACCGGCGGGTCGAGTTCGCCCGGCACGATCGTCGACGTGGCGGTAGCCGCATCCGGCGGCGGCGCCCCCGACAGCAACTCGTGGGACTACGACATCCTCGTCCAGGCCGTCCTCGCGACGGGTCTCGACGGCGCGCTCTCCGACACCAGCACGAAGTACACGGTCTTCGCTCCCAACGACCGGGCCTTCCTGCGTCTCGTGCGCGACCTCACCGGCACCACTCCGGATTCCGAGGCAGCGGCGCTCACAGCGATCACCAGCACGTTCACGACCGACCAGATCGCGAACATCCTGCTCTACCACGTGGTCGCCGGAAAGAAGCTCAGCCCCCTCAAGGTGCTGTTCTCCCGGTCGCTCACGATGGCCAACGGTGGAATCGTCGAACCGCGTGGCCTCACGCTGCGCGACGAGACGCCCTCGCTGAAGAACCCCCGGCTCGTGCTGTGGGGGCTGAACATCAAGGCGTCGAACGGCGTGATCCACACCATCGATCGGGTGCTCGTCCCCGCTGCCTGACCGAGCCGACGGCCCGCCCGGATCGCCCCCACATCCGAGCGGGCCGCTCACTGTCGCGGCGTGCCGTCGCGAGGTGGAGTACGACAGCTGAGGCTCGCGAGCGAGAATGGTGCGCATGGCTGAGCGCTCCGATGATGATCTCGATGCGATCGTCGTCGAGCTGCTCACCGTGACCCCGGCAGAATTCACGGCGGCGCGCACAGACCGCGCGCGTCAGGCGCCGAAGGAGCTGGCTGCGCGCATCAAGGCGCTCCGCAAGCCCTCCGTCTCCGCGTGGACGGTCGATCTGCTGGCGCGCGAGGGCCTGCTCGGCGAGGCGCTCGAGCTCGCGGCATCGCTGCGCGAGGCCCAGGACGACCTCGACGCGGCCGAGCTGTCGAGACTCGGCGGACAGCGGCGACAGCTGGTGGCGGCGCTCGCGGCGCAGGCTGTCGACCGGGCGGCCGAGCATGGAGTGCAGGTCAGCGCGTCCGCCCGCACGGAGGTCGAGCAGACCCTGAACGCCGCCATGATCGACGCCGATGCCGCGGCCGCGGTGCTCAGTGCGCGGCTGGTGCGGCCGCTCGAAGCCGCGGGATTCGGCGGCGTCGATCTCGGCGACGCGCTCGAGGGCTCCCAGCCCGCCGGGTCGCCGGTCGTCGCGACCGACGATCTCGCCGAGCGCCGTGCCCGCAAGGCCGCGGAGAAGGCGGTGCGCGACGCCGAGCATGCAGCGGAGCAGGCCGACCGGGAGCGCGCCAGGATCGCGACGCGCCGTGACAAGGTGCAGGAGCGCGTCGAGCGGCTCGACGAGCGCGTCACGGAGCTGCGGCGCGACCTCGCGCGCGTGGAGGCCGAGCAGGAACAGGCGGCCGCCGAGCTCGCGGAAGCCGCCCAGCAGTGGGACGCCGCCGACGAAGCCGCCCGTGCGGCCGCCTCGGCGGCGCATTCCGCGCGCGACGCGCTCGAGTGATCCGGCGACGCGCGGCGGAGTAGCATGCACGCGTGCCCATCAAGCTGGAGAACGTCGGCATCGCCGTCCGCGACCTCGAGGCCGCGATCGCGTTCTTCACCGATCTCGGTCTCACCGTGATCGGACGCGACACGGTCAGCGGCGAGTGGACCGACACCGCCGTCGGCCTGGACGGCAACCACGCCCGCATCGCGATGCTCCAGACGCCGGACGGCCACGGGACTCTCGAGCTCTTCGAGTACATCCACCCCGACGCGATCGAGACGAAGCCCACCGTCCCCAACGAGATCGGCATGCACCGGGTCGCGTTCTCCGTCGATGACATCGACGAGGCGCTCGCGATCGCCGCGCGGCACGGGTGCCACCCGCTGCGCGGGGTCGCCACCTATCAGGACGTGTACAAGCTGACCTACCTCCGTGGGCCCAGCGGCATCCTCGTGATGCTCGCCGAAGAGCTCCAGAAGCGCTGACACCCCGCCGGCGCGGTATCACCGGCGCCGCCGGACACTCCTCATCCGTGATGCACGCCATCTCCGGCGTGCCCTGGGTGAGGAGACAGACATGGCCCGCAGTATCCGCAACGGGGGCTCGGTCCCTGTGGCAGACATCGCCTCCGGCGAGATCGTGCGCCGGGGGCGCCGCATCCGCATCGCCGGAGACTTCACCGAGCGTGACGCGCACGGCGTCCGCGTCACGGGCGCCGGCGCCGCCGACGTCTCATACGAGGGCGACGCGCTCGTCATCGATACATCAGGGCTCGCGATCGGCGGTCACACCGTCCTCGTCAGCGGCATCCCCTCGCTCGGGAAGGAGAAGGGCCGGCAGGATGCTGCGTTCGACGTGATCGTCGTCGACACGCCCGCGCCCCTCGACGAGAGCCTCGCCGTGCTGCACGCGACCCGCATCCGCATCGGCGAACTCGACATCGAGTCGCTGCCGATGGGAGCCGGCGTCGAGGGCGAGTTCCGCGACGTATTCAAAGCGGTGACCAGGGACGGCGAGAAGGCGGAAGTGCTCGCGTTCGACCAGGTGGGGGAGCGCGTCGACATCGACGAGGAGCTCGCGGGCCTCGCCCAGCGTCGGCAAGAGCGCTACGGCCGGGTCGAGCCGGCCCTGTTCGAGCAGCTCGAGCAGGGCGGCGAGGTCGACGTCGCGGTGTGGGCGTCGACGCGCGACGTGGACGTGCCCGAGCCCGAGAAGTCCGATCGGCGCCAGACGCGCAAGCCGAGTCGGGTCGACGCCGCGGCGCGGAAGCAGTGGGCCGCTCTCGGCGAGAAGCTCGCCGACGTGGGCAGGGAGTACGGGCTCGAACCCGAGCGGATCGACCAGGCAGCGCCGGTCGTCTACGGGCGCATGCCTGCTGAGGCCGTCCGCAAGCTCGCGGAGCACGACCTCGTTGCCGGGGTCTTCCGCCACGACCGCGAGGGCATCGACGACCTGAACGACTCGATCGCCATCCACAACAGCGACGACGCGCACACCGCCGGGTTCACCGGCGCAGGCGTCGACGTCGCGGTGTACGAGCAGGGCCCCGACGTCACCACGAACCTGGTGATCTCCGGGCGCTTCGAGACGCCGGGATCGACGAGCAGCCACGCTCGGATGACCCACGGGATCATCCGCAACAGCCAGCCCAACCGTCCGCACGGTCACGCGCCGGACGCCAACCTGTTCTCGGCGAACAGCTACGACCTCGACGCGATCCGCTGGGCCGCGCAGGACGAGGGCTGCACGGTGATCAGTCAGAGCTTCCACCGTTCGGCCGAGCAGACCAGCGACTCGCTGTCGCACGACGACAACTACAAGGACTGGCTGGCGCTGCACTGGCCGTTCCCCACGATCGTGGAGGCCGCGGGCAACGGCACGTCGACCGAGTTCGTCAACCACAAGGGCTACAACCGGCTCACGGTTGGCAGCCACGATGACACCGCGAGCGCCATGGCGACGAGCTCGGTGTTCCGCAACCCGAAGTCGACGCACGGGGATCGGGAGCTGCCTGAGATCGCCGGCAACGGCGTCGGCGTGACGGTCGTCGGGCTCACCGACAGCGGCACGAGCTTCGCGGCCCCCGCGGTCGCCGGGATCGCCGCATGCGTGCAGGAGGCGGCGCCGGTGCTGAAGTCCTGGCCGGAGGGGACCCGTGCCGTGCTGATGGCGGGCGCGTGGCGCAACCCGAGCGGCGGGCGCTGGCGGGCCGACCTGTCGGCGGGTGTCGACGCGCGCGACGGTGCGGGCACGGCCGACGCGGGGCGATCGACTTCGATCGCGCGGGCGAGGCAGAATCGCGACAACGCGGGGGCGCTGCGCGGCTTCGACGTCGGGACGCTGCGTTCGGCGGACCTCGACGGCTCCGGGCGCACGGCATTCCGCTATCGGATCACGACGCCGCGGACGCCGCTGTTCTTCGGGTCGCACGTGAAGGTCGCGCTGGCATGGGATTCGAAGGCGACGCGCACCGACATCCTGTTCCTGTCGATCTACCAGAACACGCTGACCGTCGACCTCGACCTGGAAGTCCGCGACTCGTCCGGCTCGCTCGTCGCGTCCAGCATGTCGTGGGACAACAGCTACGAGATCGCCGAGTTCGACGCGAAGGCGGGCGAGAGCTACGACATCCGGATCCGGCGCTGGTCGGGCACCGATGACGTGTGGTTCGGCATCGCCTGGACGCAGATCTCGACCCTGTTCGACATCTTCGGCTCGGTGCAGACGGCGCCCGTCTTCGAGATCGGCGGCTGACCTACGTGAGCGCGGAGTGGCCGCCCTGCGCGAGCCACTCCGCGCGCAGGACTCCCATCACGACGGAGTCGTACCGCTCACCGCGCACCTCGCGGGCGTTGCGGAAGCGCGCCTCCTCGGTGAATCCGAGCCGGTGGCCGACGCCGAGCATCCGCGTGTTGCCCGACCAGGTCGAGAAGTCGAGCCGCACGGCGTCCGTGTGCGCGAACAGGTAGTCGGTCCAGATCCGGAGCGCCTCGGTGCCCGATCCCCGCCCGCGCGCGGCGGGGTCGAAGACGGTGACGCCCATCCGGCGCCAGTCCGACTCCTCGGCCTCCCAGTGCCACGACACCATTCCCATCAGGCCGGTGGGGTCGTCGGACGCGGCGACGACCGCGCGTTCGATCGGCGCGGCGCGCAGCGTGCCGTCGACGATGCGTCCGCGCAGGCGCTCGATGCCGGCGTCGATCTCGGCGGGCTGCCGGACGGGGTTGTAGGGGCCGTCCCACCGCTGCCACTCCTGACCTGGCTGCAGCCATTCGCGGTAGGCGGGCAGATCCGACACGGTGAAGTGCCGCAGCACGACGCCGCGACTCTCGCCGATCAGCAGGTCCGAGGCCACGGGCCCAGCCTGCCACCCGGGTGCGGCGATCGCGACGGCGGTGACCGGCGTCGCGCAAGATACAGGTATGGCACCTGACCGGGCGAACGAGCGCCTCCCGTGATCTCCGCGTGGGTCGCGGTCGCAGTCCTCATCGTCGCGGCGATCATCCTCCTCGCGACGCGACGCCGCGCCGTCCGCGACATCGCGATCAGCGCGCGCGCCGCCCGGATCACCGGATCGACGCCCATCGCGGCGACCGACGCGCCTGACGCCGCGAGCGCTCTCGCCGCGGCCGAGGCGGTGGGCATCGCCATGACCCAGGCCGGGTACTCGGTTGAGACCGTGCAGGACGTGCTCGCCGACATCGCCCGCGCGAACGGTCTGCCCGAGAGCCAGGTGGTGGTCTTCCCGAATGCGCTCCTCGTCTCGGCGCGCGGTCAGGGACAGCACCGCACCGGCACGTCGGTGAGCAGCGAGGGTCAGCTCCTCTTCTCGCAGATCGACGAGGTGCAGCGGACGGTGGATGCTGCGCGCACCGGAGTGCTCGACCCCCGGTCCACCATCGAGCGCATCGAGCGCATCCGCGCGATGCCGCCCGCGTACGGGCGCGTCGTGCGCGTCGTGGCGTACGCCTTCCTGAGCGCCGCCCTCTCGGTGCTGCTCGGCGCCTCGTGGGCCGGGGTTGCGCTGGCCGCAGCGCTCGGACTCGTCGCCGGAGCGGCGCTGCTCGTGAGCGAGCGCGTGCCGCGCCGCTACGGTGCCCTGATCACGGTCGCGATCGCCTTCGTCGTGGCGTTCGCGGTGTTCTCACTCCTGCGCGCCGGCTGGGGCTCGGGCATCGTCGCGGCACTGCTCGCGCCGCTCGTCGTCCTGCTGCCCGGGGCGCTGCTGACCACGGCGGTCCTGGAACTGTCGACGGGCCAGATGATGTCCGGCGCCGGCCGTGCCGCGGCGGGGGCCATGCAGCTCGTCCTCCTGGGCGCCGGCGTCGTGACCGCCGGTGCGCTGGTCGGGGTCTCCGACATCGATCTCACTGCCAAGGCCGAGCTGCTCGGCCCGGTCGCGCCGTGGGTCGCCGTCGCCGTCTTCGGCGTCGCGATCTCCGTGCATCGCAGCGCGCCCCGCCGGTCGCTGCCGTGGATCCTGCTCGTGCTCTACATCGCCTACGCCACCCAGGTGCTCGGCGGCCTGCTCCTGGGCGGAGTGTTCTCGGCGTTCGTAGGCGCTCTGTGCGTGACCCCGGTGACCGCGCTCGTCGCACGGCAGCCGTCGGGCCCGGCGGCCCTCGTCAGTTTCACGCCCGCGTTCTGGCTGCTGGTGCCCGGCGCGCTCGGACTCGTCGGAGTGGCGGATGTCCTCGGCGGCGACGCCGCGGCGTCGACCTCGCTGGTCGCGACGCTGGCGACGATGGTCGCGATCGCGCTGGGAGTGCTCGCCGGCTCGAGCCTGTCGAATCGGATGCAGCGCCCGGCGCTCTGACCCCCGTCGGCGCGCGTCAAGCCGGCTTGTCGTCCTCGCGTGTCCAGGCGATCGCGATCAGACGACGCAGGACGTCGAGGTCGATGTCGTCGAGCGTCCGCACGTAGACGCAGCCGGCACCCTCGGTGTACCTGCCCAGCTGGGGGAGCAGCGCCGCGCCCTCCGGCAGATCCTTCAATCCGTAGAGCGAGAGCTGCGCCTTCCGCGGGGAGAAGCCGGTCTTCGGCCAGTCGCCCTGACGCTTGGGGTCGGACGGCGAGACGTACCGGTAGCTGCCGTAGCCGATCATCGTCGGTCCCCACAGCACCGGCTCGGCGCCCGTGACCTCATGGAAGACGTCTGCCAGTACGAGGCCGTCCGCCCGCCGGCGTGCCGGCGTCGCAGCCTCGAGGAAGGCGTCCACATCGGCGTCGGTCGGCTGCGTCTTGATCTCTGCCATGCCGTCATTGTCGCGCGGCGCAACCAGGGCCGCCAGGTCGGGCCGGCGTCTCACGCCTGTGCGAGCGCGATGACCAGTCCGCCGGCCGCGCCGACGAGGACGACCGCCCACGGCGGGACGCGCCAGGCCACGAGCAGCACGAAGCAGATCAGGGCGAGCGCGAATGTCGCCGGACCGACCACCGCGGTCACGAACACCGGATCGTAGAGAGCCGCCGCGAGGATGCCGACGACCGCGGCGTTGGCCCCGCGGATCGCGGCCTGCGCGGACGGCGCAGCGGAGAAGCGATTCCAGAACGGCAGCACGCCGACGAGGAGCAGCAGCCCCGGCAGGAACACCGCGATGAGCGCGATCGCGGCGGTGAGGAGGCCGAGGGCGCCGGGCGCCGCGAGCGCCCCGAGGTAGGCGGCGAACGTGAACAGCGGCCCCGGAAGCGCCTGCGCAGCCGCGTAGCCCGCCAGGAACTGCTCGGGGCTCACCCATCCGCCGGTCACGACCTCCGCCTGGAGCAGCGGCAGAACGACATGGCCGCCGCCGAACACCAGCGCGCCCGCCCGGTAGAAGCGGTCCGCCACCTCGACGGCGAGGCTGTCGCTCAGTGCGGCGGCGATCGGCAGGGTGACGAGCAGCAGGCCGAACACGGCCAGGCACACGATGCCCGCGGCGCGTGTGACGGGGAACACCAGTCGGTGCGCGGCCACCGCCGGCCCCGTGCGGCACAGCGCGAGTCCGGCGAGCGCGCCGAGCAGGATCGCGACGACCTGGCCCAGCGAGCCGGCGAACAGGAGCACGCCGACGGCTGCGGCGACCGCGATGCCTGCGCGACGCGCGTCGGGGGTCAGCGTGCGAGCCATCCCCCAGACCGCCTGCGCGACGACCGCGACCGCGACGACCTTCAGCCCCGCCAGGATGCCGCTGCCGGTGAGGGTGTCGAGCAGGGGCCCCGCATACGCGAATGCCACCATGAGGATCGCCGAGGGCAGGGTGAACGCGACCCAGGCGGCCAGTGCCCCGAGAGTGCCTGCCCGGACCAGGCCCATTCCGAACCCGACCTGGCTCGACGCCGGCCCCGGCAGGAACTGGCTCACCGTGACGAGTTCGGCGTAGTCGTCGTCGGTCACCCAGCGGCGGCGGGCGACCAGTTCGTCGCGGAAGAAGCCGAGGTGCGCGATCGGGCCGCCGAACGAGGTGACGCCGAGCCGGAGGAATGCGCGCAGCACCTCTCCCGGAGTCCCGCTCGGCCCACTGCGCACAGCCCCGACGCTAGCGCCTCGCGGTGCTCCTAGCTCGACCTCGCCTTGAGCGTGGTCTTCGCGGCGCGCTCGACGAGCACCGGCACGAAGTCGCGCACCCTCGCATCGTCCATCGACGCGTGCGCCGCTCTGACCGCGGCCACGACCTCCGCCTCGGGGACATCGGGAAAGCGCTCCCGCAGTCGATGGACGACGTGGTCGATCGCCTCGGATTCGGATGGTGCTTTCTCGGGCATGCTTCCTCCAGAGCGACGTTGCTGCGGTCAACGTACCGTGGTGCGCACCGCTCGCAGAAGGGGGTCCTGTCAAGGCCTTCCTCGTCGCGCGGGCGTCCGGTGCACTGGTACTGGCAGCATCCGCTCTTCGCGGACGCCGTGAAAGGAACCCCATGCAGACTGTGACGCTCAACACCGGCGCGGAGATGCCGATCCTCGGATTCGGCGTCTTCCAGGTCGGGCCGGAGGAGACGGAGGATGCTGTCGCCCACGCCCTCGAGGCGGGCTACCGGCTGATCGACACCGCAGCGGCCTACGGGAACGAGGAGTCCGTGGGCGCGGCGATCGCGAAGAGCGGAGTGCCGCGCCAAGAGCTGTTCATCACCACGAAGCTGTGGGTGCAGGATGCGCCCGCCGAGGAGAACACGGCCCGGTCGTTCGACGCGTCGCTGCAGAAGCTCGGGCTGGACTACGTCGACCTGTACCTGATCCACCAGCCGTTCGGCGACTACTACGGGCAGTGGCGCGCGATGGAGAACGTGCACCGCGACGGTCGTGCCAGGGCGATCGGGGTGTCGAACTTCGCACCCGACCGCCTGCTCGACCTGGTGCTGAACAGCGAGGTGGCACCGGCGGTGAACCAGATCGAGACGCACCCGTTCCACCAGCAGGTGCAGGCGCACGAGGTCCTGGCAGCGGAGGGCATCCAGCACGAGTCGTGGGGGCCGTTCGCCGAGGGGAAGAACGACCTGTTCACGAATCCGCTGCTGAGCGAGATCGGTCACGGGCACGGGAAGTCGGTGGCGCAGGTCGTGCTGCGGTGGATGATCCAGCGCGATGTGGTGGTGATTCCCAAGTCCGTGAAGCCGGAGCGCATGGCTGAGAACATCGACGTCTTCGACTTCACGCTCACGGCCGACGAGATGGAGCGGATTCGCACG
This sequence comes from Microbacterium terricola, assembly GCF_027943945.1. NCBI lineage: Bacteria > Bacillati > Actinomycetota > Actinomycetes > Micrococcales > Microbacteriaceae > Microbacterium > Microbacterium terricola. The sequence continues at coordinate 2,703,198 of NZ_AP027141.1, read as the reverse complement.
CTCGACACCGGCACGTCGCAGTTCTTCGACCACCGCGACCCCGACATGGTGCGGTGGCTCGCGGCGCGCCGCATCGGCTGAGCGTCCCGGGTCAGCCGACCTCGTCACGCCAGGAGTGGCGCGGCGCGTAGCCGAGCACCCGCCGCGCCTTGTCGATCGACAGGAGGGTCTCGTTCGGTCCGACATCCTCGCGGAACGGGACCCCTGGGTAGACCTCGGCGACCAGTTCGGCGTTCGGGCGGGTCATGACGGTGTCGGCCGCCGCGATGATGAAGCAGTCGAAGCCGGGGGCCGCAGCATCCACTGCCCGCTCGACGGCCTGCGCGCCGTCGCGTGCGTCGATGTACCCCCACAGGTTCCACTTGCGGCGCCGGGCGTCGGCGTCGAAGTCGGGGAACTCGGCGTAGTCCTCCGGCGCCATCACGTTCGAGAACCGGAGGGCGGTGATCGAGGTGTCGGGCTCCCAGCGCACGAGCTCGCGTGCCATCCGCTCCTCGAGCACCTTGACCAGCGAGTACACCGACTCCGGTCGCGGCTCGTACTCCTCGTCGACCGGGATGTACGGCGGCGGAGCATCGAACGGCAGCCCCAGGACCGTCTCGCTGGAGGCGTACACGATGCGGCGGATGCCGAGGCGCCGGGCAGCCCAGAACACATTGAAGGTGGTGGCGATGTTGCTGTGGAACGTCGCCACATCGCTGAGGATGCCGGGTGCGGGGATGGCCGCGAGGTGCACGAGGGCGTCGACGCCGTCGTGCTGATCGTTGACGGCGGTGAGCGCGTCGACGACCTGCCCGTAGTCGCGCAGGTCGACGTTCACGAAGCCCGGCCCGCGCTCGCCGGTCCTGTCGAGATTGACGACCTCGTCGCCGCGGGCACGGAGGTGCTCCACGACGACCCTGCCGAGCTTGCCTGATCCGCCTGTCACCGCGATGCGCATGGAATCACTCTCGCACCTCCGACGCCCGGTCGTGTCGGAACCGGCACGTAGGCTCACGGCGTGCCCACCGCCGGATCGATGCCGGGGCGCTGCATCCTGTGCGGCGCGATGGTCGGCGTGCGCCGAACCGACGGCTGGCACTGCGGGGTCTGCGACTGGCGCGTCGGCGACGTGCCGGACTCCGATCTGCCACCGCCGCGCATCGAGGTGGTCTACTACCTCCGCTATCGCGAGCGCATCAAGATCGGCACGTCGGCGAATCCGAAGCAGCGCCTGGCGGCGATCTGGCACGAGGAGCTGCTGGCCTTCGAACGAGGGGGACGGATGCTGGAGCGCCGGCGGCATGTGCAGTTCGCCGAGCTGCGCGAGGGCGGCGAATGGTTCACGGCCGCACCCCCGCTCCTCGCGCACGTGGCCGACGTGACCGCGGCCGCCGGCACCGCCGCGCCGTGGGACGCCTATGCGCGATGGGTGAGCGAGGCGTACTCGGGTCGCTGACCCATCACATCGACATCCCACCGAGGAGCGCGAGGCACGGGCCGATCACGACGAGCCAGGCGCCCGCCGACACGATCAGGATGCCGGTGGCCATGCGCCGCGTCTTCGGGAAGAACATCATGACCGCCCCTGCGACCAGGATGACGATGAAGGGCAGCACGAAGCCCCAGACGCCCCACAGGGACGCGGCAGTCAGACCGCTGATCACCAGGAGCCCGCCGATCACGTAGAGCCCGCAGCCGATGCCCACACCTGCGCCGACACCGAGACCTCCCTGCCGATCGGGAGGCGTCTCGGGCGGCTCGATCGGTGCAGGCGTGAACGCGGGTGGCGGTGATGCGGCGGGGCCCGGCGCCGGCGGACGATACGGCGGAGCTGGTTCCTCCGGCTCCGTCGCCCCTTCTGAGTCGTCAGGCGTGCTGCTCATGCGGTGCTGTCCTCTCGACGGGTGCTGGGCTGTGCTCGGTGAACCGGCCGTGGGCGCCCATCCAGGCGATCCGGGCCAGCAGGATCGGAATAGTGATGAGGAGGAAGAGCTGCGGGCGGGTAAGTCCCATCCACGCCACATCGTTCCCTCGGACGAACTCGATGCAGAAGCGGAAGATCCCGTACGCCGCGATGTACAGCGTCAGCGTCTCGCCGGCGGCGATGTCGCGGTGGCGCAGCCAGAACCAGAGCAGCGCGAACGCGATCGCGTGGAAGAGGATCTCGACGAGGAAGCTCGCGTTCAGCGGCACGCCGCCCGGCGCCTCCGTCAGGTAGCAGCCGACGCGTCCGATCACCATCGCGAGCGCGACTGCGGGTGCGAACAGGTCGCCCGTGCGCGGCTTGTAGCGGACGATCCGCTTCGCCACGTGCACGCCCAGCCACGCCCCCACGAGGGCGCTCAGCATGGACGCGTTGCCGTAGGCGAGCTGGTCGATGAGGCTGAGGTTCTTCGAAGGATCGAGGTGCTGCGCCCAGGTGCCGAGCCGGGAGAGGAGCGCGGCGCCCGCGAGGGCGCCGAGCACGATGTACGGGATGCGGGGATCGGTCACCCCGCGCCGACGGCGCTCGATGAGGAAGACGATGCCGGCCGCCGCCAGCCCGAGAGCCACGAAGACCGAGTGCGTTCCCAGCGGGGGGAGCCAGGGTGCGAGGTCCTGCAGCGTCGGGAACACGGTTCAGCCCAGCATCCCGATCCAGAGCATGACCCAGAACGGGATAGCGACCGCGGCGAGCACGGCGATCACCGACAGGTACAGGAGCACGAGCCGCGTGTCGCCCAGCTTGCAGCGCGAGCGCAGGAGCCCCGCCCGCCGGGCGCGTGCGTAGCCGGCGATCGCGATGCCGGCGAACGCGAGCACCGCGATGGGGCCGAGGATCGCGGTGATCGCCGCGACGGTGGTGAAGACGCACAGCCGCAGCGGATCGAACGGAACGACCGGGGCGCCGACCGAGTCGTCGCGCTGGTTGAGGTGGCTGTAGTCGGCGGCGCTCATGACACCGTCACCGGGATCTGCCTGCGCGTGCCGCCGGTCGCGGTCGAGATGCGGGTGCGTGAGAGCGGCGCCCAGGCCTGCACCGCGCAGAAGGGAGCGCACTGATGGGCGTCGGTCGTCTCGTTGACTGTGGCCACGTGGACGCAGCACTGCGTGAGGCGCTCCTCGATCATCGTGTTGATGTCCATGAACGGCTTCACCGTGATGCGCAGCACGCGGTCGGCCAGCATCCGGCGCAGCCGCTGATGCTGGCCGGGCAGCCGTGAGGCCGCCAGCGTC